>JAJHRM010000029.1 GCA_020832965.1 Thermofilum sp. | reverse complement strand
CTTAAGTGGCACGGGACCTTTTCCTCTAATCTCCTCCCCGTTGAGTAGTGTTCCGTTAGTGCTCCCAGCGTCCTGAATCAGGAACGTCCCCTGGCGGTAATCGTAGTCAACTGTGAAGTGCCGCCTGCTAATGACCCTCAACGTTGACTCGTCGGCAAGCCCTCTGAAGTCCTCTCTACCAAAGGTCTGCGGAAGCGTAGTTATTGGTATCATTTTGGTACCCGCCGCGAAGTATGCAGCAAGCGTTAGCGTCTCCCCCGTCGGCGTCCTGATCGGAATAGTGGCAGGCGGCTGGGCGTATACCTGAGTCGCCTCGCCGGGAGCAGCGGCTACAGCTGGAGTTGGTGCAGCTAACTGTGCCCGAGCCTCCCTTCGCCTCGTCAAGTACATGTAGCCTCCAAATGCGGCTACCGCAACGATCAGTGCAACTATCCACCAAGGCACCTCTGGGGATGGTTTAACTACTCTGAAGGTTAAGGTCCCCTCCCTGAGCTCCCCAGCTCTCCAGACCGAGATTCGGAAAACGTAGTCGCCCTCCGGGTCGCCCGGCTGAATTGCGTAGCTTGCCTCGGTTAGAGTTGTGTCGGCGTTTAGGGTAAGGGTTCTTCTGCTCATGGGGGTAATTCTGCCCGCTGTTGGGTGGATCAGGTCAACTTGTACGTCTACGGTCGTGCCTCCTACTGGCGGTATTGCCCTTATGCATGCTATCTCTCCTTGGTGGAACTCTGGAGAAGTTTTCTGCTCGCCTTGGCAAACCGCCACCTGAAAAGTTACTCCGTGGAGCGTAACGCTGGGCATCGGTTGCGTGTAAGCCAAGTTTACTGCAAGTATGCATACAAATGCGACTGCAGCCACTAAAAGTGAGCGATATTTTAACCACATGCTTTATCACCTTTTAAATGCCTTTCATGATATAATAATTTTACGTCTAAATTACTTTTAGGAGGCATCCCTAAAATACCCTTACCCCGAAGAGCCGCTACGTTACTACTAGTGGCAAGCAAGATAAAAAAAGCATTTTATTGCAGCAAATGGAAAAGTTTCTCGGAAAAAACTGAGTAAAATCTCACCTGCAGCATATGCCCAAAGCGCGCGCGCTAAACCCTGAAGGTTAACTGGAGAACGCCAGCTGGCGAAATCACGTCCCCGTCTTTGAGCTCTACTGGACCCTTGCCCCGGATTTCGGCACCGTTGAGGAGCGTCCCATTGGTGCTTGAGCGGTCCTCTATGAAGAATCTGCCTGCCCTGAAGTCGTAGAAGATGGAGAAGTGCTCTCTACTTATCACGCTTGTCAGTGACGGGTCTACGAAGCCCATGAAGTCCCTTCTCCCGAAGACCTGCCGTATACCAGTAACCGGAATTATTTTCCCGTCCCTTGTCTCCAAGCGGGCGATGGAGACGATCGTTGGGGTGGGAGTGGCAGCTACCTGGGCTGGGAGGACAGGCTGCGGGGCGGCGACAGCCGCTCTCTCCGGCGCCTGGCGGATCGGTGCGGGCGAGACCTCCCTCGCAAAGCTGAAGTAGATGAGGAGGAGGAAAGCCCCAATCAATAGGATCGAGAATACCACGTAGAGGGGTTGATGGACCCCGAGAACTAGCAGGTAGAAAGTGGCGGAAGTCGCAGCGGCTAAAGCCAGGATTGCTGCCACTATAGCCAGGAGGTCGGCTATTTTATCCATGAATAACAGGACGGTAATCTGCCTTATATATATTTCCCCAGGAAAAGGTACTCAAACGAAAATGCAAGATAGGCGGCGCGCACTTATTGCCCGTGAATACTCGCAAAGCAGTCCAGTAGGCAACGTATTTATATCAGCTTATACCTTTTGTATTCATGATCACTTATGGGAGGTTCCGCGGCTAGGCGACTACTCTTAGCCGCAGTCATCCTCTCCATTTTCATGGCGACGATACCCCTTGCTCACGCTCAGGAGGGAGTGTCCTACTACTTGGGGAACGTTATCCTCATAGAGAGCCGAGACAGGGTTTATGCAACCGCATACATTCACCCCCTCGGTATCAGCTGGAGTGACTGGCGCCAGAAGTACTTCGACCCGAACCCCGATGACTGCTACAAGGGGCTTCTCAACTGGCTGGTTTACATGCTCAACTTGAAGCGGCCTTCTATCGCTGGCTACGGCGCCGATGACAACCAGCAGATAGTCTACGTGACTGTGCTCTTCTCGCTCAGCAACTCGGGCTACTATAACCCCGACCTGGACTGCCTCAGCATCCTCGACGTATTTAAAGCCCAGGGTGCCGGCTTCTTCGACGTGCTCGAAGTTCGCTCCAGCCTGAGGATATACGGGGTGGAGCCCGCGGCCACAAGCTACGACGAGTACAGCGCCCGCTGGGTGAACACCGATTACAACGCGGCACCCCTCTGGTACCGCATCTACTTATCGCCCCTGATAACTGTGCGCGTAAGGGTTGCAGGCCTCCCCACTGGCTACTCCGTCTCCGTATACGCTGGCGGGAAGAAGCTGGGCGACGTTGCCTCTGACTCTGTGCGCGAGTTCCGCTTCAAGGAGGGTACGTACACGCTCACCGTTAACCCTGATACTGTGAGCGTGAGCACGGGAGTAAGGTATAGGGCTAGGAGCACCAGCATAACTGTCAGCTCCTCAACAGACGTCACCTTTGAGTACGTGAAGCAGGTCCAGGTCTCCTTCAAGGAGAGCTCTGGCTTCAGCAGGGTTCGTGTTGACGGGAGCTGGTATTCTGTGCCGACTCAGCTTTGGCTGGACGCCGGGCAGCATGAGCTGTACGCGGAGCCCAGCCTAGTCCAGCAGGTGAGTGGAGACACGCGCCTAGCGTACGGTTTTTCAAGGTGGATCGTGGGAGGCAGCTCCTACTACTCTAACCCGTTTTCGATCCAGCTTAGCGAGCCTGTGACGGTTTCAGCCGAGTACTCCGTGAGGAGGGAGCACAGGGTCAGCATAAAGACGCGTTACGCCACATCAATCGAGGGCTTCTACGGTGAGGGTGAATCGTTGCGCGTTGTCGAGCCTGTTGAGAGGGTTGAGGGCGACGTGAAGTACGTGTTTGCCGGGTGGTATAGTGGTGGCAGCTTGTATTCGAAGAATAATGAGATCTCCCTCACCATTACTGGACCAGTTTCGCTCGAGTCTAGGTGGGACAGGTACTACAGGGTCACTGTTGCGTGCAAGCCTGAGCCAGCCTGTAGAGCGGAGGAGTACTGGTACAGGGAGGGCTCCCTGCTCGACACAGCTAGCTTCCGAGTAGAAAGCGTTGTGTATGGTGGAGCTGACGCTAGGTACGTTTTCCAGGGCTGGAGCACTGGCAAGCAGGTTGTCAGCTCACCGTCAACAGTGTACAAGCTGTATAAGACCCAGTACAGGGTGAGGGTGGAGCCTGGCGAAGGCAGGGCGTTTGTTGAGGAGGGTGAGTGGGTGGATGAAGGCTCAACCGCGACTGTGAGGGTTGAGAGTACCAGGTTCGGCTTCCCGGTCCAGACCGTGCTGACGGGCTTCACCGCTGAGGGCGGAAGCATAGAGGCTCTTGATGCAACGCAGGGGTGGGCACGCGTGAAAGTCAACGCGCCAACAACAGTCTACGTGAAGTGGGGGAAGGATTATACGCCCCTCTACGCGCTTCTAGCAGTAATCGCAGTCGTGGCTGTAGTCTCTGTGGTGTTTCTGTCTAAGGGTGGTCTCCCAGCTCCGATAGGCAGAGTCTTGGCAACTCTGAGGAGGGAGGAGCACGCCAAGCCCCCCACCGTGCAACCGGAGGCCGCTGCTCCGCAGGCTGGAACGCGGGTCGTGAGCTTGGAGTACTTGGATGGCGAGCTTGCGAGGCTGGGTGAGGAGGCTAAGAGGTACAGGGATTACCTCGAGAGGCTGGAGGCAGCTAAGGCTGAGGGAAAGGTTACGGAGACGGCATACGAGGAGCTGAAGAAGGAGTACACTGAGAAGCTCGCCAAGCTCGAAGAAGAAATAAGGGAGCTACAGGAAGCCAGGAAGAAGCTGGAAGAGCAAAAACAGGCATGATATGGTGCGGGTAGGCAACAAATACTTATGGGCATGTGCAGGTTCATATCCAGTTGGAGATAAATCCATTAGAAGAAGATTGTCGTGTGTACTTCACTTATCTCAGGTAAACTGGAAAATTGCAGCATGTTCATTTACGCTCAAACATGTCGGCAAAAACCTTAAATATAATTTCTTTAAGTAAGGGTGGTGAGTGAATAAAATTGAAGAGGCCATTTAGCCTAGGATTGATTCTCTTACTACTTACTTCAGCCACATTAAGCTTTCTTCCTATTCCTGTAGTTAAGGCTGAAGAAAAGAAAGTGTGGACGGATAAAACTGTGTATTACATTGGAGAGTACATTAGCATACATGTAAACTTAGCGGCACCAATGGCGCGCGCGAAAGCAGCTTTCTCTGCGGAGCTACCGGCTCACCCGCTAGCGCAGGCTCAAGAGGAACTAAAGCTGTTATGGATGAAGTATGGGCGAGACGGAGTGCCTTACGCGACGTGCAACATAGGATCAGCTGTTTACGTAGTAGGTTATTCTGGCTGGGCAAGGGCAGTTATTGAAGCTAGAGATATGAACACTGGGGAGCTTTTAAACAGCTGGGAACACACCTATGGGAACATCACAGCACTTTATGACTGCGCTGTGCTGGACGGCTACCTGTATGCTATAGGAGTTGATAATGCTCCAGGTGATGAAGAATGGTTAATCTTGAAGTTTACTTCCGATTTGAAATTAGTAGGCGAAAGGCATTACAATCCATCCGATATGAATGATGAGGCCTGGATCATAGTCACAGATAGAGAGAATCTGTATATTGGTGGCTATTATTCTTCCAACGAAGGAAAGGATTCGCGGTGGCATTTAATAAAGGTGAATCCAAGCGACCTTTCTATACTAAAGAGCTACGTATCTAACCCGAGCGATGGCTGGGATGAATTACACTCCGTAAGCATAAATCTCGTTGACGGTAAAATCTGGGCTGTCGGCTCGGTAAATGCTCTCTCATTAAGCGAGGGTCACGGAAGAATAGAGGTTTTAGATAAGAATTTATCACTTTCAGCAACAAAAGACGTTCAATATCCACTTTTATGTGTGGTTTTCGACGAGGTGGGATTTGCTTACATACCTGCGCCGCCTCAGTGGTTGCTGAAAGTATCACCCGATCTACAGCAAATTAATACCATGCCATTCTCACATATACCTTATAAGATGGTGTACAGTGAGGGGCACTTTTATCTTGCTATAACTTCACGAGCTGGTTTCTTTAAAAACGCTCTGGTAAGAACTACGAAGAATCTAGATAATGAATCTACCCTGTCCTTAAGTCCAGAAGATTATGAAGACTACTTTTTCGAGCCAATCGGGAAAATGATTATAGTTAATAATAAACTATTCGTAGCTGGATACGCGGTTAAGGGTGGCGAGAAAAAATGGGTAGTATATTCGGTAGCACAAACTAGCGCGCCCGCGCTGAACGTAGATGTTTGGACCAATGAGGGAGGAAAAGGGACGGGGGGTCTCGGAGGCGGCATCTTTAGTATTGGCGAAAATGCCTCGTTCTACTGCAGCATAGATGGTGATGCAGGCTACCTGAAAGTGTGGATGGAGAGCCCTGACGGGAATATAGTGACTCTTTTTGAGAATTTCGGCGTAAGGGCAGGGACGTACGAGTTCAAGAGGATTATTGGGGGCCCTGAGGGGGAGTGGAGGCTAAAAGCTGTGGCTTGCCCTGCCGGTCAGAGTTGCCTGAGCGGGGATATGTTGTCTAAGGATGAGACTAGCTTCCAAGTTACGAAGGCGGGAGAGCTCAAGTGTGCCACATTGATAACGGTGAAACCTGATACGCCCACGATTGATGATTACGTGGAGTTCACGTTATCGGTCAGTTGCCAGGAAGGTAGCGAGGTCGGAGAGATTGACTTATACGTGGATGGATCTTTGGCTAGGAGGTGGCAGGGAGAGGGAAACTTGAGGATCTCAAGCAAGTACAGTGCTGGTACGCATACCTATCACTTAGTAATTGTTGGCAGGAACGGTCAAGAGTCCCGGGTTCCTGAGAGGGGAGAGTATAGCTTCAATGTATTGATAGCTGAGGGGGTTGCAGGTCCGCCCACTCTGTGGATAACACCTTTTGAAGTTGTTGTTAGTTATAATGGCGAGACTTACCGGGCATTTTATGCGGTAAACATCTCAGCCCCGGATAATCCCCCGGATCCGAACAAGGATAGGAACGCCCACTACACGTGGAGGTTCTCTAAGTTTAACTGGTACGTCTTGGACTCGGGCAACCAGGTTGTTGAGGACGAGGACGTATACGTCAAAATTGCTACAGCGGCTCAAATAGCTTTTAACACTCTTGCTGCAGACCCCGGTTATCTGCGCGAGAGGGCGCGTTTCTTCAGGGATGCGAGGCTTCTCGGTACAATAGCTACTCTCTTGAAGAAATTTGGCGAGATGCTAGCCGGGTGTATACCTAAGGTGGCTTTGGGCGCAGCGCTGCCTTCCTCTGCGGGCGTTGAGAGGTTTGGTGTTATAGCAGAATTCGCAAAAGGAGTCAAGGAGAGAGCTAAAGAGACGGCTGATGTAGACTACTACATTACTTCAATAGCTTTTCTCTATTTGACAGATGCTGAGAATTCCCTCTTAAGGGCTTCGGAGCTGGCGGAGCCCGTTTACAACGAGTTAATGGCTAACCCCAGTAGACCTAAGGCGCACGTTGAATATTCAAGCATGCTTGAACTCTATGAACTCACTAAGAGAGAATGTAAAGGCTTTGCGGGAATAAGCATGCTTTCCCAACTGAATAAGGAGGGGATGAGAGGTTACCTCGAGGGCGTAATTAAGGGGATTATCGAGGGAGCGGATCCTACTGGTTTATCTGCTGTCGCCTCTAACATCCAAAAAGTCCCCGAGGTAAGGGAGTTCTTCGACCAAATGGGTGCTTGCGAGTCTGAGCAGCATATTAGGGATGCAGCTTTCGAGCGCGGGGCTAGGAGCTTCGCTAGAGTGGCTCGCAGATACGCAGAAACCGTGAAAAGAGGAGATGTAGGCGGGGTGGTTGCCGTAAGGAACGGGAAATTCACATCCTTCAATACCGTTGCTGGAGTGGAGATCAAGGGCGAAATTCAGGGGAGGAAGATCGTCTTAAACGTTGACTCAAGCGTCCCTAGGGGGAAGACCATCATTGTGGACTTAGATAAAGGAAGCCTTCCTATAGCGAGAGTTGAGGACGTCAGTGTAACGTTTGATGGGGAAAAGATTGGAATGGCTGACAACCTCGCCGACGTACTCAACCCGAATGATGATGAAAAGCCAGAGTTTCTCGTTTTGTGGGGGAGTAAAGGCGCTCAGGTTCTCATCTCTATCCCCCGTTTCTCTGCGCACATCATAGAGATCATCTGTGCACCGGGTGTTAGAGGTGATGTGAACGGCGACGGAATTATAGACTACAAGGATCTGGCTGTGATTGTAGCAAGGTACGGTTCAAGGCAGGGCGACTCCAGCTATTTGGGCGCTGCAGACGTGAATGGCGACGGGGTCATCGACTACAGGGATTTAGCCTTGGTTGCGGCGCATTACGGAGAATCACGGTAGCGTTACTGACGAAATCTGTGAAGGAAGAATTGCGAGGTGCTACCACAGACCTCCTCGAGGATTAACGTTAAGATTTAGTGTTATAGGAGGGTTTTTAGATCCATTTTTTGCTAGGTGCTGGGTGGATCCCATGCAGTACGAACCATCCAGCTTCCCTCAGTTACTTGTTGAAAAATTTAAAAACTACCTGTGTCTTTTTAGGTTATGCGTCTAGCGCTGGTCTCTCTTTTCCTGCTTCTCGTGCTTGCAATCTGTTCTGCTGCCGCTTTAGCTCAGCCGACAATATACATCTTGAGCGTGAAGGAGTCTCAGGGTTGGTGGACTGACCCACAGCTGCTTACTGCAAAGACTCGGGACTATCTGCAAAGAGCTGGAAAGGCTCTCGGGCTCTCCTTAAGCATCGAGGTTATTGACTCCATTGAGAGGTGGGATAAATTCGTAGCCGAGGCTCCGCCTAACGCTGTGATCATAAATGCGCATGGCGAGCTTGTGCCTGTTCCGCCAAGGTATGGGAGTGACTGGCAGAGCTTCTTCAGGGATTTGGCGGTGAACATTAAGTACAGGGGCTGGGTTCTCGTAAACCCGGTTGGCTACGGCTTCTTCTACGTTACTTACAACTATACGAGGAGGCCTGATGGTGCCTGGAAATGGGAGTTCCTCAAAGTGGATACTGCTGGGCTGGACACCTTGGGAAAGTGGCTGGGCATTGCGGCTACGGCTTGGCCCGACCCGTCGGGCGGAGTTCCAAGGCTGACAGAGCTAGGCAAACTGGTTTTCAACGTTCTGGGTTACAGCATGCCTGACACGGCTAATGCGCCCAGACCCCTCACGACGAATGCTTCAGCAAGCTGGTACTTCTACGTGCTGAGGAGAGGCAACGTATCAACTTATGCTTGCGCAGGGTTCGTAGTAGGCAGGGGGGCTCTTCTCTGGGGCGGCTGGGCGGATGGGTGGATAGAGGAGCATGCAAAAGTAGCTGTCGCGATGGCCCTCTACCACCTCTTCCCCGTTGAGATCAGGGCTTCGCAAGCACAGCCCAGAGCTTCGAGGTTTGACCTGAAGAAGCTAGTGTCCTTTGTTGCAAGCTTGCAGGGGGAAGATGGCTACTTCATGTACTCTCCAGGAAGCAGTCGTAGGGGTCCAATCGAAACTTTGCTTGCGCTGGAGATCCTCTCTGAAATTGGTGCAGACCTAAAAAGCACCATAAACGTTGATAGGCTTCGCGAAAACCTGGAGTGGCACTGGGGGTACACGATAAGCGGTGCATGGCAGCCGAGCGCGGGCGTGCAAGCGATGAACATCGTTTCCTACTCGCTGCTAAGTACAGCGCCATCCCCCACTGTAAGGGACTACTTCGTTAACCTTGCAAGGGAAAGCCAAAACCCCGACGGCGGGATCGGGTGGTATAAGGGTGGAGCATCTACACTTTGGAGCACGTACTTTACCGTAAAAGCGCTGAAGGCGCTAAACGCCTTGAATGCTGTTGATGTGCAAGCAGTGCTTAGCTATGTTAAACAGTCTCTCGTGAACTATGAATCGTTAACACCTGAAGATTTGTACTACGCACTCTCAACACTAGATCTATTAAACAAGAAGAATGAGCTTGACCCTCGACTAGGAAATGAATTATACGACTGGCTAAAACGGCTTTACTACCCTAATTACAAGCAGACTTACTATGTTCTCGCCTCAATGAGGATATTAAAGGAGAAGGCTGAGTGCAACGAGGCGGAAGTGGTAGAACTCCTCAGGAAGTACTACGACCCTGATACTGGAGGTTTTCAATGGCTCCTAGCTAACTACTCGCTAGCTCCTGATGTTGAGCACACGTGGGCAGCGGTAAAGTTGCTGGAGCTATTACCGGGCGTGAAGCTGGAGAATTATAAGGCCAGGTTCTACGTGCACGTTCAAACACCGTTCTCCGTGATTGAGGGAGGAGGATGGTACGATGAAGGGACCTCGGCAACCGTCAGAGTGCTGAGCACCATTGTTCAAGCGAGTGGCGAGGAAAGGTTTGTTTTCAATGGCTGGGGTGGAGACATAACCGGGAAAGATCCAGTGATCATGTTTACCGTGGATAAGCCGATGACCATTTACGCGAACTGGAAAAAGCAGTACTACGTTGAGGCATACTCGGACTTTAGCTCCTTTGAAGGTGTGACCGGTTGGTACGATGAAGGTTCCTACGTAAAACTAAGACTTAGGGAGACTGCGCTGGGCTTCCCAATTAGGAAGGTTTTTGACCACTTCGAGGGCTTAACTTCAAGTGACACAGTTTTATCCTATGGGGAGGTCAGCATTTTGGTTGATGGTCCGAGAAAAGTAAGAGCAGTTTGGCGAACAGACTACACTTTACTCTTTCTAATCATGGCTTTGACAGGCGTAGCAGTATCTGTTGCCCTGGTGACCGCTAGGGCTGCTATAGCCAAGAAAAGGGGAGCAGAGAGAGTTGCCTACTCGGTGAGAGCAAAGGAGCTTCTAGCAGAGCTTAAAAAGTATGAGAGCTACCTGTCCAGGTTGGAGGAGATGCGAAGGAATGGCTTGGTTTCCGATAGAGTCTATGAAGCATTGAAGAGGGAGTACCAAGGAAACATTGACAGAATAAAAGAGGAGATTAAAAAGTTCAAAAGTTCGCGTAATGGAGGAGAAGTTTATGCCGTGCTGTAAACTTCTTAAATTCTTAAAAAATAGTAAAACCTTGACCGTTATCGGTATCATGCTGGGAATAATCTTTTTCCTTACAGTAAGCGAAGTTATTGCTCATAGTCTTCTAATCGATAGAAAAACGCAAATACCGGAACTCGTATCTGTGTCCAACGTTTCGTTAGCTTCTAAACCCGGAGATGCCTTAAGCGGTAAGAGAGACCTTTACCTCTTTAAGGCTGGGGCAACGCACTACGAGGTCAGGTTGCTCCCCGAGAATACGCTACTCATTTACTTGGAGCCTGATAAGTGGCAGGGGAACTCTGACGTTTATCCCCTAGCTGGAGGCAAGAAGGTTGGGCATCACCATTCTCAGTTCCAAGTACTAAGCCCTGGGAGGTGGCTAACTGGCGGTGAGTATCTTATAGACTTTAGGGTTATTAGTGGTAAAGGCAAGATTGTCGTGTATAGTGGTAGTTGGGGTTTTAGGGACTACTTTGTGACTACAGCTATACACTACATATGGGCAGATGGCGAATACTTGTACAGGTACGTCAAAACAGATCTAGCAGTTCTCAGAAACATTCCAGACCCCGTCGGAGCAATATGGGTAGCGTTAGCAAATGATCCAGACTACTATGCTGATGCTGTGGCGAATACTTGTCAGGGTCTTGTAAGCTATAATATGCGTGGTTTGACTGGGCATGCCCTCAGAGAGTATGCTTTGTGTAGTTTCGGGTGGATAGCATTGGTCAATCCTCTTAACAGTGAGGTTAAGGGGTCTCCAGCCCTTGTCCTCGTTTGGTCTTCCAGCACAGCACACCCTACAGTCTATAGTGGGGCGAATGTTGACAACATAGAGATACACCTACTCGGTAGGGACGAGGCGAGGACTCTGACAAAGGGGGAGCACTTCGAGCTCCACTACCTACTCATAGTCAGCAACCAGCCCAACAACTACACCTGGATAAACGAAGCAGTAGAAAGAGCCAAGCCAATAATAGAACTAATAGACAAGGGGAATACCCCTGAGACAGCTTCAGCTCTGCAAGAGATGCCTTCACGGTCTCCCCAACAAACCGCCTTTGCTAATTTGTTTCTCATTGCCATTGCAGCGATAGCAGTTTTCATCGTTAGCATAGCTTACGTTTCCAGGAGACATAAGGAGAGCATTAAGTCGCGGCCAAGTCAACAAGGAGGAATGCAAATAGCAAGTCATGGGCACATAGGAAATGAGCTAGCAATGCTAGCTGAAGAAGCTGAAAGATATAGAGGTTACCTTAAGAGGCTTGAAGCCATCAGGGCGCAGGGAAAGATTTCTGAAGTAACCTACGGGGAGTTAAAGAAGGAATATGCTAACAAATTAAGCCAGCTCCAAGCAAAAATAAGGCAGCTTGGAGAAGTTAAAGGGAAGCTTGAAGAGCGAAAAGCAAGCTAAATAGAGGCATTAATCTAGCGCGCATAAGTGAAGATGTGGCAAGGCGCAAGCGCTTTAGAGGCTCTCGAGCTCTTTTAGCTTGTTCTCGTATTCCTCTTTCAGCTTCTTATATACCTCTTCCTTTACCTCGCCCCTCCTGTACATTTCCTCGAGTGCTGCCAAGTAAGCCCTATACTTTACGACCTCTTCTGCACGCGTATGCTTTTCTCCCACTTTTAGCCAGATTATCTTGGAGCCCTCTTTTCCTGAGGATTCGACGGTAACCTTTATTGGTACCTCTCCGCTAATCCTGGGCTTGACAGGCACTTCAATGACTGTTTCGCCAGACAGCTCTAAACGTCCAGGGTTTAGCCAATCGACATCCCCCTCAATACTCAAGGAGGCCTCACCGCTACCACCAACCCTAACCATGATCCTACCCCACTTACCGACGAAAAGATCTGAGGATTCAACGCCGAGAATGCTTAAAGGAGTGACGCGCACTGCGCGGCTCTCACCCCCGGCGCGCTCTTTACTCTCAGCTATGCTCTCACGCCTGCCACTTATAAATGTCTCAATAATCTCGGCAACATCAGCGTGTCCACCCTCACGAGCCACATCGAGAGCAGTCTTGCCATTCTTATCCTTGATGCTCGGATCAGCACCGTTCTCAAGCAGCAGCTTGACAACGTCAGCGTGCCCATTAATAGCGGCCCAATGTAGAGGAGTCTGAGCGAGCCACCCCTCTCTTGCATTTACATCTGCACCGCGCTTTATCAGCATCTCGGCAATATCGGCACGCCCACTAGAGGCGGCCCTATGCAGAGGTGTCTGGCCAAGCGCATTCCTTGCATTCACACTCACTCCTTTTCTTAAAAGCTCTTCTATTTTAGCAATATCCCCATCACTCACAGCTTTAAAGAACCCATCAAGCTCTTGCAGGCTCATCGGCTGTAAAAATAAGCCATCCGGATATAAACATTCTGACTGATCTCCCTCAGTTATTTTTACTGCGACCAGCCGATTAAGGGTTAAAACTATTCGTTGCTGTGCCGACTAACGTCATTTTGCAACCCATTACTCTTATGGAAATTTGCACCGGAGCGCGCGCTAAGTGTCCCCTCTCTGGCGCTCCAGTCGAGCTAGGGGCAAAATACTGTTGGAGGTGTGGTGCCGAACTCTAAGAGTAAGCGCGTGCTCAGCTTATTTTAGACTTGAGGCACCCTCAGAAACTAGTCAGCCAGGAAAAGGATATTTCCCAGAAGAGCTTACAGGGCGCGCCACGTAGCATAGAGTATTTAGAGGCACCTTCACGGAAACTATTTAGCCAAACTGAAGCTAAGACTTCAGTTATTCTTCCAGGAATAAATAACATTATCACTGCGTGCTGCCTGCTTTTATTATGAGAAGTCAACTTGCGGGCAATCAATGCTAGCGAATACTTCTGCTTTAACTGCAAAAATACGTTTGATAAAAACCTACATAGAAACGGAGTAGGTGGTATGCCTGTGAGGCAAGCGCGCAAAGCTCCTTCGTATGAGGTGAGGCAATACAGCTTGCGAATAAAAATTTACTTGCTGGAGCTTCCGTCACCTTTTGCTATCTTGCCGTCAGCTGTTTCATCTTCTGCTCGATTTCCTCTAGCTTGCTCATGTACTCCCTCCTCAACTGCTCGTAGACCGCCCCCGTTACTTTTCCCTCAGCCTTGAATGCCTCTAGCCTCGTAAGGTACTCCCTGTATTGTTTAGCCTCCTCGTTCAGCCTTGCCAGCTCGCTTGTTAGGTAGCCGGTAGGGAGGGGCATGCCAGCGCTCACGCTTGTAATTGGCTTAATTCCTCTAGGAGGTGGCTGAGGCACTACCGGCACACTAACCGGTGCGCCTTTTTCAGGCTTACCTGGGGCTTCTGCGACAGCTACTGCTTGCTTAATGCGGTAGTAGATAAAAGTGATTATGGGTGTAAAGATTGCGCCATTTATCGCGTCATCTACTCCGATCGATATGTAGAGTTCTGGAGGAAGGCCATATCCTATGAACCTATCGGTAAGAGCCGCGAAGCTCGCGCTGGCAAAAGAGCTAACCATGGCGAGTAGCGCGCACCATAGTAGCCCGGTGCTTTCTCTTCTCTTCCTTTCAGGCAGGATGAGGGCTGCTAAACCCATCAGGAGGCCTTCGAGGCCGAGTCCGATATCTATGCTTAACCATATTTCTCCGAAAATAATATTGTTAAAGATTATGCCTCCCAGAAACCCTGTAGTAAAACCTGCGACGGGTCCGAAGACGTAGCCGATGAACATGGGGAAAGCAACAACGGGCCAGAGACATACGGAGTAATCCATAAATCTTGTGCATGGAATAAAATGATGAATAATGAAAAGGAAAAGACTTAAAAAGACTACAAGGAGGGTACCAACAATCGTTGCAGCTATTTGAGACTTGATAAAGCTCGTTCTAGTGGCTTGAACCGTGCTTTTTGCGGGGAAGGGAGCTATGCTCTCCTTTGGGGCATGCTTCCTGCATACGATAAGGTAAATTGCGAGACCGATGAGACCCATCAGGAATACCAAGAATGCCCAAAGAAACGCGTCCATTCTTCTCTTTTTCGCGTCCTGGTAAACCCAGGCAGCGAGGAGCGCGCCTGCTATGATCGCCGGAATTCCTATCTCATTCACAATTCAGGTAGTGCAAGATAACAATTTATGGTTAATGTCGCCGCCGGTTGCAGGTAGAGACGGGAATCCTCTTGTTTTTCAAGCGAAGGTTACAGGGCTGAGCTGAGGCTAGCGCGCGCTCAGTGATGATGGAGTTTATCATGAAGAGTCTCACCTCAGGCTATGCGCGCTAGCTGGGAGGGGGTGTGAGCAGAATGATGCATCTAAATTGTTTGCTGTATTCTTGTGGAAACACGATTGGAGGAAAGGAACGGGCGGAAAGCGTTTCGCAAGGGTAACCTCAGATGGGGGAAAGGTTGCAGATGTATGTTGAAGATTCGAACTGAGTGGGAGCGGGATCTGCTGCACGTTGTTTAGCCTTTGCGCAAGAGTGTGAAGGGGAGATGGCTGTGTGGTTTAGAGGATGATTATGGTGGCTACGTAGTCTGGGAGGCGCTGCCAGTCTTTGTCTAAGGTTATGACGCCTAGCTCTCCCTTTCTGGCTGTTATTGCATTGAGCGCGTCTCCGGGATCTATGCCTCGCTGTAGAACCAAGCTAGCAGCCTCCCTGAGCTCAGTAATCGTGAACTTCTGCTCGAGGACCTCTATTCCGAGCTCTAGGAGTATTGAGGGGAGTAGCTCAACCAAGCGCTCGTAGCCCCTAGCCCTCTTGGCATCTCCTTTAGCCAGCCAGAGGTTTCTCGACTCCAGCGCCCAGTTGAGGTATTCGAGCAGGACGATTGGGGTGATGTACAGCTTCGTGTTGAGGGTTCTTAGGGCCCCCAGTTTCCTGGAGGCCAGGACGCATGTGTCTACTATTGCCCCTCTGCGCTCCTCCAAGCTCTCGACCTTGCGAGACCCTCGATCTCTTTCGGCGCGGGTTCTCCCAGTTCCTCCAATAGGGCGAGGTACTCCTTTATGGCGTTGCGGGGAGCCAGCTGCTCGACGGCTGACATGATGCGTTCTCTCGAGGCTGAGAGCAGAATCACATCATCCACTTCAGCCATGTAGAGCTCTGATCCCCTCAGCTTCCTCGAGAGGTAAATCCTGCCCTTTGCGTCAACCCTCCTGACGCTCATCTCTTCCATGTTCCCACTCGTAGCTTTGCTTTAGCTCCACATATAAAAGTTTTTTGTCCCACTCATAAAATCGCTTTGAGCAAGATCTTTCAGGGTTTTGGAAGCCCTGGTCCTTTTGCGAAAGGATAATTGAGATCTTTGGGTGGGTTGAGAACAGAGAGAGGCTATAGAAAGCGCGGGAGCCGTCAAGGAAATATCTTTGCTCATTTTTCTGTAACAGTCAGTCAACTGGTTCTCTGGGACGCGGTTGGTGGGCATCGTTGGGGGTGAGCTGGGCACATTTTAATAGTTGCTACTTTATAGCAGTGCAGCATGCTTGCTTGCGATGAGCATGAGGTTTAATGAGCTTAGAGGAAAGGTTAGGATAGGGTTCAGCGTGGA
>JAJHRM010000028.1 GCA_020832965.1 Thermofilum sp. | reverse complement strand
GATCAGGCTCAAGCCCGACTTCACATGGTCCCACGGGACCTACAGCTCGGAGCTGCCGCAAGCGATCAAAGCGCTGAAACCGGACATCGTTCATGTCCACGTCTGGAGGCACCCGCACGTGTTCCAGGTGGCCAAGCTGAAGAGAAAGCAGCGCTTCAAAGCGATCCTGCACGGCCACGCGCCCTTCCACAAGCTCAGCCAGCTCGGCCCAGCCACCTGGGCTTACCATCGGTTTGTTGATGCCTTCGGCAGAAGCTACTTGAAGCCCTACGACGCGTACATCGCGCTCACACCTCACGAGGCCGGGAAGGTCAAAAAGCTGGGGTTCTGCGGAAACGTTAGCGTCGTGCCCCACGGGGTCGAGGAGGACCAGTGCACGATCGGCAAGAGCTCTGAAAAGCACTGCCAGGTGCTTTACCTAGGCAGGGTGAGCAAATCCAAAAACCTCGACCTGCTCGCCGAAGCCATGGCTCACGTAGCGAGAGAGCTCAGCGGCGCCGAGCTCGTGATCGCGGGCCCGGACGAAGGGATGGCGGAGAAGCTGCTCAACCGCGCGAAAAAGGGGGGCGTGAAGGCCAGGTACCTGGGACAGGTGAGCGAGGGGGAGAAACACAAGCTGTACGCAGAGAGCGCGGTCTACGCGCTCCCCTCGCTCTACGAGCCCTTCGGGATCACACTGCTTGAGGCGGGGATCCACGAGACGCCAGCCGTGATAACCGGAGAAGGAGGGCAGCTCTACGCCGCGCCCCCCAACGTGGCGAGCTTGTGGGCTAGGCCCGACCCGAAGCGCTACGCAAGAGCGATAGCTGCGCTGCTAACCGACGAGAAGCTAAGGGGGAGGCTCGGCGTGCAGGCTAAAGAGTGGGCCCGGCGGCACGATTGGAGGAAAATACTGCCGATGTACGAGAAGGTCTACGAGCAGCTAGCCGCGTGAAGATCGTCCAAGTGCACCACCATTACTGGCCCGTCGTCGGTGGTATGGAAAACGTAATTAGTGCAGTATCGGAGGTTTTAGTCAAGCTAGGCCACGAGGTTCATGTTGTGACTAGTTCGCATGGCGCTAAGGATAGACCTAGAAGGGAAGTATTGGATGGTGTATACATCCACAGAATAAAGGCTCTTAAGATGTTTTTCCCAGATCTTATGATCCCTATAGAAATTCCTAGGGAAATTTTAGAAAAAAGTGATGTTATAATTTGCTGGAGTCAAAACAGCTATTTCACATATAAGATCAGTAAAGAAGCTAAGAGGCTTGGGAAGCCTCTAGCAGTATATTTTATAGGCGTTGACTATCTGGAACATCACCATAATCCCTTCATAAGGATATTTGGTTATCTATATCAAAAATGGGTTACTCAGAAAATGATTAATTTAGCTGATATTATCCTTGTAACAAATAACTATGAGAAAGAATTACTGAAAGAGAAATATTCTATAAACGCGATCGTACTACCTCACGGCATTAATGAAGAGTACTTGAAGCTTCCTAGCATGACAATGGTTTTCAAAAGGAAATATGGCATCGATGAAAGAATCATCGCGTATATTGGGAGAATACATCCAACTAAAGGGCTAGACATATTAATCAAAGCCTTTATTCAAGTGGCTAAAGAAGAGCCCAATACCGTTTTGGTGATAGCTGGTAAGGGCGACAGGGGATACCTAAAGAATTGCTTGAAGATTGCCAAGAAAGCTGGCGTTGAGAACAGGATAAAGGTGCTCGGGTACGTAAGCGAGGAGGACAAGATAGCCCTCATCGACGCCTCGGACGTCGTAGTCCTCCCCACCAGGCACGCAGGCGAAAGCTACCCGCTGCTGATAAACGAGGTCCTCGCGAGGGGGAAGAGGCTCGTCATGACGAGGGGTAGCATAGCGTCCAAGTGGGTTGAGGGGAGCGGCGTCGGGAAGGTCGTCGATGCGGACCCACAAAGCCTCGCACAGGCCCTCGTAGAGGAGCTAAGGTCAGAAGGTGATAAGGAAGGTGGCAAGGTTATAAACATACCGACGTGGAGAGAGGTGGCCCGCGAGCTCCTCAACCTCTTACAGCGATTACGATAATCATGAGCTCTCCTTTGCTTGACATCGAGTGCAATAGGAGGATATTAACGGAAGTGCTGATGAGGGCAAGTGCCCTCCTAAAAGATGAGAAGGTTGTTTACCTAGACGCAGGTTCGGGAATCTGTACCACCACGCAGTTCGTTGTTAACGCCTTAAGGCCTGAGCGCGTCATATGCGCAGATATAGATGAGAGTTTTCTCGAAAGATATCGTGAGAAGGGCTTTGAGATAACGAGGGTGGATCTCAACGCCGAAATGCTTCCCTTGGAGAGCGGTACAGTGGATCTCGTCACGGCGTTCGAAGTCGTAGAGCACCTCCGAGACAAGGACAACATGCTGAAGGAGGTTTATAGAGTCCTTAAACAGGGAGGACTCCTCATCATATCAACGCCAAACCTCGCGGCTTGGGCTAATAGGCTGCTCCTATTGGTGGGGAAGACGCCCTTCTACTACAACGTCTCTCAAAAGAGCCCGCTTACCAAGTACGGTTATGGCCACGTAAATTATACATTAGAGCTCCTTAAGAAGCATCTCCTATTTTATGGGTTTGAAGTTATCGAAGTTCATGGTTTGCTAACTCCTCTATATAGACGCTATAAATTATTCGAGATTATAACCTTGTTGATAGCAAGAGTAAGACCTTCGCTTGCTCCTGTTATATTAATTTTAGCGAGGAAACGCTAAAATGAAAATCATCAAAATGAGTGATAGCGTTCTAAAGTTGATGCTGTTATTCGCAATAGCCCTATTTATGTTAACTTTTATCATAATAAGTCCTATTGATGTGGTAGAGTTACCAGATGCCAACTCGTATCCGCTGTACTACTTTCTAGTGCAACCTATAACGGTATGGGTAGTAGTACCATTAACCGTACTCGTGGCTACGCTTTCTCCGAGATCCTTTCACAGAGTGTTAGCTATCTCGATTTTGGCTTTTCTCATAGAATTTCTTCCCTCATTCATGATGGTTAACCCATGGCTTCCAGATCAATATCCATATTTAGCGGAGGCCTACTGGATTTACTTGTATGGTAGCATATCCAATATACAATACCTATCCGTTGTTCCCGGACTCGGGTTATGCTATGGAATCTTTGAGATTGTTACGAGCTTAAACCCCTTTATTATGTCCAGAGTATTTTCATTTATTCAAGCCATTGCATTAGTTGTGATATTGGCCTCCTTATCAAAAAAATTGACAGGCAAAGAAGCGCTACTTCCCATACTCTTTTTATCACTTAATTATTTTCAAAATATTAATGTATTTCACCGTTCAAGTCTGCATTTCACTTACGCATTAATTTTCCTTAACCTTATTTTTACCATTATACTAAAACACCAACACCCCGAATGGAGGCATACCCTAGCCTCCGTTATAGTGTTTAGCGCAATGGTTTTGGCATATCCAGGTTCAGGATTTATATTAGTTGCAGTTATTGGCGCACATGTACTTCTGTACATTGTTAGAAAAACTCCTTTAACATCGCTAAAGTTACCTATAATTATTTTTTCTATTATTTTTGGTGCTTGGTATGGTTATGTTGCTTGGAACCAGTTAAGAATTGTAGGCTCCATATGGAGTTCCTTGGTGAAGGTATTACGGCTTGAATTATCATTTGAAGAAAGCATGGCTCATCCCTTCTCCACAGGTCTCACCCCGCTGTTCAGGTCTTTAGTTTACACTAGGCTGATCATCGAGGGAGGAGTTATAGCAATAAGTTTTTCGATAGCTTTGTATAAATATGCTTTGACGATAGTATCACGCTTTAGAGGAAGAGATAGCGATATCTCCTTTGCATACACACTTATGTTAGCATCTCTAATAGCGCCTACCCCATGGCTTCTAACAGAATGGTCTCGGTGGAGCTTTTACAAGTTCAGTGGTTACTTCCTGTTAGTCTCGTTAATATCTCTCTCATATCATATATACTCCCAACATCATTTGAGGGGGTTTACAAACTTTCTCTCTATAAAGATGCTGACAGTTATTGCTATAATTACTGCTTTACTATTGGTACCGCTACTAAGATATGCGTCTGTCCCATATCTACATGTGACGACACAGGAGCTCCAATCAGTCTTTTTTGTACATAAATACTTTACATTCGACTCAAATTGCTACTATTTAGAATACCCACCGTACATATTACCCAGATTGCTGGTGTATGGAAATGTTTTATATGAAATATCTTTTATGTACTGGTTTGAAAACATGACATCAGGACTCTACATAATAACAAACCGTGCGTTAACAAGAGATGGCTTTTATCTGTACCCTCAAACGTTAATAGTGAAACTTACAGAGCTAGAAAGCTTTATGTTAAGCATAGCGCACAAAGTCTATGACAATAAATATAACCGCATCTACTACTTCTTGTGAAGTATTGTAAAAGAAGTGATATACCTTTCTATGGTACAATATATTACGCGCGCTAACTATACTAAATTATAGGGCAACTCCTGGGGGATTGAGGTTAGTGAATTTAGAGATATCGTATCGAAGTACTTGAACGATGAAAATTGAAAAGTATCAAGAGTGCCTGTCCTGCTTCGCTAAGCGTAGTATTTTAATCCAACCTTACTATGGGCAATCATGGTCAAGGATCTGAGAGTTCCCAAAGACCATTATACAACTACAGAGCCTTTGATAACAATCTGTATGCCAACTAAGAACAGTACATATTGTATTAAAGAAGTTCTAAAGGCTATTGATCGCTTAAAGTATCCAAAAGATAAGATTAAGTTAGTGTTCGTAGATGGTTGTTCAATGGATGGAACCTTCGATATAATCACGGAGTGGAGGGATAAAGCTAAAAGAGAGGGATATTACGATGTCATTGCGATTCAAGCACCCACGAACATACCTCAGGCCAGAAATCTATGTATTGAACATATGGAGGGGAAGTACCTACTGTACTGGGACAGCGATGTCATCCCTCCGCCTGAATTACTATTAGAGATGGTGCATATGATGGAAAGAGATCAAAGCATCGGAATTATAGGGGCTGATTACATTTACGAATCACCTTTAAGGGTACGATATGTCCCGACGGTAAGTACGAAGACGAATGCCGTGTACATGGGCTTCACGCTCATTCGAAGAGAAATCTTTGATATCGTTGGGAAATTCAACGAGTTATTGTCTGTAGGAGAGGACACCGAGTTTTGTATAAGGGTAAGGGAGCGCACAGGGTACCTCATCTACTGGGCCCCTAAACCAGTCCTTCATCTAAAGAGACCTGCCGACGTCGCTAGACCTGGCATCCTAAGAAGTTGGCTGAAATACAACTTTACGGTGAGGGCTGAAGAGTATTACTTTAGTTGGAAGAACTTACCAAGATTTCTAAAATTTAGAATTGTATATTGGATCTTATGGCCGTGGGATTTGGTGCTATCGATTTGTATGTTAGCATTATTGAAGAATGTGATAGTAACACTGCTCTTGGCGCTATACATATTTGCTTCAGCATATCCCGTAATTAGACAAAAGGGCATAATCATGGGTTTTGAGTCTTGGATGAAAGGCAATGTCCTCACAGGCCTTGCTCTATCATATGGTATCCTTATTAAGATGGTAAAGATTAAGATAGCTGAGGGTCTCATAAGAGGGAAGATACGTTTAATACATCTTTAACTAGGGAATACGACATCTTCGTAATAATTAAAAATGAGATTCATCCTTAACAAGGTTTTTATGTTTTTAAGATGTTTATACTTATCAGGGTATGTATATGTTGCAAATGCGCTAATGGAAACATATTTTAGACATTTACGTGCACAAAAGGTAATTCTAGGGTGGAGAGAGATATGAACAGAAACGTTAGCATAATCATAATTGCTCGGAATGAACCTTTAATCAGGTATGCTCTTAAGTCGCTCGAGTATCAAAAAGTAAAGCCCTATGAGATTATCGTAGTTGTTGACTCCCTAGACGATATGTCGGCCAAGATAGCCAATGAGTTCGCTGATAAGCTTCCTGTAAGGGTTGTGGTCAATGATATCAAGCCTGGGTATGGCGGTGCAAGGAGGAAAGGGGTCGAGGCAGCAAGGGGCTCTATACTAGCGTTTATAGATGCTGATGTATTAGTTCCTCCCTGGTGGTTATCGCGCGTTATCGAAGATCTAAAACAGTGCTTCGTTGTGGCAGGTCCCGAGATCCCCTTAAAGCGCTCCGAAGTGCACGGTACAGTAGAAGCCCTACCAAAGATGCGCATGCCCCCCAACTGCAAATATTCTTATACATGGTTTGCGCCGACGCAAAACCTTGCTCTTCAAAGGAGTGTGTTTGAGATTGTTGGCAACTTCGACGAGAAATTCGACATTGGCGGCGAAGACTATGATTTCTGTCTTCGATTAAAGAAAGCCGGAATTAGCATTTTTCATGATAGCTGTGCCCACGTATTCCATGTCGAGAACAAACACAGGCTCAAGAAGGCTTGGAGAGATGGCAAAGCCCGCGCAAGAGCGTTCCTCAAGCACGGAATACATGCCATCCGAGACGCATTTGTATGCCTTTTTCACGGCTTTGCTATCATCACCTCTTCTTGTGACTTTGTCCGTGGTCAGCTCGAATATGCTCCTTCTCGTGCCAATCGCCCTATCTCTAGCACACAGATCGCATAGAACCTTTGTGGCAAAAAGACGTGCGAACGTATCATTGTGGCAAGCAATAAAGAACTCGCTAATAACGTACATATCGTATACAGCGTTTGTAATTGAGCTATTTAGGAGGTTATTTCGATAATGTATCATACAAATCTTCCCAAAGTTAGCATATTTATTTTTTGGCTTACAACGCTGTGTCCACATTAAATCGCAGATCATCGGTCACCTAATCAGAAGGTGGTTTAGTTGAGGCTCCCGGCAGCGGCGACGCGCGCTTATCAAGGATCTTAGAGGGGCATGTAAAGATGCCAAAGCTGCGTAAAGATAGGGGCACAGGTTTCTATCGCAGCCTCTTTTTCAGAGGGTTTCCTTACACCTTCCTCGCAAGCCTCGGAAGAATACTCATTCTATACTTTAAATTATTTCGGAAAATATTACAATATGTTGTTATACCCTTAGGTTTCAGGAAGAGAATCGTTATACCAAGTTATAAAGATGTAAAAGACTTTGACGAGGCACTGATATACGTATACTTTGATTCTATGTATGAACTGGTAAAGGTGAATTTGCCTAGAAGTAGCATTTGCATCGATGTTGGAGCACATTATGGCTTTTGGTTCTCTTAAAATGAGTTCTAGATGCAAACTTATTATTGCTCTTGAACCTGTTCCCGGAAATTTTGCTGTGCTCTATAACTCAATTAAGGCAAGCAATGCTAAGAATATATTGCCATTTATGTTGGCGGCAGGAGAGGCAAGAGGGATGGGCACAATTGTAAAACCTAGAGGAGGAACCGATGAGATGTACACTATGCGAGGGGGATTAGGAGAGGTCCAGGAAAAGTATATGGTAAGGGTAATAGATTTAGACACCCTTCTTGATAAGTTATCTATACAGAGAATCAATCTAGTAAAGATTGATGCAGAGGGTTTTGAAGAGCAAGTATTAAAAGGTCTTATGAAACGCATTACTAGGGGGTTCGTTGACTTCATAATACTTGAGGTTCATACACCTTTACTATTCTATAAATGTTTAAAGTTATTGGAAGGAAACTATGACCTTAAAGTTTTCAAGGTCTCATATGGTCTTTACCTCGTTTATGCTATTAGTAAAGCTTCTTTTAGCCATAAGAGCTAAGTTAAATACGTAGGAGGTGTTATAGCGCGCGCAGTGAGGGTCTAGTTATAGCGGTACTCAAGCTATATGTGTGGCATCCATTCTAGGTTCTCGTAGGGCAGAGATTAAAATTGCGTGATTAGAGCACATGGATGTGGTGCTATCAATAGTGGGGCTAACGTACGACTCCGAGTATACTTTAACGTTTCATAGTCCTGGTATTGAGCCTTGGATTACGGGTCTCCTCAAGAAGTTTAAGCTTAATAGTGTTCTCGATGTTGGTTGCGGTCTTGGCTTATGGGGGCTCGTTTTCAAGGGTTATTTGGGGTGTTCTCGCGTCGTCGGCGTTGATGTGGACCATGCTAAGGTGGAGTTCGCCAAGCGGCTTGGCGTGTACAACGAACTTTACGCCTTGGACATCAGGGCCTTTAGCTATCCCGAGGCCTTTGATGCTGTAATAGCTGTAGAATCTGTTCACGGCATTCTGGACGCCGAGTTGTTAAGGAGGCTTGAGGGCTTAGCTAAGCAAGGTGGCTTAATCGTTTTGGCGTTGCCTGCCATGTCGAGGTCTGTTACCGCAAGCGTGCTGGTTAAACGGGGTTACGCGGTGTACAGGTACTTTCTGAGGGGGTTTATTCTGGTTAGGGTCGATAAAGCCGAAGTGCTCACGATGCCCCGCCGCCTGTGGAGGGTTCTTGGGCTCCTGATCAAGATTTTCCACCCAGTGCTCAAGCTCTGCAGAGTGCTTGAAAAGGGCTACATGCTCGCCTACAAGGTGGTTTAGCTGAGGCTCCCGGTAGCGGCGACGAGCGTCAAAGTCGTCGAGGGCACAGCGTACGTGACGATCAAGGACGCGGGCACCTGCAGGGTTTCCGTGTTTAAAGATGGCTGCGTGGAGAGCGTGGCCTTGCTGCGCGGGAGCCCCTGCGCGCTGGTGTGGGGCTCGCGCGAGGGCTTGCTGGTCTCGAGCGGCGAGGTCCTGTACCTCGTCTCGGGCAACGAGGCCAAGCCGGTCCTCAGGGCGAGGCCGGGCAACTGGTTCTGGCACGCCTGCGAGGGGGACGGGCGGGTTTTCGTCCAGGAGTACGGCGAAAGTCCCACGGGCATTTACGCCACTGAAGACCTTGAGAGCTTCAGGAAGGTCTCAACTAACGTGGATATAGATCCATGGTCGAAGCACTTCCACCATCTGGCGTTCGATGAGAGCAGGCGTCTCTTGATTGCGACACTCGGCGACGGCAATGTCGTCAGGGTTGCGGTCTCGCAGGACTACGGTCACATGTGGAGACCCCTCTACAAGGGCCCGTGGCAGTTCGTCCCAGTTCTTGTTGACGGCGATAAGATCGTCTTCGGCTTCGATAGCGGCATTGCCAAGGGCGGCGTCGGCGTCTATGACATCGAGCGCAATGAGTGGAGCTTTGTGTTCCTGAAATCTCTTAGCCACAGAAGAGCCCAGTTTGCATCGCTGAAGAAGTTGGGCGACTACTACATTGGTTGCTTGGGCTGTCCGACAGCCATCGTCGTCTCGAGGGATCTAAGGCATTGGCACTTGCTATACCTCAATAGCTCCACACTTGAGTACAACCACTTCGTCGACGTCGAGCCGTGGAAGGAGAAGGTCGTGGCGGTGACGGGTAAAGAGATCCTAGTCTTCGAGCTCGGGGATGTCGAGAGGGCTTTTGAGGAGAAGCCCTTCCTCACCCTCTATCGGGCGTACTTGGATAGGTTGAAAGGGCTGGCATTTACGATCAAGAGGATCAAATGGATTCTCAAACCATGAGGCTCAAGGTTCTTGTGTTAACGAAGTTTTTTTGGCCCGAGGGAGGAGGCGCGGAGCTCGCAACGTACCTCATAGTCAAAGAGGTCCTCTCAAAGAGCTTTGACGTTGTCGTCATCTCGGGTACTAGGAGGCCGAAGCCCGACGTGCTGGAGGCTGTCAACTATATTTACTGGAGCGCCTTGGAGTCCAAGTACAAGCCTGTGGAATGGCTGAGGCTGCTCGCCAACACGCGACAATTCATAAAACTGGTCGAAAAGGCGGATGTCGTCTATATACCCTCGCACACGCTTATTCCTATGGCAATGGTCGCAAAGCTCGTGAAACCAAGCGTCAAGGTGGTGTTGCACTTACACAACTTCCAAGTGCTCACGTACACTTCGATCGTCTTAGCGGGCAGAGGGCCTGACGCGGCCACGGATGCTATCGTCGAGTATCGGGAGCATGGGAGCTTGTTGAGGGCGCTATTAGCTGGTCTCGGGCACTACGTGAACTACATTGAGAGACTTGCCATCACGTCTGCGGACAGTGTCATCTGTGTATCGCAGAGACAGTGCGAAATTCTATTGAGGTACTTGCCTGAGCTGAGGGGGAAGGCTGTGGTCGTCTACAACCTGCCGCCGCCTTTGCCGAACATCGGCAAAAAGGTCAGCCGAGAGCCCACATTAATATATTCTGGCGGGGAGAGCTACATTAAGGGTTTCCACGTGGTCGCAGAGGCGCTGGTCAGGGTTTTGAAGAGGTACGATTGCAAGGCCTACGTGATCGGTGGGCGCAGGGCTTCGCCGCAAGAAGGCCTGCGACTGAGAAGCCTTCGTAAAAAGCTTGGTGACAAGCTCATATTCTTGAGCAGAATGCCGCACGAGGAGTACCTGAAGTTACATGAAAGCGCTTGGAGCCTGCTATTTCCTTCAATATGTGAGGAGCCGTTACCCTACGCGGTCGTCGAGTCCATGTTGATGGGCACTATTCCTGTAGCCGCTAGAGTCGGAGGAGTGCCTGAGATCGTCGAGGGTTCTCCAGCGGAGGAGTACTTGTTCACTCCTAGCGACGTTGAGGAGTTTGTAGATAAGATAGAGTCTCTCTTATCGCAATCAAGGGATAACATAGCTGATGCGGGATCCAAGCTTAGAGAAGCCGCGCTAAAGAAGTTTGACTCGAAAACCATAGAAAAGAAACTGATGGAGGCATTTTCGTGAGCTTAGGAGAGCGCTCTTCGAAGAAACTTCGTAGCCCGTTCCCAAGCATTTCTAATGCATGTTGTGCATCCGAGACTAGCGCACGCAGCCGCTCCTGAGACCCTACGGTGCGCACCTCGACAAGGTGAGGGGCTCTCTCTTCCTCCTCAAGAGGCTTGCGCGAGCATGAAGGTTCTCGTATTCACGAAGCTGTTCTGGCCCGAGGGAGGTGGGGCGGAGCTGGCCACTCACCTCGTCGTGGGGCTCCTGTCGCGGCACTTCGATGTCAGCGTCGTGTCGGGCACGGCGAGGCCCGAGCCCGCTGTCCTCAGGCAAGTGCGCTACCTGCAGTGGAACGCGCTCAGGTCGAGGTATAAGCCGGACGAGTGGCTCCGCCTCCTTGCCGGCGCGCGGCACGTCTGGAGGCTCCTCGAGCGCGCCGACGTCGTGTACATCCCGTCGCACACTCTTATGCCTTTAGCGATTGCAGCCAAGCTCGCGAAGCCTAGCATCAAAGTTGTGTTGCACTTGCACAATTATCAGGCGCTCACTTTCACGTCGGTTATTCTAGCCGATCAAGAGCCGAATATGATCACGGATGTTACCGTTGAGCTGAGAGAGCGCAGGAGTTTGGTAAAAAGTGTGTTAATAGGTTTTGGACATTATTTAAATTTCCTAAATAGTTATGCTCTTAGATATGCTGATAAAGTTATCTGTGTATCTCGAAGACAATACGAAATTATGACATATCATTTACCTTGGCTTAGAAATAAGGCTGTTATAATTTATAATCCTCCTCCTAATTTGCCGATTATTGCTAAGAAAGCTGATGAAATACCTTTATTTATATACCCCGGCGGAGGAAGTTATGTTAAAGGATTTCATATTTTCTTGAAGTTACTAACTAAGATATTATTAAAAAAGAATAGTGAACTTAGGATTTTTGTAACTTATGGACGCGATGTAGCATTTCCGGAAAGATTAATATTAGAAAACCTTTCCCAAAAAATCTGTGGTCGCTTGGTTGTCTTGGGCAGGCTGCCATACAGCGAGTACTTGAAGCTGCACGAGCGCGCCTGGGGCCTGCTCTTCCCCTCGACCTGGGGGGAGCCGCTGCCGTACGCGGTCGTGGAGTCCGCGCTCCTGGGCACAGTGCCCGTGGCCTCGAGGGTGGGCGGCGTCCCGGAGATCGTCGAGGGCACGCCCGCCGAGGAGTACCTCTTCACGCCGGGGAGCGCGGAGGAGCTCGCAGAGAGGGTGGAGGCGCTCGCGTCGCAGCCGCGCGAACGCGTCCTCGAGGTTGGCGCGAAGCTGAGGGAGCGCGCGCTCAAGCTGTTCGACGCGGAGAAGATCGGAAACGATATAATAGGACTTTTCGAATCCCTACTGAGCGATCGGTAAGCGTGTCGGGTGCTCGGAATGAGGGTCGCTTTCATCGTTAGCGAGACTTTCACGGAGAAAAGGCGGGGCGGCTTCGGGTGGCTCGTCAGGCTCGTCGGCCGCGAGCTCGCTAAGCGAGGCTTCGAGGTCACGGTGCTCGCTTGGAGGGATCCCGGGTGCCCCGAGAAGTACAGCGTTGACGGAATCGAGGTGATCACGTACCCGTACGCTTTCGAGACCAAGTCTGTGGTTCGTCACCTGCGCGATTACTACGGTTTCGCTAGGCTGGTCAGGCGGGTGAAGGCGGATATCTTCATATCGATCGAGGCTATGGTCGAAACCTTGATCGCCGAAATTCTTGCGCACAGCGCGAAACACGTCGTCTGGGCCCAGGACCCCTTCGACTGGTCCGACTACCAACTGCTTGGCTCCGTAGACCCGAACTATAGGATCTCCAAGGCCAGGTTTTGGGCGAACAAAATAGTCTTCGGCATGGCCTACAGGAGGGCTGACTTAGTGCTGAGCCAGGCGAGGTACTATGCAGACAAGCTGAGGCGGCTGTACGGTGTCGACCCGGGCAGGGTGGTCTACCTCCCGAACCCCGTGGATCCCATACCCGAGGGGAAGGACTTAGAGAAGGGCGAGGAGCCCTCGGTCTGCTACTTGGCCAGGATGGACCCTCAGAAAAGGTACTGGCTCTTCTTCGAGCTGGCGAAGCAGTTCCCGGAGGTGCGCTTCATAGCAATGGGCAGGCCTAACGTGCTCTACGAGGATAGGTATAAAGAGATAGCCGGCAAGTACGCTGGGCTACCCAACTTGGAGATTAAGGGCTTCGTGAGCGAGGAGGAGAAGAGGAGCATACTCAGTAGGTGCTGGATAATGGTGTTGCCGAGCATCAGGGAGGGGTTGCCGATAGCGATGCTGGAGGCTCTAGCGCATAAGTGCGCGCTACTGAGCTCCGTGAACCCCGGCGGCTTAACGGAGAGGTTCGGCTACTGGGCTAGGAGGGATGACTTCGCAGAGGGGCTTAAGTGGCTCCTTGAAGGCGATAGGTGGAGGGGGCTCGGCGAGGAGGGTTATAAGTATGTTAGAGAGAATCATGATATGATGAAGATTTTAAACGGGTTTATTGACTTGTTAAAGCAGCTATCTTAGGCTTATAGGTTGGGTAATCTTGAGAAAGGGTGTATTTATAGCATTTTTAGGACCTGTAGGTGTTGGTAAAACCACTATTATTAAACATTTAGCTTGGGGATTAAGACAGAGAAAGTTTGCTATAATAACAGTACTCATAAAATCTTATCATGGCTTTTCATATATCATATGGATTTTTATAGCAAGATTGGTTAAAGCTCCTAAGAATTTTGCACCGTGGTACGCTATTCCTACGGTATTAGGATTAAAGGAAGTTGCAAGAGCTTTGGCAATTCTATCAGCTTATTTTGATGCAATGTTTTATTTACTGTTTAAGCTTTTTATTCTGTCATTATTGAAAAAGATTGGCTTTATTATTATTAGTGAAGAATATATTACTTCAACATTTCTTGATTATTTATTGTCATGGAGAGATCTTAAGGCATCCTTAGGAATTCCTCTTAAAATCTTGTATGCCTTTAATCTGAAGCTGAGACCAGAGATAACGATTTTTTTAGATGCAGAAGAAGGCACAATCTTAAAAAGGTGGTTTACAAGAGGATATGGGGATCCTCAGAAGAAATATGTGAATTTGCAAAGAAGAATACTTCCTCATTTGTGTGAAATATTTTCTCATAAGTATATCACAATAGACACAACGCATCAAGATATAGGGAAGACGGTTAAGACTGTGGAGGAGATATTATGGAAGACGTTGTTAAAAAAATAAAACAAATATCTCTAGAAATGAAATATGGTATCGATGAAACACTCAAAGAAATTTTATTAAGAAGGGTTATATCACCTTTGATCATCACTATTTATCAGTTAAATGTAACACCCTCATTGATCAATAAACTACTTATGTTATTTGAAAGCAATAAAAACTTCCTAGTAGTAATGATGTTAAGTGCGCGTTTCGATGTTTTCCAAGAGACATTAAAACACATAGATATTTCAGGAAGGCTAGAAAGTGTTATTGCACCAAATATGTATAGCCTAAAATGGCTACCGAAGATTCTTGATCGTATTGATGTGAAAGTTTTTTATCCATATCTAAATGTAGGAGTTCATAATACTTTAAAGTTATTTAGCAATCTAAATAATGCTATCTTAATACGGTATCATAATCCTCTCAATACCACGCCCTCATATTACATCAATAAGTACATTTTTGTCCATGGACTTTCTAAGCGGTGCATAGTAATATATGCACAACCTCATTTTCCTTGGCTTTCGGACATTGAGTTATCGCTAAAATTATATCGCTACGTGGCTGTGCATGAAATGGTTCCAGGGGATATAGTAAATAATGCGCTAAAGAAACTAAGAATCCCTAAAAAGAGAGTATTAAGAGCATATTATCTTGATATGATTCTCTCTCTTAAATACATTAAAGAGCTAGTTGAATATGCTAAGATGCACCATGATTTTGATAAAATCATAGTTACAGGCATTCACGGCGAATTGTTAGGAGAATTTGGGTTTTATTTTCATAAAGATTTCTTGTTACCTCAATTAGTTATTGTACCATGGTACGAGATTATAACATAAAAATACTCATTCACGGTTATTTTGGGTATGGCAATGTTGGAGATGAGGCAATATTATCAGCATTGATGGAGGAGTTTAAAATTTTTAACAATGTGGAATTCATAATTTTATCTAGCAATCCAAGACGTTCAACAAAGCTTCATAGAGTCAAAGCTATTAAAGAGAGACTAACCTCTTTAAGCTTTTGGAGGCATTTTCTAGAATCTCATATATTAGTTTTTGCAGGTGGTGGTAGATATGGTTATGCCACGTGGAGAAGAATGGCTCTCTTAGCATTACTTGCTAAACTATTAGGTAAAGTAGTGATTTTCAGAGGGGTTGGTGTTTATCCTTACGAATGGAATGGTAGACCAGTAATATCTGAGAGTCCCATGGCCTTTAAGGGATTTACAGGGCTTCTAGTTAGGCTAGCTCTTTCTAAGGTCTCATACATTAGCGTCAGGGACAAGTATTCCTTCGCGGTTTTACGACTTACGGGCGTGAGAAGACCTCTCACCATAGAAGAGGACCTTGCATTCAGGATTAGACTACCTAATCCTAGCGAGTGTAGAGAGCTGGCTATTAAATATGGTATTCGTGAGGGTAAAGTTCTGGGAGTTAATCTTAGAACTCTCGACGGTATGACCAATGAAAAGGTTGTTAGCTACGTAGTTAAGCTTGTACGAGATTTTATGAAGAAGGGGTTTGATAAGATAGTTTTCATACCATTTGGTTTTGGAAGTTTTAAGGATAGGTTCTTTGATAATGATTTGCTTATTGCATTCGAGCTTAAGAAAAAGATCCCTAACCTTATAATCATTAATGAAGAATTGAATCCTAAGGAGATTCTTTGCTTATTTAACTATTTAAACTATGTGATAGCAATGAGACATCACGCTATGATTTTCGCTTTATTAGCAAAGAAACCTATAGTAGCTCTTGTCTATGATACAAAGACGTTAGAATTATTAAAAATGTTAAGTAGAAACGACATCAATATAATCTTAGTAAAGGATTTTATTTGAAATTTCATACTTATTATATTCA
>JAJHRM010000301.1 GCA_020832965.1 Thermofilum sp. | reverse complement strand
AGCAGCGGCGGCACCTTCACCGAGAAGTACCCGCTCCGCCCCATCGGGCTAGAACCAGCACTAGAACTACAAAAGCTTTGCGCCGGAAAAAGGAGAGAAAAAAAATAAAAAATAGGTTATTTTATTGCAACTCTTTGACCACGTCTTCTTTGCTCTTGTGGTAACCCCAGCACGTCGCGCTGACGACCACGCCCTCTTTCTCCAGCAGCTCCTTCAGCGCGTCGAACGCCGCCAGCTTCTCCCTCACCATCGTGTACAGCGCGTCCACCGCGTCCTTCACTTCTCTGTACATCTCGGCCACGCTCCTTCCATCAAGCCAATCGTATTCTTTCTCGTAATCTCCCTTCACTTTGTAGACGTAGCAGCCTTTCTCGTCCTTTGGATGCTCTACCACAACGTAGACCACCGGCTCCGCGTACAGGCCCTTCTCGTCCACCGTCAGGCTCACTTTTTTCACGATGTGCACCGTGTAGCCATACAGCGTCGCTTTCTCTCCTTTGATCTCGGGAGCCGTCATGGCCCCTCACTCCCCCTCTAGCGCCAGAGGTATAAAAGCCTTACGCCAGAGCTGGCACTAGATGCGCGAGGCGGGAAGAAGAAGAAAAAAAGAAAAAGTTTAAAAAAATAAAAAAACGCTACGCCACGTAGAACTTTCCGTCGCGCCACTTCTCGTAATACGCGTCCTTCAACGCGGCGGCGAGGGGCAGCACCACCAAGCGCACGCTCCTCAGCTCGCAGTCCTTCGCGCGCACACGCACACGGGCGTAATCGGTGTGCCGCGCCTCGAAGACCGCCGCGACCGTCGTCCGCCCGAACCCGTAAGGAAGGACGCGAGCGGAGGCACCGGCCAACATAACCGCACCCACGTCCCACCAATCGTCAGCTTCTTCTTGCTCCACAGAGAGATGTATCATTGCACGCCCGTTTGCTTTCTCTACTTCGCAGAACACTACGACCACATATCGCTCAAACTTCTCAACAAACACCTTCTCGTCCACTACAACCTTGCCAAACAGCTCTTCTGCTCTCCTCTCTATCGCCAATATTTCACTCACCTTCCTCACCTCTTCGTCCAACTACGGCAATTGCGAAGTCATAACCGTCATACAGGTCGATGACGACGGCGTCGAACTCTTCCGCGAGGCGGTGTTCCAGCTCCTCCCACAGCTCCGGCGTATTCGAGCCATCCCACCTGCTGAAGACTTCGTCAACCAGCCTTTCAAAGCACACCTTCGCCTCACCGTCAGCAGCATAGTAGATCTCGGCATCACCATCGGTGGCGACGTTCACTAGCAGAATCAACTTCCCCTTGAAGTACTCGACGATCCGCCGCAGCAAACTGGCCGGAGCCTCGTCCGGCCCTCCCAGCGCGTCGTACAACTCTTCCAGATCGACCCTAATCACGCTCATACTTTCTCACCCCACGGAAGGTCGAACGCGATGAGCACCGGCCCGTAACCGCCCGACGGCCAAGCAGTTATCTCTACCTCGAAGCCGGCGGCGGCGAACAGCTCCCTAAGCGCTCTGATAACACCCTTCGCCTCGGAGAAATAGGCATAGAGCTTCAGACCCTCCCACCACACATGGTATCCCCTCTCAGCGAGGTAGTCGCTGACGATGCCGCGGAAGCCGTCGAAGTCCTCGCTTCGCACGGCTCTCCTCAGCGCCCGCAGAACGGCGGGGGTGACCCCCAACCCCGCCGCGCTCCCCGCTGGGGCGAACCCAGCGGTGGGGGTTTTTCCGACCGACACGCCCTCGGACCCCATGGGCCCTCGCCTACCCTCTACGCCCTAGGTATAAAAATCTAGCGCTAAAGCTGGCACCAGATGACGGAGGTGAAAGCGAAAAACGAAAAAAGAAAAAAGAAAAAGACGGTTAAATAACGTCGTAGAGCGCGTACTGCACGTTGAACAACCTTTCATCAACGTCCTTGAGCAAAAGCAGCGCTTCAAACCTTATCTTATCGACCGCCAAGTATACTTCCCTAAAAACATCAGCGGGTATCTCCTCTCTGCGAGCCATCAAAGCGTTCTCCACTTCAACCGCCTTCCTCGCTATCGTAAGTACGCTCGAACGCATAAGCAGCAGGCGGAAGTCCGTGAAGCGCCGGCTAGCTGGGTAGAGCCCCACGGGGATCCCAGCTCGCTCTAGCTCTTTGATTTTCACTCGCCCCAAGGGGCCGAAATAAACCCAGTCACCCTCTACACGCATTTCCCGGATGGCTCTCTCTATCACTCTCTCTCCGGGGAGCATCTTTCTCCCCTCGGGGTAGGGTGCTGAACACTAGCTTATAAATCTAGCGCCAAGGTTGGTGCTAGAAGAAAACGGGCGCATACGCGTACATCCCCCCTAGGACAATGACCCCGCCCCCGCAAAGCGCTGAGCGTACCCTCCACCCCCTAAGCGCAACACCAACTAAAATGGCTAACGCTCAAGCGCAAGAAAAAAGAAAAAAAGAAAAGTTTTAGAAACTGCACTAGCAGTCGTCGTCTTCGCCGCCGCTAGGATAGAGCGGCTCGCCGAAGTACGCATACCTAATGTAATTCTCAGCCTCCTCCGCCCTGAACTCGATCTCCCGCGTGCTATTCAGCGCCTCTTTCACCTTCTGCAGCGCCTCCTCGATATCCTCTAACGCGCGCTCAACCTCCCCCATTTTCAGCCAGTTGATCGCCGTTTTCAAGTCTCCTTCCACCGAACTCAGCAGGTGCTCCGCGTCGCTTGCATCTAGGTCAATCTCTTCCAAGTCTCCTAACACGTACCTGAAGATCCTCCGCACTCGTGCCTCTTCTTCACGCTGCACCAGTTCCCTTCGCACCTCTTCTGCAAGTTCTACGCTCAACCCGATTTCCGCTAGCATCTTCGCTCGCATAAGTAGCGAGCCAAGGGTTTAAAAGCTTAGCGCTAGCACTAGCGCCAGAATCCTCGGCGCGAGAAAACGAAGAAAAAAAATAAAAATTTGGATTTAAAACCGCGCCGCGCACTAAGCTAGGCGGAAGAGCGCTGCCGTTAGCGCTGCCAAGAGCTCCGCGGCGCTCTCCGCGCTAACATATCTCCATGGGACCAAGTCCGTGAAGTGCACCTCTATCAAGAGGCCGGCCCAGTCATAATCGCCAGTTACCTCTTTGGGGCTCACTTCAACCGTGGCCCACGGTAACGTCAGCATGCCCGCCACGTAAACCGCGTGCTCTTCGTTGAGCTCGCGCAGCTCTTCTTCATATATTCTAATGAATTCTTCCTCGCACTCTTCGTCGCTCAGGCCCTCCTCTTCACAGTGCTCCCCAAAGCCCTCCTCAACGCTGGCAGATATCTCGTCGAATTTCGTGCCCACCTGGATCTCTAGTGTTTCCCCTAGAACGTTCAACCCCACGTGCACGTAGAAATCCTCAAGCTCTTCAGCAAGCTCGCGCTCAAGCCGCTCAGCCACTTGCTCAATGAAGTCTCTCAACAGCCCATGCTCTCTGTCGTGCTCCGCAGCAACGGCCTTGAGCTCTTCA
>JAJHRM010000300.1 GCA_020832965.1 Thermofilum sp. | reverse complement strand
GCTTCATGTGCGAGAGGTGCGACAACCTGCTGGCGAACATCGAGGGCGAGGACGACTTCCTTCGGACGCTGGCTTTAGCTGACCACTGCCACCGCCTTCTCCTGAAAGCCCACGCGAGAGTTAGGGGCGTCGAAGCCGGCGCGTGCTCGCGCGCGAGTTATTTTTTAAGCATACTGGTTAAAACTTCAGAAATAAGCTCTATTCCTTCTTCCCTTTTCGCCTTCCATACTTCAAGTTTGCTACAGAAAGTTCTAGATGTTGGTTTATCTCTATCAACAAAACCTTTCTCTTGAAGCTTCAAAAGTATACTCGCAGCAATGGCCTCAGCTGTTCCCTTATCCATAGGAATTCCTACGGTCTGAGCTACTCGAACGAGGAAGTTTCTCACATCTCCTACCTTAATTTGTTTTCTATCCTGTTTATCAGGCTTTAGTTTGTTTGCTAACACAATTGCTATTTTCTTACATTTTTCAGATAAGTCTTCTACTACAGAAGATTCTTTAACTAGCGCAGAAACCTCTATGCCCTCTAAGGAGCTTCGGATCTTCATCTCTATATCATCCTTTATTCCTAAATCTTTAAGGAATCTGATAGGATCATTTAGATATATAGCGGGTCTGACAAGTTCATAGGGTAATGAGATGTAATCAACAGGGTTCGGCGAGCTCTTCTCAAGCTCATTTATCAACTCTTCGATTTTATTCTCTTCCCCTTTAAAGATCCAAATTATAAGAAGTGGTCCCAATTGTATATATTTCATTAACTGATCCTTTCTATCTTTTAAGGACTTGTAATATCCACATTTTATCTCAACATATACCTTTCTCTTGGGTTTTCCCGTCGGTATCTGACCTGGGTAAATTCCGTAACATAGATCCGGCCAATACCCGGAGGATAGGTCACATTCTACTATTTTTGCTGTATATGGTTTTCTCCCGATTTCAAATTTTATTGAATTTAAATTTTTATTTAAAAGTTCTTCTTTTATTACCTGTTCAGCTCTTTTTCCCTCCTCTATATCATTAAGAAGTTTAAAATCTTCACGTAAGTTTTCTAAAATTTTAATATATGCTTCAAGAAGTATTTTAACGCATGTTCCTACAGAGCCTATTCCAGTTATTCTTTCTAAGTAAGAACTTCCCCAATCAACGAGGATTTTAAAAACATCTGATGTGTGTTCTTCGGGAAAGAGATCCTTTCTCACGCCGTATATGATGGCTAAGACTTTTTTCATCAGGGATGGAAGATCCTCTGAGCGTAGCCTCTCGTAATCCGATGGAATATAAAATATTTTAATTCTTCTCCATAATCTTTCATCTAGTATTCTTATTGTTTCAAGGCTTCTTCTGCTTAAAAGAAGGATTACTGCGATTCGTCTGCTATCCTTGCCTCTTTCTGCGTATAGAGTAAGCATGTTTCCTAGCTTATCTATGATCTCTCTCTTTTCATTTTCACCTATGCTCCCTAAGAGAGCATCTATTTCATCTATGAAAACTACATTTTTTCCTTGAAGACTTTCAAAGTAATCTAGAAATTTATCAATATCCTTCCGTCCAGCTATTTTGAAGTAATCTGTTTTTACATTATATTTGCCCAGTTCTTGCTGAATAAGAAAAGCAATCTGAGACTTTCCACTACCTGCTTCACCAACTATGCAGTAAATCCCGGAATAATCTCTATCATTCAACTCCTTCATTATTTGATTATTGATAAATTTTCCGACTACTTCTGGTTTAACCAATATAACCTTTAGTCTATCAAAAGGTATCTTTTCTACTGGCCCTCCAACTTCCCACGAGCTAAGTATTTGTTTTGAGTCCTCTCCAAGAGAGTATGCAATTTCTTTTATATCGCTACTTAGATCCATTTAAGGCTCACCCTAGCTGAAGAAGGTATTGCTACTCTATACGAGAAGCTTCCATCGAACATCTTTACTTTTGCTAAGAAGACATCAGGTATCTCTCGAATCTCTTCCTCTGATAACCCTTCAAATTTGTCGATTTTATCCAGTTTTAACTGTTTTCTTCTGTAATGAACTTCCACTAGTCCCTTTTTTACGAGATTTAGAACAGTAATTTCTGGATTCTCTACCTTCTTGTAGATTTCTAGAAATTTTACTGATCCTTTTGCCTTAACCAAAGCGAGAACCTTTGACTCATCGCTGACAGCTGGGAGTACAACCGCTCTAATATCTATGCTTATTCCAACGTGTTTTATGCATTTGTATAGGAGCTCAGCAAAGCCAAGATTTATTTCAACTCCTCTAGCTTTAAAAGCTTCTCTCAGCAGCATAGGACTTAAACCAAGCCCTTTCTCTTCAAGATCTTTTAACACTTGGTTTACAAACTCTCTTCCAATTTTCTCAATAACTGCCTCGGAGAAACCTCTTATTCCTCCGCTAAAGAGGTCTCCGTCACACCACTTTTTCAGGATTTCAATAGCTCTCAAGTACTTTTTATTCACCTTGCTGGGGTCTATTTCGTTGTTCCCAACACGCACGAGTTTTTCTAAGCTTAATCCTCGGGGGATCCTTGGAAGCTCTGTATAGTGCAGGTTAGCTCTTTGGCCCACATAATTTTCAATCCTTTTCGTCTCATAAGCTTTACGCACGTTGCACTGGTGTAGGTTCTACATTCGACCGGGAAGAATCTACATCTCGGTTCTGATGTGGCATAAGTGCACGTGTGAGATCGCATTGTAAGGGGTTTTGTGCATGTACAAAGATAAGGGCTCCTTGAGTGCCTGCGGAGGCTGGGGAGGCTCGATGAGGCGCATCTGCAGGCCGCGGCGCTACACTTCCTTCTGGACAGCGCAGACCGGAGGTTGAAGTCGCTTGGGACGTGGATCGCAGAAGCTAATGCAGAGAGGTTTCTCGAAGACTGTGAGAACTGGGTGGAGGACAAGCTGAGAGTTCAGGCTTACAGGTACTTCTTCGGGGAGGGGCTCGGCGAGGCTTACACCCTTGTGAGCTACATGCGCCCCCTCCTCGAGGAGCACAGGGCAGCCCTAGCACGGTGCCTGCACTACGTTGTGCTGGAAAACAGGAGCGAGGGCGCGCCCCCGCTAGGCCCCGGCGCCCTCGCGCAGCTACTCTCCGAGCTCTGCAGAAAACACGGCGCGAAGTGCCTCCTTCACGTGGGTGGGTGCGGGGAAACCGCTGCCAGCGGCTTCTGCAGCGGCAAAGGCCTACAGCCTGCTGAAGAGGGGCGAGACGGTCACCATCAAGAGCATAGATGGGAAGATAGCGGTCACCGCGAGCAGCCCTGAGGAACTCCTAGAGAAACTCCTTCAGCTCCTCTACGGATAAGAGACACTCGCCTCAGCAGGGTTTGATACACCCAATTCTTGCTGTGGTGAGAGTACTCACCGCGCTCGCGGAAAACCCACAGCTCTGAGGAGTGCTGCAGAACCCTGGTAATCAGATTCGAACAGAGAAGTGAGGAAGAAGTTTTACGAACTCCTACGGGTGCGTGCGCACGCTGGAAATTCTTCCCTTGT
>JAJHRM010000299.1 GCA_020832965.1 Thermofilum sp. | reverse complement strand
CCTTGAGCATCGCGGGCGCCCAGCCCCAGCAGCTCCTCCTGAGCCTCCACGCTGGCTCTCTCGAACTCCTCGGGCGCCAGGCGCAGCCTCTTGAGAGTCCGCCTAGCCTCGGCGAAGAAGTCCGGGGACCTGCGCAGTACTATGCTCCCGCCCTCCACAGTCAGGACTAGCTTCTCCCCCTCCTTGAGCCCCAGCTCCTCCACTATGCTCCTGGGGAGGTACACCGCGTACTTCTTGCCTATGCTCACGACAGCCCGAGCCACCAGGTATCGCCAGGTATAACCTGGAAAAAGCCTGGATAAAAGCATTCCGCTCCAGGCCGGGTACGAGCTAGCCTCTCACATACCTCATTTTCTCGAAGACTTTGTCGAACTCAGCGCCCCAAATACCTATGGCGCAGTCGGACACACCCCACCCAAAGCAGCTGCTCGCCGTGCTTCACAAGCCCATAGCCAAAGCGCGCGCCTTAAGAAGGATCACGCATCCCTCTCCCCCAACCTTCAGACGAAGAGTCGGGACAATCCCTCATTAAGCAGCCTCTCTGAAAATATGCTGGCAAGCCCTAGCTGGAAGGCATACCACCATTAAAAACGTCCCTCTCCTCAGTGGCGCGCTGAAGAGGCGCATTGCGAGCGTTCCAGGGTATGGTTATGGGGGTACTCGCGCTAAGAGTGCAAGAGTCTAAGCACACTCCTCAACCCCACAACTCTCAGGCTCTCCTTGGCTACCTCCTTAATCACCCTCCTAAGATTCACTCGGGGCAAGGAGTCCTTGAGTCCGCACTCGCACTCCCTATACCTCAAGCCTTTGATCACGGCTACCGGTATTCCTCCAGCCGTCTGCTTAAAGACCAGCGCAGCCGCCGAGCACACCTCGTGGGCAACCATGTCTACGCCACCATACTTTGGCTTCCCATAGAGATCCCTGCAACCAAAGCACCTATCAACAGGATCTATACCCCAAGAACCTCTAGCAAAGTCCAGAGACCCTCCGAGGAAGACCTCTGTATCACATATGACCACAGCCACTCTCTTCCCAGCAACCCTCAGGATCCCATCCCTAATCATCCTAGCAATCCCATCATGATCCTCAACAGGCACCGCGTAGCAGCCCGGAGGCAGGTTCGACGAATCCACACCACCATCACTCCACAGCATGCCCTCCCTCAGAGTTACGAAGAAGTCCGGGTACTCGCTAAGCAGCCTCCTCATAGCGTCAACATCCCCAGCCAAGGAACCCAAATCCACAAGCCCCCTATCAACCAGCCTCTTAAACGGCACAACAGCCAAAACGTCCTCACTGCTCCTCAACACAAGCTCCACAAATCTCGGATCAAGACCCGCCCTCCTGGCAAGCCTCAAAGCCCTCCCAGAGGGCTTAACACCATTAACCCTAACAACCCTCCCAAGACACTTAGACACAAGCTTATCCGTAACAACAACCACATCACCATCAGCAAGCTCAACCCCCTGAACCCCAGCAGCGCCAAGAATCTCCCCAACAATATCGCACCCCTCCTCAACAACACGCAACCTCAAACCAACAACCTCGACCCTACCCACCCCCAACACCAAGCCTCTCCATAAACAAAAACCTTTTATCCCTTACACCCAAGAAGCCTGAGCCCATCAACCTCCTCAATCCTCCAACCTAAGCCCCCAAACCTTTTCAGATCATCACAAGACATTTCCAGCGAACCTATGTCTATCCCTAAGGCTCCCAGTCCCCCAGCAAGTGCTAAGTTGCTATCTGGACGCGCGCTCACGTTGAGCTTTAATCCCTCGCTCTCAAGTCTCCTCTCCAGTAGGCTTCCAAGCAGTTTTGCAGCCGCGATGTCCACTTTCCCGCGGCGAGGACGTAAATCGTCTCTACGCCAGGGCGCTAGCGCGTGCGCTAAGCTTATAAGGAGGACGCAGGGCTCGTTTTCTCGAGGTCGAGGCTGAGAGCGTATGGCGTCGAGCACTGAGGCCGCTGAGCTCGCCAAGCTGCTCGGCTTCACTCTGAACGAGCGCGCCCTAGCCAAGGCCCTAAAAGAGCTTGAGGAGTTTGAGCGGGAGGCTAGGGAGCTGAGGATCCGAAGCGCAGACTGGGAGTACATCGAGAAACAGCCAGAACCCCTCAGAGCAGCGCTCAAGCTCCTCGTGGAAACCGGAGACCTAAGGCTAGCGGCGCGGATCGCAGGACTCCCACTAGACGAGCTCGACAAGCACAGAATCAAGGCGAGAATCCCCATAGTGCTCTAGAGAAGCCGGCTATTCCCGAACAGTTCTCCAGCGAACCAATAAGCCTAAAACAGCGAGCCCATCTCACAAACCCCGGGATTGCAACCAAAGCAAAAACTGTTTAACATCATAGCGGCGCCTTAAATATTAAACCAGACAGGCTAGAACCCCATTGATAAATAATCAGCCCTCATCTAGACTACTTGTTTCCCATCATTCGCAACTATTCCACGAGCTACAGCCATTCTAGACACACAGTTAAGTATAAGAAGACAAAAAAGGCATGAAAGAGAAGGATGAAAGCCAAGGAGACATTTTTAGAGGAGACCCCGAATGATTCCTATGCCTGCTAGCCGCGCTTTCTCAGATCTTTGACACCAGGAATGCTGAGAGAATAAGCGTTGCAAATGCGTAGATTGCCGCTACTGTTTGTAGCTCTGCCAGCAATAATGCGTATATCAGGCTACCAATCGTCCAGGAGACCCCGTAAACCAGCCCGTAGACCCCGTAGCCCATCGCCCTCTTCTCGAGCGGGAGAATGTCTGCAATCGAAGCCCTCATAATTGTCTCGAAGCAACCCATCGTCACGCCCCACAACCCAGCCATAGCATAGACGAGCATCCTGACGCCTAAGCCCCCAAGTCCCGACATGGACGGGGCATACACGAGCAGAAGCGAGGAGCCCAGAGCAGACAAAGGAGCAATGTAAAGAGTCTTCAGCCCCACGCGGTCATAAAGCACGCCGATAGGCACAGCTATAGCCGCGTCGGCCAGCATAGCAACCATGTATGAGAGAGCTATCTCAGCGTCCCCAAGCAGCCCCCAGTGCTTGAGGAAATAGGAGACATTCATCCAGTGTACAAAGCCTAGAGACAGGAGAACCGTCGCCCCAATATACACGTAGAACCTCCTCCCCAGCCCCCTGAAAGAGACCCTGCCGAAAGAAAGCTCCACCGACCTCACACGGGGATACAGAGCCATAACCGCCGCAATAAGCCCCAGGCTAACCGCGCCAGGCACAGCAAGGCTGAGAAAAGCCGCCCTATAGCCATAGAGGCTAAGCATAGCCGCGACAAACACAGGACCAACAATAGCGCCAAGCTGATCCATCAACTCGTGTATACCGAACCCCTTACCCCTGCCAATATCCTCCGAAACCTCCGCAACCACGACATCCCTAAGAGGAGTCCTCAAACCCCTACCAGCCCTCTCGGCAAGATAAAGAAAAGCCGCAACCTCCCAAGACCCCGCAAAAGCCAGCGAGGGCATCGCCACCATCTGGACA
>JAJHRM010000298.1 GCA_020832965.1 Thermofilum sp. | reverse complement strand
CCGACCCACAGGGCCACGTCGCCCTCTTTTTTCTCCTTGTACTTAGGCGGTAGCCACTCCCACCTTTTGCGCGGCTCTGCTCCGAGAGAGTTCCCAGTTTTAGCTATGATCTCTAGGCGCTGCTTGATGCTTGCAGGCACGTAACCCTTTGAAGTCAAGCGGCCTCTGGTCTTCAGCCACGCATCGAGTATAGGCAAGGCTCCCTGGCAGTAAACCTCGCACTCCTTGCAGAGAGAGCACAGGTAGAAGAGCACGTAGTCTTCTTGCGAGAGAGTGTACCTCCCCAGCATAGCCTGCTTTATAATGTCAAACTTTCCTCTTGGAGAGCTCCAAGCCCATTTTATCTCTCTAAAGACGGGGCACGCGTACTCGCAGTAACCGCATTGAGCACACTCTAAGGCGGTCTTCACGACCTCGTCGGGCAAGGGTGGTGGGAGTAGCTTGCTACCCCCTATTAACGGTGCTCCCACCTTGGCGAGCGAGCCTACTCTGAGCGTGAGCTTGATTAAGCTCGAAAGATCGTTCCCGGGATTCTTGCCAACGAGCTTCTTAGGGAAAACCTTGCCAGGGTTGAAGATGCCAACGGGGTCCACCCTCTGCTTAGCCTCAAAGAGATGCGCCAGCCTGTCCCTGCCTAGGACCTCCTCAGCCAGCTCTGAGAAGAAAATGCCGGTTGAGTACGGTTTACCCCCAAAGCGCCTTACTATTTTGAGTAGCTGTAGCGCTTCAACGTACCTCGCTAGGTACTCCCGGCTCATTTCGCTAACAGGTTGCATCGCCAGGATTAGGGATCTTCTGCCCCCGTCGACTAGGACTACTTCAACGGCCCACCCGCTAATTTCCTCCAGGACCCCACCCAGGGAGCTTGTGTCGACTACCCCCTCGAAGACGGCGAGACCAGGCCCTAGCCTTCTCAGCCGCATTGTATAGAATCTCTCCTCCCAGAGGTACACTGCCGCTTCTCTGTCTAGCTCCTCTGCCCCCTCAAACGCAAGATTATCGGTGTCCAGTGCCACTAGAACTACAAACCCCTCCTCCGGCAGAGCTGGCCGCTTCTCGTACAGTCTTCCATGCCTTGTATAAACCTCTGCAAGTGGCATCTTCTTCAGTACTTCCTCCTTAAAACGCTCGAAGACTGGGTTTGTTATGCTCAGATGGTAGATATCCCCTTTAAGAGATTCAAGGAAACGCATAAGCTCTTTCGAGTCTTTGACGTGAAATGCCCGGAGTATGGGTGCTCTTTGATCTCTGATCTTCACTTTCGCCTCGACTATCAAGCCTGTAGTGCCACAGGCGCCGACGACGTCTTCTGGGGGAAGCTCTCTCACACTCCCGTTAGCGTCCACCACCTTGACGCTTTCTACGTTGTTCTCAATACCGCCATACTTGTAGCTCCCTATGCCGTACCCTCCTTGAGCAATAAAGCCCGCCACGGTAGCTGCAAACGCGCTGGACGGGTACATTCGAAGGCCTTTGTTCAGCCTGTTTAGCTCCCTCTCGAGGGCCCACCATCTGACGCCTGGCTGTACTCTCGCGTAGTCCTCGCCTATCTCTAGTATTCTGTCCATCCTGGTGAAGTCCACAACTATACCTCCTGAGACAGGTACAGGACCCCCATAACCGCTCGTACCAGCCCCTCTAGGTACTACCGGTATTCTTCTCTCCGAGGCGTACCTCACCAGCTCTATAACATCTTCAATTGTTTCGGGCTGAACAACCACATCGGGCACGGAGTTTATCCTTCTAGCGATAAAGCTCGGAAGAAAGGATATGTCATGGGAGTAAAGGAGCCTGTCTCTCAGCAGTTGGCTAGCCTTACCCTCCCTAATCATTTTCTCGATATACGAGGTAGCGGGCATGACAGCTACAAGACCGATCAACTCTTATTTTAGGGTTCATGCACTCATGCACTGTTATCTCGTCAGCCTTACCAGCACCTGCTGTGCAGCAAAGGAAACAAGAAACGAGGGGAGCGAGGCGCCAAGCCAAGGGATGTTATTCACTATGAGAAAATACGTTGCAATGCCTAATGCCCAGGATACCAATGACTCTGGTCTCAGCCTTCTCCTTATTCCTCCCCTAGTTAAGAGGTAATCCGAGACGAATGCTCCAGAGAGGGGTACGAAGGAAGCACCTATGAACAGGAGGAACCACTCATACGCCTCTGGAGAGAAGAGAAATGCTAGAGCCCCCCCAGCTAGTGTGACTAGTACTACTAACTTCCTCCCGCTTACCCGAGGAATTATGTTCTTGATGGACATCGCCGTAGAGTAAATATCAGCCCAAGCGTTATCCGTCTCATCGACAATTATTGGGAGAAGAGCCAATGAGCCGAAGTAGAGCGCGGCTATCGCCGCTGGGGTTAACACCTGGCCTGTAGCAGCTGCCATGGCTGCTCCGAGAAAGTAGTACCATGCATTGGCAAGCGTGTACCCTATTACAGTCCCGAGAACGGAGGCCTTCAAGCTCTTAGCGAATCTGTTGTAATCTGATACCAGGGGCCACCATGAGATCGGCATTGCGACGACTAAGTCCATCGCGTAAAGCAGGGGCATTCCTTGGGGAGAGTAGCTCGGAATCCGCGGTATCGCCTGGTAGGCAAGCCATACGCTCACTGCCAGAGCTGCCCAGACTGCAAACTTCTCTATATAATGCCGTATCACTCCCAGGGGTCCCCAGAGGGCCATTAGCATGCACCAAGCAGAGAAGAACAGCACCCAAAAGACTCTACTCCAGCCTGTTATCGAGAAGGCAGCCTCAGCCATTATATATATTTCGAATGCCGTCCACCCTACTAGCTGAATCACGTTGAGAACTGTGGGAAGGTAAGACCCTGCATCGCCGAGGAAGGGTCTCAAAGAAACCATCGTCGGAACACCTGCTACGGTTCCCGGTATTCCAGTTAAAGCGAGTATAAGGCTCCCAATAAGGGAGCCAACCATGGAAACCAGGAGTATCTCCCAGACCCCCAGGCCTGGGTAGAGGAGAGCTCCCGCTTGAAATACCAGGAGTCCTATCGCAAGGTCAAGCCAGAGGACGGATATGTCCAGGAAGCCCAGCCTCCTACTCCTAACGGGCTCTATCTCAAACTCCTCCATTCAGACTCCCCCACCCCTAGCTTCCTAACCATGAGCTCAGCAATCCTCTTCCCAGAGAAAAGCTGGCGCGCAGACCGGGGAAGACCTTCCTCCTGCAACTCGATGACGCCTCTTCCCCTGGGTTCTTCCGCCTGTGCTTTCATAACTCAGTCATACATTTAAAAAAGCTTTTATTTAAACCTTTCGTTATACTGAGGATTAAAAGTATACGGGAGGAGTAAGGCATATATAATGCTGCAGGCATTTATGCCATGGTTATAGAGAATGTTGAGGCGAAAAGTACCTGTTGCTATGACGATTGCTGGCAGTGATTCGGGCGGAGGGGCTGGGATTCAGGCGGATCTCAAGACATTCGCGGCATTGGGGGTTCACGGAACTGTTGCCTTAACCGCTGTTACTGCTCAAAATACCTTCTCAGTTACTGCTATACAGGAGATTAGTCTAGATGTCATTGAAAAGCAAATCGATGCTGTTTAC
>JAJHRM010000297.1 GCA_020832965.1 Thermofilum sp. | reverse complement strand
CGTCGGCGCCAGGTACCTGCCGAGGAAGAGGGGGGCGCTAACGAGGACAGCCATCGCGAGCATGTACCCGAAGAGGTCCAGAACCCACCACGCACCGGCGGGCGCAAGGTAGGCTGGAAGCAGCCCTGGTGCAAGTGCGCTGATGAGCACTGCGAAGACAAGCGCCACCGACGCTAGGCTTAAAACTAGCAGTAATTTCTCCTTCATCTTCCCTCAACTAACCTAGTATTCCCCTTCAAGATTTAAACATTTTGCATGACTGTTACTTCAACACGAGGGGCAAATTGGAAAGCCTTTCCAGAGAGCTAATCAACTTTTTATCCCCCAGCTTTGCCATACTTTTCGTGGCAGGCATATTTGTGGGCTGCTGCGGCTTCCCGGTGGGTAGGAGGAAGTACTACGGCATGTTTAACGTTGTCGAGCTGCAGGATACATTCTACAACCCGCCTGAACCAGGCAAGCTCGCGAGGCTTAGGCAGGAGGCCCCCGAGAGTTTCACGTTCACGATGAAGGCTTGGCAGGCGATCACGCACCCAGTTGACAGCCCAACGTGGAAGAGGTCCAGGTTTAAGCCGGGTGGCGAGCTGAGGGATAGATACGGCTACCTGAGGCCTACGAGGGAGGTTCTGGAGGCGTGGGAGCAAACAGCGAGTGCTGCGAGGGCTCTGCAGGCGAGGGTGGTCGTGCTCCAGATGCCTCCAAGCTTCACTGCAAGCGAGGAGAACGTCAGGAACGCTGAGAGCTTCTTCTCAACCGTGGAGTCCAGGGAGTTCATCATCGGCTGGGAGGTTAGGGGGGACTGGCCCAGGAACCTCGACAAGCTGGCCAGGGTCCTCGAGAAGTTTGACAGGGTCATACACGTCGTTGACCCGTTTAGGCTCGCGCCCGCCGTTGAGCGGGGCACCGCGTACTTTAGGCTTCACGGCATAGGACCCAGGGAGGTGAACTACAGGTACAAGTACACGGATGCGGACCTCGAGAGGCTATGGGAAATGGCCGAGCCACGCTCCAGCCGCGGGGAAGTCTACGTGATGTTCAACAACGTCTACATGCTGCAGGACGCCTCGAGGTTCAAGGAGAAGTACCTGAGAGCAGTTTGACAGGTGCACGCGCAATGTTGACCCTATGAGGAGAGGCATTGACCAAGAACTCCTTGATGCAGTGGGAGTAAAGGTAGAGCAAGAGAAGCTTGAAAGCCTATACATGATCCACGCGCGCGCTGCTCAGCTGCTCAGGTACGGCGTGAAGCTCGCAACGCGCGCTAAACTTTGTTTCTGGTTGGGGTGGGTTTTCCGCGAGCTCGAGTAGCCTGCGCAGCATTGGTGTTTTCGGTTGCAGGTTGTGCCTCTGCGCCAGCCGTTTGAGTGCACTGCGCCACTCTGGGCTGTTTTCTGCCAGCCTCAGTATGCCGTGCCCGCTGAGCCGTAATCTGCGGTAGCGGTTTTTGTGGGTGCTTATTCGTGCCTCTATGCCGATGTCTGCTAGGGCTTTTGCTAGCTTCTCCGCCTCGCTGGGGTCTTTGAAGAGTGAGAATGCCTGCAGGATTCGTCTGCCCTCGTGGTAGGCGTGGTAGGTTAGCCAGAAGGTGTAGCCTTGGAATGCGGCATAGACCGGGTGCTGCTTTGGCAGCAGCTGCTTTAACGCTTCCCATTTCTCGCTGCCTAGCAGGTCTAGCAGTTTTCCGTAGCTTGTCTGGTATGCGGCTTGCACGATTTGTTGGGCTAGTTCCTTTGGCAGGTGCTCCTCGCTGTTCCCGACAGCGTATCTTAGGTCGTACTTATGTCTCTCACCATCTCCAAGGTACCATGTTAGCAAGGCCAGCGGGTGTTGTTTCGCGGCTTGCTGCGCCAGCTTCTTCCCTTCACGCGTGGGCCACTGCTGCTCCCAGCTCTTCGCCTTTATACACCACTTGATGCTTAGCCTTCCCTTGTTTAGGTTCAAGGCCTTCAGATAGATCCATAAGGAGCCGTGCCGCACTGCCGCCCATGCTATGACCTGCCATGCTTGGGTAGTGGCCATCTCTGGTGCACCCTTGTCTTCCCCCTCGTCGCTAGCGCGCCAGCCCGCTTGGAGGTAGTAGAGTTCCTCGCTGTTCAGCCTCAATATGTCTGGGAAGCTGGTATCCTTGCTTACCCCGTGTATTGGCAGGCTGAACATCCATTCATGTGTTCGAGATGCATTGACATGCCATCCCTCGTTCATCGGTGTTACGTGGAGTGTCTTTTTTCCATATGGAGATGGTTCCACTTTGACGCTGTTCTTCTCAAGTGCTGCTAGCAGTTTCTGCAGCTTTGACTCGGCTTGCGGGTGCGCCTTGTCCAGGCATTCGACGGCTTTCTCGGCGAAGTCAAGCAGCATCGACGCCTTGGCTTGCGGGAGGTCCAGCTCCCGTATGACGAGTTCAGCCTTCTCGCTGAAGTACCTGGCCTCCCAGCTGAACAGCTCGCTCAGCAAGTTGCAGGCTCTCTCCGCTCGCCACCTCAGCTCGGCAAGCATCGCCTGCCAGCTCGCCTCCAAAGCCCGAGGCTTGCCCATTCCCATGCCTCTCACCCCGGATCCCCCAACGCTAGCCTCGATGGCTCCGGGGGCGCCCTGTGAGGGCGCATCGCGGCGAGCCCCGGGTCTGGGGGCAGCTGTGCGCGGAGAGCTACCTGACGCGTTGCGCATACCTGCACGTGAGCGTAGGCGCTCTGCAGCGGTGCGCGTCTGTACTCGCGCCGACACGCCGCAGCGGAGGGGCTGCCAGCCCTCCAGCCAAAAGCCACCCCGAGAGGTGACGGGGGAGGAGGCGCAGGCCCGGGGGCCCAGGCGCCCCCTCTCCAGGTCTGCAAGTGAAGGTGGGGGTGTGGTCGGGGGAGGGGAAAAAGGTGTTTTTGGGAGGCGGGCGGCAGGCTCTGCTTGCTGCCTGCAGGCTACCCGGCTCTCTGCGGATCCCACCCCTTTTCGCGCTATGCTCCGGTGCACTTGCTTGCCGCTCGGTTGGCATCTATGCTTTGGTGGCTTACCGGTGCATGTCCCGGGCGTTGGGCGCCTATGCTCTGCTGCACTGGCTTGATGTCCTCACCCATCCCTCCGGGGGACCGCTTTTCGGGTTCATCGTCACCTTTGTCCCCGGAGTTCATCTACGCGGCTACGCTAAGGCAGTGCAGCGTAGCCCCTGATCGCGCTAAGCCCCACCCATGTGGGGCTTGACGCGCTCAATAAAGTTATCACAATTGCCCCAAAATAAGGCTTTCTATTTTACGTATGTGAAATCGCTGCCACGTGCTGAGCTCACGGTCCCTAAGCCTGGGCAAGCCTAGGGGCGGTTTTGTTGTGATTATTGCAGAACTGCGCCAGCTCCGCTAGCGCGCGCTGAAAGTAGACATTTATATCAGTGAGCGCTTATGAGGCTGATGTCCCATAAGGCTAGGATGCTGATAGTTGGGCTGGGGGAGGTTGGCTCTGCGCTCTACCAGGTGGCGAGGGGGTCTGGAGGGCTGGAGGTTTATGGCTACGACGTTGACCCCAGGAAGACTATTAACCGGCTGAGCGACGTTCCAGTGCCGGTGGACTACCTGCACGTCGCCATACCCTATTCTCAACGCTTCGT
>JAJHRM010000296.1 GCA_020832965.1 Thermofilum sp. | reverse complement strand
CTCCACAAACGCTATAAGCTGTGCTAGTGCCTCTTTAAGTAGGTCCAGGAATTCTTTGGGCTTAACCCAAGCTGAGAAAAGTCCAAGTTCGGGGAAAACACGTAGAGGCACGACTTCTGCTTTTTCAACGACGGAAGGTTTTAAGCCAAGAGCCTCTAGTAAGTCTTGGCGCTTCTCCTCACCCCCCTCTATCGGAAAAGCTATCTTGGGAAGCTCCTTTATGTGAATAAAAGTTCTCAGCCTGGGCTCCATGACTTGAGAAAGAAAGAGAGGGTGAACCTTATCATAAGCACTCATACGATTCCACGATACTTCTTCTAAGCCCTTTAAATATTTTTCCCAAAGACTCAAGGGAAAACATTTATTTAGCTGGGTTAGCGTTGATCTTATGCTATGAGTGCAGCGACTTTATCAGCAACGTTTGCGATAGGATTTTTGATAGGCAGGAGAGCTAAAGCTGAGAGGGAACCTGTGAGGCCAAAGATCATCTACTTCCCCCTTTCCAACCTGGGACAGCAACAGACCTCGTCTCTGGAGATTTACCAGGAACTGGCTAAGTACAATCTGCCTCCAGACGTAGTGGCAAAAATCCTTGAGAAATCGGAAGAAGTGGGTCGGAGGCTCCGCGAACTCGAGGAGACGGAGACGATGATACTCAAGGCGACAAAAGCTATTAATGAGAATAAAATCTCTCCATCAACTTACCACGTACTCATTAATCGCTACCTCCAAAGGTACATTGAGAAAAAGAGAGAACTTGAGGAGGCCGAGGAAGAGCTAAGAACCTTGCTTAGAAGTTCTAGGACACCAAGCGTGATCCAGCAACCTACCTAGAAGCTATGAAACCCTTAGAAGCTCCTCTAGCTTCTTCCCGTAGAATTCTTCCGGTATCTTCCCGTCTAGAAGCTCCCGATCCAGCCTATAAACATCCTCCGAGGCGGGCAACGGCGCTCGCCGTACATACAGCTCAGATACTAGGTCTACCAGGAGATTCTCGTTCCTATTGTAAAAAATCTCCCCGGTCTTCAAGTCTACTAGCACGTAGAGAGTCCTACCCGAAACACCTTTAGCGGTCTCAATAGAGGCTGGACTCCACCCAGTTGGAGAAGCTAAGATGAGTACGACCCTCTCTTTCGCCTTCAAATCCTTAAGCCCGAGACTCTCCAGCGCCTCATCAAGGGTCAGGGCCTTTGAGTCGCGCCCCTCGGAGTGTAGCCTTTTAAGTCTTGCGGAGCCTCCAGCGTAGATCTTCAATAAACTCTTCCCCAATAATCCCGGCTCTTTATAGTCGTACTCTAGGCAGAAGTTTCCCGGTAGACCTTCCAGCTTCTTCACGTCCGTGTGAAGCTCTTTAGCAAGCTCCTTTAGGGAGTCTTCAGGCGACAATATTTGACGCCACTCTACTCGGGAATCAGGAGCAAAGGGCGGTCTCCAGTTCTCAAGCTTGCCCTGGATCCTAACTCTGAAATCTCCTAGTAGGCTCTTCGCCCCACCAACCGTAACCGTGCGGATCACCTCCTCCAGAGATGCCTTCCTAATCAAAATGTAATCGCCAAGGTCCTCCTCAACCACGCTCGTTCTATCCGAAAAGACGACTGTAACGTCATCCTTAGTTGCGTGGGGTACATCCTCCACGTAAACGGGCTTTGGGTACTCGACCTTTTCCTTAAAGAAGCGCCCCACGACGTAGCCAGCAAGCCCAAATAAGAGGTGCCTTGATATCTGCTCTAGGGCGTCTTCCAATGTAGCAGCCTTCTTTACTTCTTCTCTTCTAGGCTCCTCCCTCCTCTCCTCTTCCTCGACTTTTTCTTCCCTCCGCCTACTAACCTTTATTTCTACTGGCTTAAATTGAGCCTCAAATTTATTGCCGCGTATTATGTCGCGGTAAGCTAGGGTGGGGGCTTGGAAGTACTTTGCCTCGTTTTCAAGCTTGCCGACATATTCTCTAGAAGTTTCCTCTCCAGGTCTAAGTATAAGTGTAGTTTTGTCGTTAGGGTTAAAGGGGTTTACAACGTCGACTTCGAGATCGATTAAGCCCTTGTTCTTGAGCTTGTAAGTAACAGTGAAGTCCTCTCCAAGAACAATTTCCTTCGGCACCTCAATGTTAGCCTCAAGCTCAACACGGTACTCCTTCACGTCAATGAGGAACTCTTCCTGGCGGGTTGAAACTTGGTCCTTAACCCTAATCATGAGTCTCTTCTTTCCCTTGCCCTTTGGGCGCAGGAGTATTTCGAAACTTTTAGACGAGAGGAATGGGACTGCAAAGCTGTTTTGAAAGGGTTGAGCCAGGTCGAAATCCCCACTGACCTCTACGTTTACATTAGCGCTTTCAATGTTTGGATTCTTCAGAGTCAGGGATACCCTAACCTCCTCGTCGGTGTATACTTCGCTTGGACAATCCACATAAAGCTCTAGTTGCTTCGGCTCGAGCAGGCTCCTCGCCTTGGATAGCCTCTCCTCAAGCTTTTCCTCTAATTCATCCGCCTCCCACGGAAGCTGCTCCCGAATCCTGTCGAGGCATTGGTCCCTGAGCGCCTGGGGAAGCAGCTCTTCGGCACACTGCCTAACTATCCCGGGACCATAAACCCTTATCTTCCTTTTCAACTCGTTGTCGTCGTCTAAAAAGTCGCACACGCTGCTGAGCTTTCCCCAGCACTTGCCTAGCTCCACGGAAACAACCCCGTCACGTTTATCGTCCCCTGGGAACAATAAAAATTTTTCCCTATATGCATGTTTTCATTAAAGAAGCTTTACCCTTGGTACTTTCTCGATTCTCACAACAGACTTGTCCCTAAGTAGCTTTAGCAGTCCTCTTAAAGTACATGTAGCGGAAAACATGCTCATCTCGGAAAACTCCCTATGTACCCGTACGCCTCTATACTCGGGCCGTTTGTCAACGTAATGTACGAAAACCCTCACGCCCACCAGGTCCTTAAGGTACTCTTCCACCTTATCGGCTTCCACTCCAAGCTTCTTGGCAAAAAGATCTTTTTCCTCGGATGTGAGGGAGAGCTTTAAAGCGCAGGGCGACACGTATGAAACCTACCCTGGGTCTTATTAACTTTTTCGCTTGATTCCCAGTTTATTGCTAAGCAGTAAAGAATAAATGATCATTGCATCGTAAATTGAGTGTCGCGCGCGCTAGGGAGGTGGGTGAGTACCTCCTTGGGTATCAACGGCTAACTTTTCCGTACTTCGTTTTACACGATCACGTTCACTCGGAAAACGTTTATAGGAACAACGTATCAATACTCAGCAACAGCGATGTTTATCAAAGCTTGCCCCCACCCGTAGATGCGTTGGTTACGTGTAGCTCCTACCTACACGATGTTGGCATGTCTCTCCCCATAAGCTACATAAATGAACTAAGGGTAACTGTCCAAGAAATAAGCGATGACTCCTTAGAAGTCGGAAACAAAGTCAAGTTGTATCAAAACTTCTTGAGGGACGGGCATGTGTGCCTACCTGAAAAATACACCGAGAAATACACCATTTGCCTGCCTAAGGATGTAGCTGATTTCATAAGGTTAATACATCCCTGGATAAGCGCTAAATACATAACTGCCGATACTGGTTTCAGGAAAGTACTATCAGAGGA
>JAJHRM010000027.1 GCA_020832965.1 Thermofilum sp. | reverse complement strand
AGGAACATTATGGCTGAGTTTTCTTCTGTCTTGTTGTTTTTGAACTAGCCACAACTTTTCTTAGCTCTTTTAAGACCCCCTTTTTCGACGCGTCCCAAACCTCTATTCCCATGATTCTGCCCTTCTTGTCAAGCTCAACAATGACATTTTCGCCAGCTTCGAGAACCTCCTCTGCGGCCCCGTCCATAAAGTGCAGGTATAGTATGTCTGTTCCAGGATCATAGAGTGCTCTTAATGGGGGTCTTTCTTTTTTCATTTCAGCTTCTTCCATAAGCCTTTTCTCAACTTATTCCTCGTAAGTTTATCTACCTTTCTTGCTTTGTATACCGTGATAACCTTCAACACATCATCCATCTTACGGACTATTACAATAAGAGAATAATCATTTTTACATAAATTTCAGCTCCGGTTTATCCCTACAGGAAGGACGGTCCGTAAGAGCAAGCTCTAGCTCGCTTAAGCTTATAGCTCTCAGAGCCATCCTCTCCATTGCATCTTTCGTGAGTCTAATTTTATACCCCACTCTCCATGTGCACCTCTGGCAAGATTGCTTATCGCATATTATCGGCAAAGCTATATAACTTAAAATGTCCAGAAGCCTAGAAGAGGCGCTTGTAGTTCTCAGATACGTGGAGCGCGCAGCAAAGGTATCGGTATATGCGATGCTTCTAGAAGGGGTCTGTAGTTCTCAGATACGTGGAGCGCGCAGCAAAGGTATCGGTATATGCGATGCTTCTAGAAGGGGTCTGTAGTTCTCAGATACGTGGAGCGCGCAGCAAAGGTATCGGTATATGCGATGCTTCTAGAAGGGGTCCATCCTCTGCCGAAAGAAGCCGAAACACTAGAAAGAGGACTCTACGTTCAAAAACTACGCAAAGCTATATCTAAATGAATATGCAGAACATTGGGTCATCGATTCTATCTCTCGCCCGTTTCGGCAAGACATGTCTCACCATTTACACCATCCAGGACGAGGACTAGCTGGGATAAAACCTCCCTTCCGATTAGCCTTTTCCCGCCCCCGTAGTAGGGAGATTCAACAAATGCTTCAAGTCTCTTACCCCCAACCTCGAGAATGGCCCTGGCAGTCCTCACTGGTAGGGGGCCTGTCAGGGTCCTATACGTCCTCCACAGGCTTCTTGGAAGCTCGCCTACACTAAAGAAATCATAGTCTTCGGTCTCTACCATTACAGAGCCAGAAAAACCTGTATCAACTGGTATGTCCATAGTACCGAACTCTTCACCAAGCAAGTTATAAAGCTTAACTCTTAATGCCGGGGCCTTTCCAGAGGAACTTTCCAGGAACCTTAAACACTCTACTGGGATATAGACCCTCCCCACCACTCCATGCCACCTCGAGCCGCGTCGTCTACACCAATCCTTACAACTATTGAGTGTCTAGGCCTTGGCGAGAGCCTCCTCAGGGTTTCGGCGACCTCCTCCAAGGTGTCGTAAACCCCTATGAGCCCCCCGTTTGCGAATACGGCGTATTTCCCATGATGCTTTTTGAGCCTGTGCCTCTCCCTCTCATATGCAATGTTATTTGCATCTGCCTCTCCAACTACCTCCCTCTTGTTAAGCCACAGCTCTATAGCCTCCTCAAAGGCCTGTGAAAGCTTTAAACCACGCCTAATCGCCTCCGCCTTGAATTCTCGAAGCTTCTTCTCATCTATACCCTTAATTACCAGGGTCAACAAATTCACCAAGATTAATAAGGCAAAAAAGGTAAAAAGCTTTCTTGAAAAGCTCAAAAGCAATCTAAGGGGCGGTCAACCATTGCTCTAGAAAATCATATTAGCGCGCTAAGCAGGTTAAGGTGAGAACTTAATGATGTCTTTTTATCAATGAACTTTTGTACTATCTCTCGAATTCGCTCCTTGAAGCCATGTGTAACTCCATTGGAGCATCTATTCTACAATATACCTCTGCTTTGACCATATATTCTTCACCCCTGCTGTGCTTACTATCCAATACTAGCGCGCTAGGCGATACTTTGCATTAAATCTTTTCGCATGGAGTATCAACAGTGCTCGGGTTCGCTGTGGACTACTTCTTCATTGGAGGGAGAAATCCATCGATTCTCCCTGCTTCGGGCATTGTCATTGGCATGGGGATGGCTACTTCAGGTCTAACAAGTGCAATGCTCGTAGAGTATACTGAGATGAGGAGAGAAATTAGCGCGCGGCGTCATAGAGGTTGACGTGAAAAACAGAAACAGTCAAACTAGTAGTAGAAGAAAGTTATTTGAGCATAAACAAGGTCCTTAAACACCTAGAGGAGACTGGCTGCTCAGTCCGGAGCATAGACTCAGTCGAGGTTAGAAAAAACCTGTAATGCGACCTGCCTCTCCCCCTCTCAGGCTTGTTTCACCTTTGAGCATCTGAAGCTAACAGTTGTGGGATCTAATACGTCGAATCCTCTAAGCGTAAGTCTGCAGCCAGCATGCATTTCGCACACCCGAAGGATGACCCCTGCAAGAGGGCAAGCTACAGGCTCAAACCTTTCCTCCTGGATCTTTCTGAGAAAGTCCGATACCCTCAGGCCCCTAAGAGTTATCCTCATGCCATAGTCGTCTTCCTCGATTTCCAGCTTCTCGGCTATAGCTAGGTCCTCTGTAAATAGCTTCTCAACGTCCTCTAGAGAGGGCTTATCGCCTAAAACACCCTTCTCCCTCAAGAAGTGTAGCAAGTCGTCCGTAGCTAGTCTAGAGATCATAATTCCCGCTTTTCCCATAACCTTATAAGCCGCTTTATTGACGGCATACATGTACGCATTTATAAATAAGTTGCTGGGGCCACTCACGTAGATATTGAAAGAGGTTAAATCTAAAAACTTTTTGGTTCAAAAATTGCCTCATTTATTCAAAGACCAAGTAGCTTGATGTTAAGCGCGCAGAGGTCCTTAGCTACGGCTAAAGCCTAGAAGAGGCACGAGCAGAATTGGGCTACATAGAAAGCAACAAAAAGCAGCAATCTACACTAGCGCGCGCTAACCAATCCGGCTGAAAACTACACTATACACCAGAGATACGTGCTAGTTTCTCGGAGAGGGCACTTAAGTAGGCTATACCCTCCCTCAGTATCTCCTTACCCCTCTCTGTAGCTTTATAGTACTTTCTCCTCTCCCTATAGCGGCTCTCGATAAAGCCCTCTGCCTCCAGCTTCTGAGTAACGACATAGAAGATCACCTTGCCAGCTTCAACGCCGAAGTCCTCCCTAATCCTCTTCATCAGGGAGTAGGGGTAATCCTCACCTCTAGATAGCTCAGCTAAGACGTAAAGCCATAAATTCTCAACACCAGTTTTCCTCTTCAGCCTCTCAAGAGGCTTCATAGATCGACTTCCATACATAATACTGCCTCAACAAATTGCCACTATTAAATATCAACCCGCCGACTCCATACTTCTCCACGATACTTATTTTAGTGGCATCTCATTATTTCACCTTTGTGAAAAAATGACTTTTCCCGTGGTTATTGTTGCCGGTGGCGTTGCAAGCAGGCTCCAACCCTACTCCTCAGAGAGGCCCAAATCTCTCATGGAGCTTGAGCCTGGAGTAGCAATCCTTGACTTTATTCTAAAGAGGTTTACGCGAGCAAACTTAAACCCAGTATACTTGGTGACAAGGAGAGAGTACATAACTCTTTTTAAGCAGAAGCTTGGAAACAAAGCGGTAATTCTAAGCGTCGATGCTGAGGAGTTTGGAAATCTCTACACGGTTCACACAGCGTTTAAACACGTTGATCCTCCTTTCCTTGTAGCGATGTCTGATCATGTATTTGAGTACGGAATGCTGAAAAAATTGCTCTCTCATTTTTCAAACAAGGCTTTTACGATTTGTCTTGATAGGAAACCCTCGCTTTCAGAGGTAAAAGAGGGCTTAAAGGTAAAGTTACAGGGGGAAAGAGTCGTGGAAGTAGGCAAAAGCATAGAGTCAAGGTATGGAATAGATACTGGCTTGATTATCGTACGGGAAAATGCACGCCGCTACATCGAGGAGGTGATCGCTGAGAGAGGGCCCAATGCAGCAATAGGTGAAGCTCTTGACAGAGCTGCGAAGGATGGAGAAGTTGACTACGTAGATGTTACTGGCTTTCTATGGAAGGACATCGATACGCCTAGCGACTTGCTTTATGCCAGGAAAATTTACAGGCAAATAAACCTACGTGACTATGGGAGAAAGACCGCCAGTCTGGCAACCAAAATACTCGTAAGGCCTTTAACAGGCTACCTTGCCGGCAGGCTGGGAAGAAACAACGCCTCTAGAGTCATACTTTTGTCTTTGTATATACTTGCAATGTTTTCCCTCGTCTCTCTACTATTTTTGGACGCCCTCAAGACATCCCACATGTATCTAGCGGCATATGTGTATGTTCTAATCTTTCTTACAGACTTCATCGACGTGTTAGTCTCTTTTCAAGATCTTTTTCCAACCTATAACGTAGCTTTAATTAGCCGAGTACTCGCTGAGACGAGTATGCTGTACTTCCTAGTCGCTAGTCTTGGGGAAATAAGCGCAAACGTCGTTTACCTTGTAGCGGTCTTGGGAGCAACTAGTTCTATGCTTACAATTATTTATGAGCGTGAAGAATTGAAGCCGGCTGCGTTAACTTTCCTCGCTGATCCCGCTCTAAAGTACTTCTTGGCACTGTTGCTCGTAATGATTAACCAGCAAATCCTAGCACTGGCATATTGGATTGCCTCAGGCCTCGCCGTCATGTTTTCAGCTGGAACTAGTATTGGGGCCGCCAAGCCTACAGAGTTAACGGAAGAGTTCCCGAAAATCGCTGAAAGAAGGAGCCTTGCCGCGCGGAAACTTGAGAGGGCGGGGAGTAAGGGGTTCAAGCTAATTTTAGCCTTGATTGTTTTGTCGTACGTTAATTCCCATTTCGGCAGATTTACGTTGCTACAAACTGGGTTGCTAAGCATCGACGTGAGCACAGCCGTATCAGCTATCACGCTACTCGCAATCGTATACTATGGCTACTACGTCCTGGACGGAGTAAGGGTGCTAGTAGACGCGTTAGCGGTAAAGATGACGAGTGTCTTCGGCATAACGGAAAGTGTAGCTAAGCACATAGGGCTCGACCTCTTATACCTTGGAGTAACCCTTCTTGCTCTTCTCTACGTCCCGTCCTTGCTGAGGACATTGCCTGCCGTAGGACAAATGCTAGAGTTGATAGTCTCTCTAATCCTGCTAATCTTCCTAGTGTTCTTCATGTATGATCTCTCGAGGGTTATCTACAAGGCTTTCGGGGAATTTTTCTCCGAAATCATTAAAAGAATCGAGGGTGCCCTTGAACATGAATCTCGGTAAGGCCCTGTTAATTTTTCGGGACTACATAGCAAATGAAGGTGTGAAGGTGCCTGTAGCCCTCCTTTCGCACTTTGGCACGGCAACAGTTGAAAGATGGATCCAAACTCTCAGGGCGCAGGGCATAAGAGAAATTCAAGTTTTCACCCCTAAAGAAGCTGTTTTACAAACCAGGGACTACTTAGAGAAAATAGGAGAAGCAAATGTAGAGGTAAATAGCATAGACGATCTACGATTCAAAACAACTGAGGGAGCACTCATAATTTCGGCGGATTATCTGGTACACCCCGACGCTGTTAGATCATTTATTCAAGGCAGTTATACGAAGGGTACATGTAAACAGACGACCGTCCTACAAAAAGTTGTGAAATCCGAGCCTATAGCCGTTGACCTCGATTCTCTTGTTGAACCCAGGCATAGACCTGCCTGTGTGTACGCTGGGGACCTAAAAGCATCTAAAGCAGCTTTAGTGAAGTGGTCTCAGAAGGGCATTCACTTGACTTCTATGCTGAATGCACACGTCGAGAACTTGATCGTGAAAAGTATCGGAGGGAACCTCTGGATAACTCCGAATAGAATTACAATGCTTGTCAATCTATTAGCCCTGGCCGTGATTTACCTGTTTTTAAAGGGTCACTTTATTTTCGGAAGCGTTGTAGCCTACATTGCAGGAATACTCGACGGGGTAGATGGAAAGCTGGCAAGAGTCCGAGGCCGCCTGACGAGGCTTGGGCACATAGAGCATTCACTGGATGCCTTATGGGAACAATCAGTCTACGCTGCACTTGCTGTGGGGTTGGGAGCTCACGGCTACGGAGTACAAGCACTAATTATGGGAATAATTTTCCTCGTTATAGACAGCTTCATTAGGCATGTCTACAACCAGTTCACACTTATCACGGGCAGGAGTCTCAAGACGTACTCTGCCTTCGACCGAAAATTTGCAGTTATAGATGGTAGGAGAAATTTCTACGTAATTTATTTTCTCGTGTCTTCAATACTTGGAAATCCATTAAGCGGACTCTTCCTGAGCATTGTGCATGCATCGATCACAGCAATCATCTACTTAGCCAGGTCAATTCAACATCTTAGTATGCTGGACAGGGAAAAATAACAATCACCCAGCCCTCTCCCTAGAGGTTCCAATCTCCCTCATCGCACTTCTCTTTATGCAATCCTTAATGTAAATCACAAACTATTAAGTAATCTCCTGTCTTCTCTCGATGAGCAAAACCAGAAAGCGCGAAAGATAGTGCAGCAGAATAGCGAGGTGCATCCCATGCCTATTCCTTATAAACACAGCATAATAAAAAAGTTTCTTATAAAAAATAAAGCTCAAAAATCTTGAAAAAGCTATGAACTATGATGTGATAATTGTTGGAGGAGGAGCTGGCGGCCTTGCAACTGCATTAGCCCTGAAGAGTTTACGTCCAGACCTCAATGTTCTCATAATACGTAGGACTAAGCTTCAAGTAATACCGTGTGCAGTGCCCTACATCACAAATACTGTAGGCTCGGTTGAAGGTATACAGATACCTGACTCTACAGTGAAAAATGCAGGTGTTGATCTTATTATTGACGAGGTTGTAGGGATTGATAGGTCGAAAAAGCTTGTCAAGACAGCGAGCGGCAGGGAGTTCATGTACAAGAAACTTGTCCTTGCTACCGGAGTCTCACCCATAAAGCTTAATATCCCAGGAATCGAGAAGGAAGGTGTAATTCTGATCAGCAAGGAGTATGAGCAACTCGTAAAAGCATACCAACTGCTCAAAGATGCAAGACGCATTGTGATTGTGGGTGGAAGTTTTACAGGGCTTGAGTTTGCAGACGACCTGGCTAAAGGAAGAGAGATACATGTTGTCGAAGTTTTAGAAGAAGTCTTGCCCCTGTGCTTCGACAAGGAGTTCGGGGAGATAGCTAGAAGGAAGCTTGAGGAAAAAGGCGTAAAATTCCACCTGAAAGCTAGCGTTAAGGAAATTAGGGGTAAGGACAAGGTAGAGGAGATTGTTCTTACAACAGGCGAAATTCTGTCTGCAGAAGCTGTTTTAGTCGCAGTTGGCGTTACTCCAAACTCTAATCTTGCTGCTAAAGCTGGTCTCGCACTGGACCAGTGGGGACATGTTGTTGTAGACTCCTTCATGAGGTCAAGTGACCCCGATATTTACGCAGTCGGCGACATAGCGCAGAAAAGGGACTTCTTTACCGGGAAACCTGTAAAAGCCTACTTTGCAAGCGTAGCCGTAGCAGAAGGTAGGGTAGCAGCGATGCACATAGCAGGAGTGGCAACAGCCAGAGGGTTCGAGGGAGCCTTACCAGTGTTCTCAACGTATATCGGGGGCACAGTACTTGCCGCGGCGGGCTTGACAGAGTTCATGGCGAGAAACCTTGGCTTAGATGTGTTGCCAGTAAAGGTCGAAGCTGTTAACAGGCACCCAGCAGCTTTGCCGGGAGGCGGAAAGATACAACTCAAGGCACTCTTCCTGAAAAGCGATCTCAGGCTTGTCGGCGTTCAGATAGCGGGTCCTGAGCCCGTAGGCGAATTGATCAACTACGCTGGAGCCGTTATACAGCAAGGACTCAGCGCATATGACATAGTCAAAATGAATTTCGCCACTCAACCACTCCTTACGGCATCACCGCTGGCATACCCGTTACAGCTTGCTGCGCTTCAGGCCATAAAGATTGCCATGCAGCATTAATTATACCTCACTAGCGAGGCTCCAATGTTTTTCTATGAGGGCACGTGGTGAGAATAAATACCCAGCGATGGGTGGCTCGCAGAGCGCCAAGACACCTTAATGCACAGGCAATGAATATGCATCTAAGCCTCTGCGGACTTGCGCGTGGGCAGACCCACCAACATAGCGGAAATGAGGGCCTAGCCTAGTATCCTTCAAGGTTTTGCTAACTAGGCTGGAGGATTGGTGTGCTCTTAGCCATAGAGCACGCCCATATTCAGGTGAGCTGTAAGTCTTCTGCCGCTTAGATACCTGGTGGTAACCTTTCTTGCCCTCAGCCTTTCGTCAAACGTCTCTGCGCTGAGGCTATAGAGGTCGTACGCGTCCGAAGCGACGATGAAGTTGACATTCGTAGCGAAGCTGGGTATCCATGTCCAGTACTCTGCTAGATACCTGAAGTTTTTCTCGATGTTTTCTTTTACCTCTCTGTACTCTTTTGGGTAGAAATAGCTGGACCCGGCCTGCGTTGCTAGCACCCCGTTGGGTCTCAGTATCCTCTTTATCTCTTGAAACGCCTCGAGGCTGTAGAGTGGCAGTGCTGTGGGTCCAGCGTAGGGGTCTGTCAGGTCCATTATCACAGCGTCGAAGTAGCTGCTCGGAGCCCTCCTCACGTACTCAAGCCCATCCATGATGATGGTCTTTGCCCTGGGATCGTAGAAGCTGCCCTTGTGCATGACTTCGAGGTACTTCTTTGAGAACTCGACAACCTTCTCGTCTATGTCCACCATGACAGCCTCCTCGATCGTGTTGTGCTTCAACACCTCCCTCAGCGTCGCCCCCTCCCCACCGCCGACGATTAGCCCCCTCCGAGGCTCCGGGTGAAGGGCCAGCGCTGGGTGCACGAGGAGCTCGTGGTAAATGTGCTCATCCCTCTCCGTGCTCTGGACAAACCTGTCGATCAGGAGAGCCCTCCCAAATCCCTCTAGCTCTGCAAAGACGATCTCCTGGTACGGGGTTTTCTCGGCAGCATACACCCTCTTCAGCCTGAGGATCTGCTTCGTGTATTCACTTACAGGCTCGATCACCACCAGACCATCTAAGCTGGACACATGCAAAGGTAAAAAGCATAGCTTACATATACTTTGCCATTGAATCTCTAAGGGGAACTCCTGGGAACAACAGGCTTCAACGCATCAGGTGAAACCCTTTTCTTCGTCAACTTCCTGAGTCCGCCAAAGGCTCATCATCCAAGATACTTTACTCCTAGGATTTTTAAGCTTCATCTTGTAGTAGAGAAGAAAGGTGATAGTCAAGCCCGCCTTTCGAATTTCCTCCCCTCAGCGTAGGTGAATCACGTCCCCGGAGTAGAAGGCTTTGACTTCGCCGCTCCCAGTCTTGAGGTACAGCTCTCCAAGGGGTCCTACGTCCACCGCTATGCCAGTGAACACACCCTCCTGGGTAACTACTTTAACGGCCTTCCCAAGAGTATCAGAGAAACTTTTCCACTCGTCGATAACCTGTTTCCCCCGACCCTCCACAAGCAATGTATACACGCCGTCTACCTCCTCCAACAAATGCATCAAGAGAGGTAGCCTTGGTAATTTTCTTCCAAGAATACCCTTTAGTGAGGCAGAAGTCTCGGCAAGCTCCTCGGGAAGGTCATTATTAACGTTTAACCCTATGCCCACAAGCGCAGTAATCTCTTCGCCAGACCCGGAAAAAGCCTCTACAAGGATACCTCCAACCTTCTTACCCTCAATCACCACATCGTTAGGCCACTTCAAGCGAGCCGGCAAACCAATACTCCTCAGTGCACGTGCTACAGAAACCCCCACAGCGAGGCTAAGCAAGTTTACAAGACGCTGGCCAGGTCTAAGAATAACAGTGAACCATAGCCCACCCTTACCCGAGAACCAGCTCCTACCAAGCCTCCCCCTGCCCCTTTCCTGCTCCTCGGCAACCACAACTGTGCCCTCGGCAGCTCCCCCCTCAGCCAGTTCTCTGGCCAGGTCCTGCGTAGAACTACACTTCTCAACGTAGTACACGCGGTACCTGAGCCTGGTATTAAGCCTAGAAGCATGCTCACCTGCATCCGCTAAACCATCAGGGGTTAAACGCTGCTTGTGTGCATTAAGCATACAGCCTAGACCCTGAGGCACTTTCCCATAGTCTAGGTCGGCTTTGCCAAGACAACCCTTGCTCTCCGCGCCCTCCAATTCGTGTACTCAATCAGCAGAATAACCATGCCGAGGACTAGGAGAATCGCGAGGACAGCCAAGCCGAGGAACTCAGAGAGGGACAAATCCATCCCAGCAAAGCTCACAAACACGTCAAGCGAAACCTCAACTACGTTTTCGCGGGAAGGCTGAACAAGAATGGTCCTAGAGACACCTCTCCCACCATACTCAACCGTAACCTGGTAAGTAGCCTGAGGCAAGAGAGTAGAATAAATCCCAGAGGCACCTGCAGCCCCCTCCTCCACTGTTTCAGCTCCGTAAGATATCCTTACAGAGGCACCACTGAGAGGTTGCCCCCTTGACCCAGTAACCCTTAATGTCAACTTTCCAATACTGGGGACAGTTAGCACTCTGTCACTGTAGACAGTGACGTTTTGCCTGTACCCCACGGGTACGTTCTTCCAGGAAACAACCTCTACCATGAGCACGCCTCTCACAACGTCTCTCACAATGAAGGGGCTCCTCGGGTCAAGTGTAAAGTTGAACACTCTGCCGTCAAGTGTCGTAACACGGATCCTTGCACCACTAAGCTCAGAGCCATCAAAGGCAACTATCTTAAGGGTCGGCTGAGCACAGCTAGAAATGGCAACTAGGGGGAGCAACGCCGCTAGCACCACTAGGATTCCGGCACGCATATGAACTGAGCACTCAAGCAGTGTTATTAGTTTAACGCCTGCACAAGCATCTAGCGCGCCTCAACACTTAAAAATTTTAACATGGCTAATACGTGTGTGCAGAATACTGGTACTAATCGGCCCAGTCCAAGAGGATGTTCTCAAGACCTCCACAAATGCTTTGTCTAAATCAGCAATACGAGACCCATACCTTGGAAATCAGTCCCACAGCGCGCGGCGCGCAGGAGTAGGAGGTAAGGTTAATAACCCTTAAGAGGCAATTTAACGTTAGTAGATATGCATGGGATTTACTTACATAAAGATTCGTGTCTATAGTATGGATCTAACAAGATGGGAGGATGTGGAGGTTTTGGTGGGTAGTGGGGCACTATTTACCTCGATACCGCGTTCCACCCTCGAGAAGCTTGGACTTAAGCCTATTGCTAGGCAGAAGTTTAGAGTCCATGGTGGAGATGTCGTTGAACGTGATGTTGGCGGGGCAGCTGTGGAGTATGGGGAGCGGCGTGCCATAGTTCCAGTAGTGTTCGGGGAGCCGAAGGACATTCCAGTCCTCGGAGCTACAACTTTAGAATCTCTAGGATATCAATTGGATCCCATATCTAAGAGGTTGAAGCCCGTAGAATTGCTGATGATGTAATGTCATACTCGGCGCGTGCCATTCGTACCCCGCCTTATCGCAGGATCATGGTTTTATGGGTTTTACTCTGCTGGGTGTGGCTATGAGTTGTACATGGTCCACAACGGTCCTGAAGCACCGGCGATTTCCACCCAAAATTCCCATGCAGGCTCGAGGGACCAGGAGCTCAGGGAGGGCTCAGCTCGCGTGCTCCAATTCTAAGAACATTAACAATGGACCTGGGCATTAAGCTCCCAATAACCTCCTCACCAGTCACGAGACTATTCTTAAATCCTTAAACATTAAGGGAGGAGCTTCCGCGAAAAACTCCCTTCCATCAAGGGGGAGCTTTTACAACGAAGAATCCCTCCACACAACCCTAAGAGAAAGCCTAGGAGGAAACCCTCCTAGAACCTCGTCAACAATGCCCACAAGCTTATCAGACGCCTCACTCCTCTCCGACAAGTACAAAGACGCAACCCCACGAGAAGGCTCAAGCAACAAAACCCCAAGAATCCTCCCCCCAAAACCAAGCAAATACTCGTAGGCATGAAGCCTAACATAGACACCCCTCTCCCTAAGCATCCACGCAAGCCTAACCCTGTTCCAAGCCACACTCAGCTCACTAAACACAGCAAACAAACACCTACAAACAGTTATATCCATTTCCGCAAATTAAAGGACGCTCTCATAGCCTTCAGCTTTATCATCGTAGAGCTTAGCTTTAAAATTTAACCTTTACCTTCCTCTAACCCTTCTAATATCTTGAGAATTTGAGTTTTGAGCACAGGGAGTTGGTTTTTAATAGTCACCCAGACCAGCTCCAAATCCACACCAAAGTACTCGTGAATTAACTTGTCCCTCATCCCTGCGATTTCCCTCCATGGAACCTCGCGATGCTTTGCCCTCAGTTCTCTGCTCAAATTCTTCGTTGCTTCACCAATTATCTCAAGACCTCTCAAGACGGCGTACTGTTTCTCCACGTTCTCAAAGAATTCCTCCTTGCTCAAACCTTCGACAAATCTCTCAATGTTAGAGATCGCATCCAGAATGTGTCTTAAGTATGCTTTATCTCTTTTCATAAATGACCCGCATCTCCTTTTTCACGTCTTCTATAATGTAGGGGCTTAAGCTCCTTAAAACCACAAGGTCAACTTTTCTTCTAAATATTTTTCTCAGCTCATTCTCTATCCTAACTAGATCCAAGAGGCTCTTTTCACTATTTCGATCAAACTCGATAGCTATATCTATATCGCTTTTCCCGCTCTGCTCCCCTCTGGCGAAGGAGCCGAAGATAGCCATGAACACTATGTCGTTCCTTCTACAGATCTCAGCTAGCTTCTCCTCTATGCCCCTCCTCCTCAGCCCTTTGGGCAGACTTTGAATCTCAATTTTAGCACTCATCCTATATTGTTAGACGGCTCCTCCAATTTAAGCCTTTTACAACACGCGCGCTACGCTTCTCTATGCGCGATATGCCTAGGAAAACTTTCCGAATCTTCACCACAGGTTTTGGAAAAATACAGGTATTTAAGAAGAATCTATTCAGAAGTAAACTTTAGAGCAACCGCCAATCCATCATGTCTCGCACCCTTTTCGAGGAGAAGAATGGGCAAGGACATGCACGAGTCACGACAAATTTCTGCCAGGCTACGTGCCGTGGCTTTACGTTTAAATGTTTTACTTTCGGTGTTATCCCTCCTGTGCAGGAATGTCTCCAGTGTTTATAAGGGTTTTTCTCCCTGCACTGCTTGTGGTGTTCATGTTGATGAGTGCGAGGGGTCTCTTGGGGCTTCCCAGGCTGGGCACGGGGCTCTCGGGACTGGATAGGCTTGTGGGCGGGCTTGTGCCTGGGTCTGTGGCTACGTTCTATGGGGACGAGGATTCTAGGGGGAAGATGCTCTACACCATGCTTGCCTCAGCTGTCTCTGGGGGCTTTTCGCCGCTCGTCGTAGGCATGAGGGACTACCATGATGGGAGGTCTATAGACGCTTACGCGTTGTCGGAGGCCCTGCTGTGGCGGGGCGTGGACCCCGAGGAGGGCCTCTCCAGGATACACGTAGCCAATGTTTACGGCGTTGGGCAGGTGGGCTCTGTCGACGTGGTTATCGAGGAGGCCCTGAGGAGGGGTGCGGGGCTCATAGCGGTTACTCATTTGTCCGAGCTGTTTAGCCTTAAAAGCTATGACAGGCTCGTGATGTTCCTGGGGAGGCTCCAGAGGCTGCTGGAGAGGGACGCAGTGGTCGTGCTATTTGCGGGGAGGTCTAGGTTTTCTAGGAGGCCTTTGCCTGAGATCCCCGTGTATGCTAGGCACGTTTCCAGCGTTATAGCTAGGCTCGACGACGTTGGAAAGAAGTACACCAGGATAACTGTCGAGAAGGGCCCCCTGGCTACGCCGGTCGTCATTTACGCGGAGAGGACGGGCTGGGGGCTGAGGGACGTGGAGGGGTGGTTCTAGTGGGCAGGGCTACCCCGAGCGTCAGGGAGAAGTACCTACAGCTGCTGAGCGAGCTTGAGGGCGAGTTTGTCGAGCTCTTGAGGAGGGAGAGGAGGGAGGCATACGTCTACGTCAAGAAGGCTTGGGGCGAGGAGCTGGGCGCCGTGACCAACTATTCTAACCCGTACCTCCTCGGCTCGCTCCTTCTCGTCTCCGTGCTGGACCTGGAGTGGAGGCTTAGGGAGCTTGAGCGCAGGCTGAGGGACCTAGAGGATGAGGTCGAGCGAATCAGTGGTGGTTGATGCCTTTGTCTCGCGTGGAGAGACCAGGCTATGGCTCAGGGGGCTTGACGGCGGCGTAGAGGTCCTCCGCAGGGGCTTTGAGGACTACTTCCTGGTCGAAGGGAGCGCTCTGGGCTTCCTCGCCTCCCTGTGGGACCAGGGCTTCAGCGTCGGGGAGGTCGAGAGGAGGCTTATAGGCGGGAAGACTGCAATACTTCTCAGGGTTTCCCACGGGTCCCGCAGGCTCCTGCTAAAGGCTCTAAGGGTTGTAGAGGGCGCCGGCTTTACGAGCTACGACTCAGACGTGAACGTTGTCCAGAAGCTATTCGCCGGCCTAGGAATAGTGGCTCTTAGACCGTATAGGCGTAGCGGCTGGCTCTTCATGGAGGGCGAGGACAGGGTCGAGCCGCTCCCACTCGTAACGGTGGGCCTCGACCTGCACGTGCGTGGGGGCTTTCTCTCGAAGGCTGTCATTAGGGGCAGCGGGGGCGAAAGGGTCTTCGAGGGGTCCGAGTCCAGGGTTCTCGAGGGTCTCGACGCGGTGCTCAGAGAGCTTGACCCCGACGTTGTGGCTGTGAACGTGCCTGTGAAGGAGCTTCGCAAGCTAGCTATTGGGATTAAGAGGCGCCACGGCTGGTTTAGGCTTGGGAGGGGGGAGGGAGTCCTCGAGGGGAGGATATTCGTCGAGAGGGGCCTGCTGGACGGCATAGGGCTCGCTGGCCTCGAGGAGAGGTGTAGGGCCACAGGCCTGTCTCCGACCCTGGCAGGTATGACCAGCTATGGCAGGCTGATTGACGCTAGGCAGGTCTACCTGTTGCTTAGGAGGGGCTACGCTGTGCCCAGGGCTAGGCATAGGAACGTCCACGTGAGAACAATGCTTGAGCTCCACAGGGGCGACAGGGGAGGCCTCATATACCAGCCGGTCACGGGGATATACGGGAACGTTGCGGAGCTCGACTTTGAGTCCATGTTTCCCAACCTGATTGTTAGGTACAATATCAGCTATGAGACCGTCTCGCTCGGCGGGGTCGCCAGGGAGCCCAGGGGGATACTCGTGGACGTTGTTGAGCCGTTGCTGGAGAGGAGGCTCAGGTTTAAGCATATGGCCCGGGAGCTCTCTGGGGACGCGAAGAAGTTTGCAGACCAGAGGCAGAAGGAGCTCAAAATGATACTGGTTTCTAGCTATGGGTACAGCGGGAACAACTATAACAGGCTTGGAAACCCGTTGACGTTCGAGTGGATAAACAGGCTCGCCAGGAGAGTTATGCTGGGCGTTTACGGGCTCCTGAGGGAGAAGGGCTACACAGTCATCTATGGCGACACGGACAGCGTCTTTGTCTACAGGGACGGCGCCTCGCGGAGCGACTACGAGGAGCTTGCCAGGGAGATAGCCGAGAGGTACGGGATGCCGATAAAGGTCGACAAGCTGTTTAGGTTTATAGCTTTCCCAGAGGCGAAGACCACGCGTGCGTCGCCCGTAAAGAGGTACTTCGGCGTCACGGTTGAGGGCGAATACGTGTTTAAGGGCGTCGAGGCGGCTAGGAGCGACTACCCGCCACTTGTCAGGGGCTTCCAGGCAAGGCTCGTGGAGACAGTCCTCGGCGTGCTCGAGAAGTCCGGAATAGACGGGGCCTTATCGGCGGAGGAGCTTCTGAGGAGGGAGGTCGAGAGGCTGCGTAGCGGGTTGGTCCCGGTGGAGGAGCTCTTGATAGAGAAGACTCTTAGGAGGGAAAAGTACAGGGTCAAGGCTATGCACGTTGTTGCCGCCCAGCAGGCAGGCGTGTCTGGGAAGGGGTCAAAGGTATGTTTTATGTTAGCAAAACATCCAAAGTCGAGCCCCCACCTCCGCGTAAGGGTGCCGGGCACTGGGACTATTCTCCCAGACTACGACGCCTATGAAAAGCTACTTGTAAGGGCCTACGAGACGGTGGTCTCCTCGCTTGTAAACGTCAGGGTTCCCTCTTCTTATCAACGCAAGGCAGGATAGTTGAGGTCTATGAGAGGATATAGAAGACAAAACCGAGGGAGTGCTATGAAGCAGGTAGGGATATGGCTCTCTAATGGTCTTTATGGCCGAAAAGCTTTATAACGCTCGTACGGGATTTAGGGGTTGGATTTTCTTGAGTGAAATGGTTATTAGAATGGGTAAAAGGGGAAAAATTGTTTTGCCCAAGGATGTAAGAAAGGCTCTAGGTATTAA
>JAJHRM010000295.1 GCA_020832965.1 Thermofilum sp. | reverse complement strand
TACGGTAGGGATATATTTGGAATGCTGTTAGTTGGAATTATGTATTCACTATCAATCGGTTTACTAGCGGGAGCAATAGCTACATTAATCGCTGTCACGATGGGCTTCATCTCAGGTTATAAAGGAGGCTTCGTCGACCATACGCTCCGTACGTTTACGGATACCTTGCTGGTGATCCCGTTGTGGCCGATATACATGGCAATTGCCACCTACATACCCAAGTTGCCGCTCGAAAGCGTTGCTCTCCTGCTCGGGATTTTCTCATGGCCGGGGGCGGCAAGAGTTATTAGAGCACAAGTCTTATCCCTTAAGGAGAGGGCGTTTGTTAAGTTAGCTAAGCTTAATATGCTAAATGATTTAGAGATCGTATTTCTCGAATTGTTACCAAATATAGCACCTTACATAATTATCGGTTTTATAAATTCCGTCATGGGAGCAATTTTCGCGGAAACAGGGCTGAGACTAATAGGTATTGGACCGCCCTTGCTTCCCACGCTGGGGTACCTTCTCAGCATAACGATTGGCGTAGGAATGCTATCTGTAAGACCTTACGTCGTAGCAGCCGTAGTTGGTGTGCTAGCGCTGATATTCATCTCGCTTAATCTCATAAATATAGGTTTGGAGGAGGAATTTAATCCTCGACTCAAAAAAGTCACTGGCCTATGAAAGGTGAGAAATATGGGTAGGAACTCAATCTTAGAGGTGAAAAATCTGAAGGTTTATTACAAGACAGTATTTGGAGATGCTAGAGTAGTCGACGATGTATCCTTTACTGTTTACCGCAGCGAGATCTTCGGGATAGCTGGCGAGTCTGGCTGTGGTAAATCGACTTTAGTCGAAGGAATCTATAGGTTAGTGAAGCCGCCTGGCTACATAGCAGGCGGCGAAGTTCTTTTTGAAGGGGCGGATCTCCTGAAATTGAGCGAAAATGAAATGAGGGAAATAAGGTGGAAAAAGATAGCCTACATACCCCAGGGTGCCATGTCTTCCCTTAACCCTGTGCTGAGGGTTGAGGAGCAGATGATCGACGCGATAATCGATCATAGCGATGTTTCAAGGGAGGAAGCACTGGAGATTGCCAGGAGGGCACTTTCCGAGCTGGGGCTTCCCGAGATGGTTTTACGCATGTACCCTCACGAGCTAAGCGGAGGGATGAAGCAACGAGTAATAATCGCCACCGCTTACGCCTTGCATCCAGAGCTCATAATCGCTGACGAGCCAGTCACAGCTCTAGACGTGGTTTCCTCAAGAGAGGTGCTACAAACCTTGAGCGAGCTTCGGGATAGGCATGGAACTACAGTAATCCTCGTAGCTCACGACATGGCGGTTCACGCAGAGGTCGACGATAGGCTCGCTGTCATGTATGCCGGTAAGATAATTGAAGTAGGGAAAGTCGACAAGGTATTTTACGATCCGCTGCACCCTTACACGAAGGGGCTTATCGACTCAATACCTTCTATTGCGAAGAAAAAGATGATTAAGGGGATTCCCGGCATCGCTCCAAGCCCGTTAAATTGGCCGCCGGGTTGCCGCTTCCACCCGCGCTGTCCTTACTCGAAAGACGTTTGCAGGTCCGAGGCGCCAGAGTTAAAAGAGGTGAAGCCAGGTCACCTTGTGGCGTGCCACTTGTACGCGGGTGATTGAAGATGGAGGGTACGTCCCTTCTCGAGCTTAGGAACGTGACGAAGATATTCAAGGGGGGAGGGGTTTACGGCGGTAAAGAGTTCAGAGCTGTGGATGAGGTCTCTTTCAGCATGCCTAGTGAACCTAGCATCCTTGCGCTTGTGGGGGAAAGCGGGAGCGGAAAGACGACGATCGCTAACATGATTCTCGGTTTTTTAAAGCCGGACGGCGGCGATATTTTCTTTAAAGGCGAGAGCGTTACCTCTTGGTTGCAACGCAAACCGAAAGAATATAGGAGGAAAGTTCAGGCAGTGTTTCAAGATCCTTACGAAATTTATAATCCATCCTATAGGGTTGATAGGATTTTAAAACTTACTGTTAGAAAATTTAACTTAGCAGCTAGCGAAGCGGAGACTATGAGGCTGATATACGAAGCTCTTGAAGCGCTTGAGCTAAGGCCTCAGGACGTTTTAGGGAGGTATCCGCATCAATTAAGTGGTGGCGAACGCCAGAGGCTGATGCTCGCTAGGATCCTACTTATAAAACCGGAGCTTATAGTTGCTGACGAGCCGGTATCTATGCTCGATGTCTCTTTAAGAGCGGTATTTCTCAACTATTTGGAGGAGTTCAAGAGCAAATACGGAATATCGTGCCTATATATAACGCACGACTTTAACACAGCTTACTACATAGCGGACAAAGCAGTCGTGTTGAACTTGGGTAGAGTCGTCGAAATTGGCTCCATGGAAGAAATAGTGCTTAGGCCACTGCATCCCTACACTCAAATGCTCATATCGTCGATCCCACTCCCTGATCCAAAAATGCGCTGGAAGGAACGGCTGGAGCTTAGAAAGCTTCAAGTTAAGGAAATTAGACCAGAGAAAGGCTGTCCCTTCGCCTTGAGGTGTCCTCACGCGACGAAAAAGTGCGAGGAAGTTAAGCCGCCGCTTATCGATGTCGGCGGAGGGCACATGGTAGCGTGTCACCTGTACGGGTGATGAGGAGTTATGCATATTCTGAAAACATTGGTTATTATTGCGATTGTTGCCGCGGCTTTAACAGCCGTGCTTATCGCGTTTTACACGAAGAGACAGGAACAGGTAGAGCATAAAGAGCCAGAGTACAATGTACAGTGGCCTCCGAATAGAGTATTCCCTAGTTTCGCTCAGCCGAGAGAACTGTATGTGGTGGATTTAAGGGGGGGTGGACTTTTCCATGGATTACCGCCACTTGGTACTAGTGACTCTACAGGGGCTGGTGAACAGAGAGCAACCTAGGCTTTACATAATTTTCAAAGATTTAGACGAGGGTTGGCTAAAACTTTGATAAAGTATCGATCAGATATCAAAGTTCAGTACATTACTCCGGACGATGCGCTGAAGATGTTCAGCAGATATGCGAGGGGTTACATTGTGTACGACCCCGATTTACCTGACACCGTTAATGTCGCTACAACGATGGCTGGAATATACAACTGCACGGTTGTTCATCCTCGCGATGTCCCATGGGTCGAAAGATTCGGGATAAAGCAGTTTGCAGATCTTAGGGGGAAGTTCAAAAGCCGTTACGAAGCATACAGCTGGGCATACGAGAACCTCTGGCTCAAGTGTGACCATAGGCTGCTTGTGCCCATGTGCCCAGGCCCACCGGTGGAACCTCGGCTCATGCAGATCGCTGTAAGGGATTACGCTGTTGCACTGAAACTTTTCGTGCACTATCTAGATCCTAACGATCCCATAGAACGCGACCTATTCATAAAATTGCTCGCGGAAATGCCCGAGAATTCCGCTGTTCTGGGTTGGCACGGAGAAGACGAGATGATAACGGTACACTTGGCGTCGTGTTATAGGAAGTTTGTGGTGGTTATGGCTCACCATTACGGTCCGCTCGATTTCGCAAATCCGACAGTATGGTCAGGGATACCAGCGCCCGGAGAATTTAGCTTTGCCCCCTCTCCTATCAAGGTTTCGTTTCTTAATCGTTTGAAGAATAAAGGA
>JAJHRM010000294.1 GCA_020832965.1 Thermofilum sp. | reverse complement strand
AGCGCGGACGTAGCGAGAGCGGTCTACGTCACCAGCGGGTTCCTAAATGTTACGACATTCTATGGTATATGGACGCCCGCAATAGCATCTTTAGAATCGATAAAGCTTTCGCAGGAGACAAATACTGATCCCAAGGATATAGTAATTGCCACGATTCCTATAGCTATTGTCGTAATATTCCTCACATTCTTCTTCCTATCGATAAACGTCACGCAGTTTGGAGCGAGAACGTTCCTCTCTGACTGGTGGACCATGGGTCAGTTTAACGCCATAGGAAATAACGATGCAGCAGATGCTCTCAGAAGCGGAATACCTCACCCAACAACGGCGAGAACGGTCTCAGCCATCCTCGGAGCAATAGTTGCGATTGGACTGGGGTTAGCTAGGATGACTATACCCAACTTCCCATTGAACCCAGTTGGTATGGTACTGTTCTCCGTCAGCTTCTACGGCTTCAGCTATGGTCTGCTTGCATACGTGATCAAACTGCTAGTGTTGAAAATAGCCGGAGCAAAAGTGTGGGAGGAGAGGGGGCTGCCTATAGCGTTAGGTTTGTTCCTCGGCGGTTACACGGGCTTCTACCCAACCAGAGCACTTGTATGCTTCCTGCTGGGGAGGTAAGCTATGCTCTCGCGAACTAAGAATTTTTTCTATTTTTTACCTTAAGTATCATAATACTATCTACTTTCTTAGGTAATCTTGGTTTCAGTGCAGTATCTTCTAGCAAGAATGAGCGCATAGAGGAAGATTCGCTCGATAATATACGGTTACCGAGTATAAATTTTGCAAATATAATTGCACACTTAAAGTACTTCTCGTCACTAAACAGGTATACGGGCTATCCCGGATGCGAAGACGCCGCAAAATACATTTTTGATTACTTTAACAAAACATTGGGATTGAAAACATGGATCGAAGAATACGAAATTCCTATACCTTTCGACTTCGGTTCCAGTGTAATAGTCCATCTGGAGAACGCGACAAAGACTTTGAAAGCTTATGCTCTACTTCCTAACAATGTACAAGTTTCCTACGGCAATTACACAGGGCGATTGATCTATGGTGGTTATGGAACGATAGAAGATCTTAACAACATAAGGGGAGAAATTAACGGTAGTATAGTTTTAATGGAGTTTAACTCTGGTTACAACTGGCTAACCGTTATGCGGCTAGGAGCTAAAGCTGTCATCTTCGTAGCCCCCGATGATACCGTACGCAGTGAGTGTGACCGTAAGAACCTCGACATCCCTGTAAAGTTTCCTAGAGTTTATGTCTCTAAGGATGATGGCTCCTACCTTAGGTATCTTGCTCTTTCTAATGGACGCGTAATTGTAACTGTGAACGTGAACATGAGATGGGTACGTGCTAAGGCGAAAAACATCATCGCAGTACTGAATGGTACCGACCCGCACGAGATTGAGAACACTATCGCTATAATGGCCTACTACGATTCCGCATCTATCGTTCCAGCATTATCGCCTGGGGCTGAAGAAGCTATCGGCATCTCCTCCCTCCTAGAGCTGGCAAGGTTGCTAAAGGAAAAGCCCCCTAAGAGACCTGTCTGGTTCATTGCTTTCTCAGGGCATAACCAAGCGATGGCCGGAGGAAGAGATTTCATATGGCATAAAAAAGAGCTGGTTAAAGCTGAGGACGGAACTTACAAGACCTTTGTATGGCACTACGACCACATTGGCACAACAGAAGACAAAAAGGTAGCCCCCTACGCGATAAAGATGGCTATCAGCCTCGATTTCTCCTCCGAGTCTGACGCTGTAGCTGTAGTCGGCTACGGAAGTTTCTATGGCCTAGGTGGTCCCTGGTACGACTGGTACAGCTATAATAAGGATCTGACACGTTTCCTATTCACAGGAGGAAGGTATGGTACCTATAGCCCATCGGAGAACACTTATACTTTGAATGAAAACGTTTTGCCTATCAATGCTTCGCGCAAAACTTATAAGGTATTCGGATTATGGGCGAGCCAATTAAGCCAGAATCAGTATCTACCAGGAGCATTATGGTATGAAGCGGAGGTGTTTGCTAGGACAGGGATATGGGGAATATGCTTCACCACAGCACTTTCCATTAGGCGCAGCTACAATACTCCATTTAACCTTTTCGAGAAGATCAGATTTGAAAACATTATTCCTCAGATCGAATTCTCCTTCGCGTTAATCAACGCAATACTAAACGATGTGGAATGGTTTGATTTTAGCAAGGTAACAATAAGCGGAGGTCAAAAAGCTGGCGTTTTCTTCACACATAAGCATAAAGATGACGCTGGTATAGGATACGTTGTAGTCCTCGGCAAAGTTGGATTATGGAACATAACGAAAAACTGGTATGAATATAACTGGACTAGAATTGCTGGAACCAATAGCGATATACTGCTCTCCGTTCGCGTAACGAACAGACCTGACGTTTATGGCCACGAATGGATACAATTTGCCAATTTAAGCGATGGCTCCTTTATTTTGAAAGGCTTGATACCGAGCGTGGGTTGGGCAGCCTCCGTTGCTGAATACGAAGTTTTACCGTATCTTATAAACAGGACAACCGGAGATATCGAGTATGCTCCCGACATGGGCATGTATGGAAGGTATCTTTGGCCTTATGGCAACCGGTTCTTCCCCTTTGAAGAACCTCTCATCGATGGAAGTGGAGGTAAAATCGTGAACTTAGCCATGTTCAAAGCTAGCACTGTAGCTCTACACGATCTTCTAGACCCCAGAACGCTTTTAAGTCCACGTTTGGGATCTTATATAAAGATCCTCGATGTAAATGATGTCGAGATAATCCAATTTGGTTATGTAATGTCGGCCCCTCCATCGTTCGAAAGAGGGGAAAACATCGTACTTGGAGATCCAACTTCAGGTTACGAGGCTGTACTTTTCGTGCCTCCGTATAGTAGAATAAAAATACTTTTCATGACCGAACAGACCGCATTGGGAATATTAACTAATAATGGATGCGGGATCACAGTTGTAGAAAAATACTTGAGCATCGCTCCAACACCATTACGCTTCGCACAGGATCTCACCAGTCTAGTCGAAGGTAGAATCAACAGTTTGGGTGGCCAGTTGATGGGAGGGGGTAGAGGTGCTTACGCGAACGAACTTTACTTGAAGAGCCTTGAAGAGCTTGAACTAGCGCGTGAATTGGAAAAAGAAAAGAAGTACGGCGATTACTATCTCGCTCTGCTAAGATCCTGGTACTATGCTCAGCTTGCATATTCTGAGACTAAAAGTATTCTAATGGATTCATCAGTTACAGCAGTTTTCTTCTTTATGTTAATAGTACCATTCTCATTCCTTATCGAGCGATTGATCTTCTATAGTGAAGGCAATAGAAGGGTATTAATTTTAATTTCAATTTTCGCAGCGTTGATGGCAACTCTGTTTATGATTCACCCTGGTTTTAGGGTAACTCCATTCTCTATTATTTCGGCGCTAGGCTTCATATGCCTATCTTTAGTTGCGTTAATACTAATCTTCATGTCTAACGAGGTCGCAGAAATACTTAAGGAGCTGAGAAGGAAGTTCATAGGTGCTACATTCGTCCGAGCGGATACGCTTGGCTCCGTCATACTGGCATTCTCGCTCTCCGTCGAAAATATGCGGAAGAGAAA
>JAJHRM010000293.1 GCA_020832965.1 Thermofilum sp. | reverse complement strand
AAGCCCTCGGCCACGAGCCAGTCTACCTGGTCTACTTCACGAACAGGCTCTACGACTACCAGAACCCCGACGAGGAGCGAAGACCCTGGAACGACCCCGCAGTGATCCCCAGGACGATCAACGGCAGGGCAGACGACCCACGCGCCGGAAAACCCTGGGACTGGTTCCACCCACCACATAGGTAGTTGAGCAAGAGTGTTTGCCTATGGGAAAGTTTCCACCACTATTTTCGGAACCAGGGGGTAAGCATGATTTATGTTACAAGTTTTAATCCATTAAATTATCGACGCCCAATATTTGCTAAAAAAGCTCTCCCCCATCTAAGAATATATTATCTTTCAAGTTACAGAAGGGCAGGAATTGCTAGTTATATTCTATCCAAATTATACTCAAAAATTATAAGGGTTGAGGCACATATATGTAAAAAATCTAGAAGTGGAGTCGATTATTATATAAGTGCTTTATTAAGGGATTGCTTAACATCAATAGAGTTCAAAGGTCTAAAAGAGAACACTATTATAGCTTTGAATCCATATCTTGCATCTAGAATCTTATGGGGATATAAATGCAGGGTAGTTCTTGACTGGATGGATGTTTGGATGACATTTAATGGAGAAATGAATTCTTTTGATATAAGAGCTGCTAGAGAAGCAGATGGAGTGATTTTCTGGAGTAAGCCACTTATGAAGCTTATTACCAGGAGAATACCGCTCAAGAGAAGCATTTATATCCCCTATGGTGTCGATCTATCAGTCTTTAATCCAAAAAGATATGGTAATCAAGAGTACTTTAGAAATAAGTATGGGTTAAGAGATCGTTTTGTAATTTTTTATAGTGGTGGATTTTGGAGAACTAAGGATACTGATCTACAAGGCACAGATAAGATGCTTCAGGCCTTCTCTCTAGTTTCTAGAAAGCTACCACAAGCAGTCCTTGTACTTCAGGTGCTTAACTTAAATCAGGATATTCTTTCAATTATAAAGAAATTTGGATTTAGGGTGAGAATTCTGGGATCACTTCCGTATGCGAGCTTTTTGAGACAGAGCGCCTTTGCGGCAGCGGATGTTCTCCTAGCTCCAAATACTCGGCATCCAACAGGCTACTATGCTGAGAGGATGAAGTTTTTCCAGTACATGGCTGCAGGCAAGGCGATAATAGCTGAAGAGACTCCAGGCGCGCTAAGCGCATTGGGGGATGCCGCGTATTACGTTAAACTTGGTGATATAGAGGGGATGGCAGATGCTATTGTCGAGATAGCATGTAATAGAGAGTTCAGAGAGGAGCTGGGTGCACGAGCTCAAATGAGAGCTTTGGCTTTCGAGTGGAGTAAGCTAGCACAAATCTACAGGAGATTTGTGGAGGAGCTTTCCAGTTAAATTAAAAACTTTTTCACTTTCTTAAATCCTAGCTTTTTTATGCTATTGATAAAATTAAGAAGCATAATACCAATATTTTGCCAGTAGTAAAATAGTATTCCTTTAAATCCAAATAACTTCCTTAAGACATATTTTCGTTGTTTAAGTTTGAGTTTTTCCAATGCATTTTTATCTGTATAATTCTTAGGACTTGATTTATGTATGCATTTAGCATAAGGAGTTATGAATAATGTACCTGGATATTTCTTATAAAGTGTATGTGAGAAAAGAACATCTTCCATAAATGAATATCCCTCTAGGTTTTCATCAAATTTTAGCTCATTAAATACTTCACGTTTGCACGCGAAATTAGCTCCACTTAACCACTCACACTCTATCACTTTAGAAAGGCTAGAGGGATACTCAAAGAGCTTGCAGCTGTCCTCAGGGTATCTGTAGTAAGAGTGAAATACTCTGTTAAAAAGATCACGCAGAAATGAAAGTTTATCTTTCCTGATACTAATATTAACTATATAGCCTTGTACGCAGAGAGCTTGCTTTTTTTCTTTAAATATTTCTATTAACTTTTCAATATAATCATTAAATAAAATAACATCATTATCGAGAAATAATAAAATATCTCCGCAGGCATTCTCTATACCAATATTTCTTGCAACTGTTAATGACTTTTTCTTATGGTTTCTAATATATATGAGGTTTATATTTGATTCTTTAAATCTAGGTTTATATTCTTCGCAAAGCATTTTAATTTCATCATTAGGAGTATCATCAACTATTATAACTTCCACAGGTTTATAAGTTTGTACTAAAAGACTTTCAAAAAGCTCGGCAAGGTCTTTTCTTCTATTATACGTTGGAATGATCACTGAGACTCTCATAACCTGAATTCTCTTAAGATGATCTCTTTATAAACCTTTTGGTTATTTAACTGTCATTTTTCAACACTATGCACAGGTAAACCTAATAGGCTGTTTAAACATTCGTATGCAGCGCGTGAAGAGTTGCCATAGGTTCCTAAGTCCCAGATACTGTTTTTTCTAGATATTCTCTGATCGTTCTTCCGAACTTTTCCCATGTAAAGTTCTCCTTTACATAGTTTCTAGCTTCTCTACCAATGCTTTTTAGGTCAGCTTTCTGCAGCTTTTTAATAGCCCTCTCGAACTCGCTGAGGTCTGTCACCTCTCCGAAGACTTTCAGCTCCTTTGGGAAGGCTTCCCTGGTAGCTAAGACGGGTTTCTCGCAGGCATATGCTTCCAGGATGACGCTTGGGAAGCCCTCGGTCACGCTGGGAAGAACTACCAGGTCTGCCATGTTGTAGAATACTGGCATTTCCTCGAATGGGAGCTTGCCCAGGTATTCGACGTTTTCTGGGAATGTAACCTCTATGTCTTTTGACCCGGCAATTATGAATTTTATATCTTTGAGATTTTTAGCTATTTCTAAGAGCTCAGCCACCCTCTTCTCAGGGCATATTCTCCCGGCGTATGCTACCGTGAATTCCTCAGCGCGGGGGACGCTCATGGGCTTGAAAAACTCCGTGTCGACGCCGTTGTGGACAGGCTCTGTGATCTTGCTCCTCTCGACACCCCACTCCTGTAATTTCTCATAGAGGCTGACACTGTTAGGTATGACGTAGGCTGCCTTGTTGAGGTAGGCTACCTCGAGGCGGTTTACCAGCGCCCTCTTAAGCCGGTTAACTCTCCTAGCCTCCCTGACCTTCCTGTGGTCGCCCCTAACCCATACGACGAAGGGTATTTTGAGCTCCTCTGAGATATAGGAGGAGAACTCTAGCGTCCAGAGCTCGCTCAGGGCGAAGATGACGTCGATTTTCATCTTTTTAACCTGCTCGGCGATCTTTTTCCTAGACAGGAAGAACTCCAGGCTCTTGCTCCTGGCACTCTGTACCTCAAGCCTCTCGAGCTGCAGCTCCCTGGCCCACTCGCTCTTGGGGTTTCCGGACACATAAGCTATGATGATTTCCTCAGAGCAGTACCTCTTTAGGCTTCGAACCAGGTGCTGGTAGAAATCCAAGTCGTTAACGTTGTAGAAGGGCATCAGAACCCTCAAGAGTCACCGCCCTCAGAGCAGTCCCCCCGTACTTAATTTAAGTCTACTCTCGAGCTGCTGGCTGATGCGCACGTCGTATCTCCTCAGGGTCACGAGGGTGATGCTGGCCCTAGAGGCGAGCTCCCCGTACAGGCCCACGGTGTAGTGCTCCACGTGCGGCGTGGCGACGACTCTCAAGCCCATCACGCTCCAGCCCCGAGCCCCT
>JAJHRM010000026.1 GCA_020832965.1 Thermofilum sp. | reverse complement strand
GTGCTGCGGCTTTGAGCAAGCCCAAGACCGTGAAGCTGCGGAAGCACAAGTCGGGGGCGTCCTACAGCTACGTGATCACGATCCCAAAAGCGCTCGTCGAGTCCGCGCTGAAGTGGAACCCAGGCGACAGGCTCAGGGTGGAGGAATATGTGCTCTTCAACAAGCGAGGCATATTCATCTACAGGGAGGACGACTAGGGCTCCGCTCTTCTTCTACGCCTTCACCCCGAGGGACTACGTGCTGGTCGGCGGGAGGCAGACGTACCTTTGGGAGATCGCGAGGGCCTTCGACGGTCTCATGCTGTCGAGGGCGTACGTCGACAGCAAGCTGGAGCGCGAGATCGCCGCCGCCGGCGGGGTCAAGAAATACTTCAGGATTCCGGAGGGCGTCAAAGTGATGTCCGACTCGGGCGCCTTCACGTGGAAGCACCTCGATAGACCCCCCGTGACCCCGCTCGCGCTCTTCGAGTACTACCGCAGGCTGGGGTTCGACGCAGGGATGCACCCGGACCACATAAGCCGGCCGATGAAGATCGTCGTCAGGGAAGACGGGGCGAAGCGGGTGCGCGAGATCACGCTGGAGGAAGCGCGGGAGAGGTTCGCGATATCGCTGGAGATGGCGGAGATGGCGGCGCGGCTGTTGGACGGGGACTCCGCGTACAAGGGGGTCGAGATCTACGGGGTGGTGCAGGGGTGGAGCCCTGAAACCTACGCGGAGTGCACGCGCGAGCTGATCAAGATAGGTTACAGGAGGATCGCTGTGGGGGGCTTAGCCCTCGCGAGCACCAGCGAGGCAGCGAGAGAGATCAAGGCGGTGATGGAGGTTGTGAAGAGATCCGGCGAGCGGGTAGCGGTGCACGTGCTCGGTGTCAGCAGGCCGTCGCTTATCCCGCTGATGGTGGAGCTGGGGGTCACGAGCTTCGACTCGGCGACGTGGCTTCGAGCGGCGTGGATCCGCGGCGCGTGGTACTACCACAACAGGAGCACGGGGCAGCTGCTCAACTTCACGGTGAAGCTCTTCGACCCGAGGCTCGGCTACCATAGGGATCCCCCACTCCCGCCCTGCGACTGCCCGGTGTGCAGGTCCGTGGGCGTGGACGAGGAGGGGGTCGGGTGGGCGAGGCGCTACTACGGCAACCAGAGGAACATGAGCAGGGGCTTCCACAACATCTACGCCTTCTACGAGTGGTTCAGCGCCGCGAGGGAAAGGGGATTCAGCTCAACCGACCCCCAGCTGGACGGCAGGATCCTCGTCGTCACCCACTGCGCCGCGAAGAAGCGCGGAACTCCCGCTCCGCCCCAGCGCCTCTACGTTTCAGCGAGGATCAGGAGGGTGTACGAGATAGCGAAACGGTACGGGGCGACGTTCGGCGTGATCTCGGCCAAGTACGGGCTCGTGTACGAGGACGAGGTCATCGAACCGTACGAGGCGACGATAGACAGCGGGAGCGCGTTCGACGCGCTAGTGGAGCGCGTGAGCGCGAAGCTCAGCGAGAGGGGGCCTTGGGACTGGTTGGTGTACTTCGGGACGGCTAAGAACTACGTCACGGCCTTCTTCTGCGCGGCTTACAGAGCCGGCTACGGGGACCGGACCATGGTCGTCGGCAGGAACACCATGGGCGAGCTGGACAGGCTCGCGCACCTGCTGGCGCGCTCCAAGCAAGCCACGCTCGACGAGTTCCTCGCCCCCGGCGCTAAGCCGCCAGCTCGCGCAGCCACTCCCTGAGCGACTCCAGGCTGGGGAACCTCAAGCCGAGCTTCTCGAGCCGCCGCAGCTTGCTCAAGTACACCCTCTCGAACGCCCGCTCCTCGCCGGCGTTCGCGTACACCTCCTCGGCGTACTCGCGGGCTCGGCGGTACAGGTCCCCGTCCCCATCCCTGCTAGCGACGATCACGCACTCTTCGTTGCGGGTCGACATGAATGTGAGGTTGGCGGAGCCGATGATCGCGAGCCTCTCGCCGACGTAGAGCTTCGCGTGGACCCTGTTGTTGAACCTCACGCGAACCCCCTCCATGCGGAGGAGCGCGTCCAGCGCCTCGACCCTGCGCAGAGCGGACTCCACGTCGTCCTTCAGCTCGCGCCACAGCTCGTCGAGCTCCTCGCGCGACCCCCGCTCGAGCAACGCCCACGTGTACGCCCACGTGTACAGCAGGTCGGGCCTTAGCACGTCGTCGTAGTACCTCGTCACGACGAACACGCTCTTCCCCGCGCTCGCCAGCTGCTCCAGCGCCTCCAGGACGCCGCCCGCATCGAGGTAGGGGAGGTATATCAGGCGCCTCTCGAACCTGACGTCGGAGATCCAAGGGGAAACTATGTAGAGAGAGCCGCCCCTCACCCTCGCCTCCTCCAGCAGGAAGCGCGCGAAGACCCTATCGAGCCTGCCGCTGCGCGGCGTGAGCAGGACCTCCACCATACGTCATCTCACGGCTATCGAGTACTCCTCACCCCCTATCCGCACGTTGATGGCGTCCTCCCGGGCGCGCTCGCCGCTCTCGAGCCTCCGGACCTCCACCTTCCCGTGGCCGCCTGTCTCTGCTAACCTCCTTATAATCCAGGCAACGTAAAGGTTGAGGAGCTTCCTGTTGAGCGTGTGCACTTGCAGCAAGGGGTCTTGAACCTCCTCGCAGCTCCGCGTGTTAACGTAACACCAGCCGCACGCGGAGTTGCAGGTCAAGAGGAAGTAGCGCGAGAATGAGGAGAGAATTATGTTGAATATCTCCTCGGCGAGTCTGCGCACTAATTCTCTTCTCTCTTCTTTTTCGTCTTTATTTCTAGCATTGTATATGAATTTTATCAAAATTTCTGATTCTTTGTTCAATTTCAATAGATTGGAAATATCATTTAAAAATGATTCTACCCAGTCATTTTCGCTAACTTGCCTAAAGATTATATATTCTCTTTTTATATCATCAAACTGTTGTTTGAATGATGGCCTCTCGCAGTAAGCTTTAAGCGCTTTTATTAGATACTCTTTTACACTACTTAATCTATCTATACGCTGCATGATGTACAATGTTAGTTCTTCTGGAGTTGGTGTTCTCAAAAATTCATTTTCAAAATCGAACCTAGCATCTAGAACCTCCATGAGGTACTCTAAACCTTTACCTCCATGCTCTTGCGCGATGTTGAAGAACAGTTTCTTTGCTTCCTCGCGCTCCTCGCGAAGAACCAGCACCCCCAGCTCGTCTATAGCTTGATCCAAATATTTTTCAAAGTCGCGCTCAAACGAACTTTTTTCTCTAAGGGCTTTCGCTTTAAGGAAAGCGTAGTAGATCAAGTCCTCCGGCACCCCAATGATGCAGTGCCCAAAAGCGCGGATGAAGCTGTAAAGCGCGCCTTGAGGGTCTCTCTCAGCGTTCTCCATGAACGATTTGACGACCCCCAACCCGCCGTCCGATAGCTCGAAAATGTACGCCTCGAACCCTGGCCGTGAATACTCCCACGGCGACCTGAGACCGCCTTCCTGGAGCAGGTGCCCCCCTACTCCGCCGACCTCTATCAAAGAGTTTCTAATGAGCCCGTGCGATATAGTGTGCAGGATAACGAACTTCAAAATCCTCTTTATGTTAGCGCGATTAATGCATTTTTCTAGAATTGAATCGCAGTAATTTACTACATCATTTGCTTTTATTGTATCATTTTCTCTTACTATACGTCTTAGAGGAATCTTAAGTAATCCCTTCACGAATTTCAACAAAAATGCTTTATCGCCTTTTGCACCTTTGCTATCTAATGATATGCTATCACTGATAGCTTGACCTATTTCACATTTAAAGTTCTGTAAAAGCTCTTCTAAATTTCCTCCATTAAATAATTTTAGAAGCAGGAATATTTGGCTGAATGTTAAATAATACTCTAGGATGTCGCTGAAGTAAGGATTTCTCAATTTATTTATCAACGATGGATTGTTGATTAATACATTTAATGAAATATTGTAAAGTATGTCATTGAATAATATACGAATGAAATGCTGCTTCAATGATATACTTGAAGAATCTTCAGCTTGCAAACAATTCTCTACTTTCTCTAAGAACTCATTTATAAATTTTTCAACATGTTCTGGTAGATTTATTTTAAGAATATTTGTGTTCTTAATATAGTACCCGTAAAGCAACGGTTCTGGAGTTCCCCCTGAGACTCCTACACTTGCCGGAATCCCAACGTGTGTGACATCCACTCGCGCCTTCGCTCTCTCGGAAACCTCATTTAGCTTGGGAAGATAGCTGGGAGGGCTTTCCACCACCCGCGTAACGCCGCGGAACACCACAGAATACACGAATCTGAGAACGTTCCTTTCCGAGAGATTGGTGAATTTAACGAAGGGAGAGTATTCGTTTATTTCGTGCTCTTCGGAGGGTAATGCGCCGATAGGGACATTCTTCACAATCGGGTACGCCGTTGTCGACTTATCTACAATGAATACTTTCTTCTTAATGCTCTCGATACGATGCATTTCTAGCGGATGACCGATTCTAATTCTCCAAATAATTTCTTCTTTGTTATTGGAATATCTGTAAACATTTATAGTAGATGGTCTAACAATTTTCGTCCTTTTATGTATATAATGTCTCCATTCATCTGGGATTTGATCGACGACGCCCTCCGTCCCCTCTAAGTTGCCGCCGCTAATCCGATTTGTGATGTCGACGTACACACCGTAAACATTATCTGTTCTGAGCGGAATGATGTGCCCTGAACGATCCCACCTGAATGTGACGCGCCCTGGTACGCAGCTAGCAATGGCGTTCTCTACATCTTCATGCTCGTAGCGTTTACGCCCAGCTCTTATGCATACTTCCGGAAGAGATGTTTCGGCAAATAGTTTCGACGGAATATACTTTTTCAGCACCTCCAATTCATCAATATATTCTAAGAGATCTACTATCATCTACCCTCACCTGCTGATCGTAACTCACCTTTTAACTCCGATAAAACTTCATCAATTTTTCTTTCTGCATTTAGTCTATCTTTAAAAATTTCCCTTAGATAATTCATTATTTCTAATTCATTTTCTCTCAAGATCCTCGCTAAGAATTTTTCAAAATCTTTTATTTTTTCAAGCTTTATATACAAAACTTTTTCTTCTTTACTTTCAAACATTTCCTCGGCTTGCTGATCCGGGTAGTCTTTTACTGTCAGATAGTCCAAAATAGCTTCCACGATGCTCTGCTCTATGACTGCGCTGTTCTCGACCGCCAGAGGCAGCCGCTCCCTTTCCAGCAGGCTCTGCAAGCTCCCGCCGCTGCGGAGCAGCAGCTCCAGCATGGCGGCTTGCGTCGGCAGGTAGGGCGAAAGCATCACCGCTACCGCCGCCCGGACGAGCGGGTTGTCCTTCATCAGCCGCCCGCCCCTCCCCGCGCGCTGGATGAGCGCCGCGAAGCTCAGCGGCGCGCCGTGCTGGTAGATCACCGCTACGTCGTCGTAGTCGACTCCGACCTCCAGCGCCGAATCCGTCACCACCAGGTCGGCGTTCACTATCTCCTCTTTCTCCCTACCGGTGTATACAGCCAACCCGAGCGCGCTCCCGCCGTCTTCCAGCGAGTAGGGCCACCACAGCTCGCCCTCCCGCCAGGAATTCAGTTTTTCGAGCCCAGAAAGCAACGTAAGAGCTTCTTCTACATCCTTTTCTTTATCGTTCAGGTCGGTAAGCGTATCGTAAAAGAGCACGCTTCTGGCGTTCCTTAAATCCTGCAGCCTCTTCTCGCACATCGCATCGCGCAGATCGACGCGGAGCCTGTAAACCACATCGAGGCTGTCGGCGAAGACCAGCGTCTTTTTGCGCCTGCCTCCCCTCAACGGGTACGCTGGCATGTTCGTGTGGAGGACCATCACGGACTGGATGCTCACCGATAAGTGCTCAACCCCCAGAGCCGGCACAACGACGTAGATGTACTCGCCCCCCATCGGGATCGTGCGGTGCGGCTTGATCCCGCTCCTGACGCTTCCCGCTCCGAGGAACCTTCTCACGAAATCCTCGCCGCCCGGTATCGTGGCGCTCAAGCAGACGAAAACCGCCCCCCTCCTCCCGGTCTGGAGCTTGACTCTGGACAGCACTCTATCCAGTAGGTAAGCGGCGCGCGCCCCGAACACGCCGGTGTACAAGTGGACTTCGTCGATGACGAATATCAGAGGACCCACGTGTCCTTGCGCACCGAATATCTTTTGGGCACGGCGCTGCAGCAGGTCGCGCCGCAAAGTTTCAAGGACAGTAACGTGTATGTCCCCCGGCTCTTCGTAGACCAACTCTTTGAAAGCCCGCACGAAATCTATCACCTCCTCGGTACCCTGAGGCTTTCTCCACCAAAGATGTTTTAAGTTGTATTTTAAATTGTTGAAATTCAAATCGGTTATCTTTGCTTTCAATCTGGTTCCATCGGGTGAAAAAACATATGGTAATTCAACAGCGATACAGCCATCATCTTCTCTGCATGCGAATACTTTAGTGTACGTCAAATCGAGTTCGCGAGGCCTACTTCTACAAGGCGGTATATTTGTATATTCTTTTTCTAATTTTCTTCTCAAATTTTCTATGTATCTAACTTCAGCAAAATTCATGGAGATATGGATCTTCAATCGATCTATAAGTTCTGGGTTAGATAGAACATCTTTTAAAGAATCGTTAAATATGTAAACGTATCTTAGTAACCGCTTGAACTGGTCCGTCGCCAGCGCCCGCCGCGGGTAAGTGATCACCACCAAGGGGCTCCGCGCTTCTTCGCGCACAGCCCCCTTTTCGGCGGCCGCGAGCAGCGCAAGCCTGTACGCGAGCACCGCTAGAATCGAGGCTATGAGGAAAGCTTCCGTCTTCCCACTCCCCGTCCGCGCCTCCAGCACGACGCCCCTCTTCCCCTCTTGCTGCAGCGCGTTCTTCGCCTCTTCTAGGATCGCCTTGATCCCCTCCACCTGGAAGTCGTAGAACCTGAAATCCACGTTCATGTTCTTGTACCATTCTTTAAACTTCTTGAAGAAGCTTTCCGCTATCAGCCTCAGGAGCCCTTTGTACTCCGAGGGGTCCGCTGGGACCCTCAGGAACGAGAAGAACGCCTTCATGAGCTCGTAAACGTCCCCGAAAACCTTTTCGAAAGCTTCTTCGACCTCGATGGTGCCCACCGGCATCTCCCGCGGGACGAAGAATGCGAAGACGCGGCTCACCAGCGGGCGCGCGTCGAACACCGTGTTGTCGCGGAAGCGCTGCCGGACGCGCGCTAGGTAGAACGCCATCTCGATGAAGCGCGACCTCACTTCGAGGTTCCCCTCCTCCAGGCGGCGGCGCACGAAACCCCTCAGGTCGCCGCCGCCGAAGCCCTTGATCGCGAGGTACCGGCTCACTCCGTCGTCGTAGATCCCGCGCTCGTTGAGCCAGCAGATGATCTCCGCCAGCGCGTCCAACTCCCTCCCCTCCTCGAAGACCCTGGCCGGCGGCTCGAAGCCGTGCGCCCTCAGGTACCTCTCCACGAAGCCGCTTACCCTGTCTAGGAGCTGCTGGGCGTCAACCCGAACCCAAGCGTCGTACCTCATGTCCCGGATCAGCTCCTGCTCCCTCTCCTCTATCCACGACAGCACCGCGTTGGCGACGTAGTTGCGGAGGAAGAGCTCGTCGCGCCCCGTCCTCTTGAAGGCCTCGACGAGCCCTCTGTCGAGGTACTGGAGCAGTGGACTAGCGCTCACGCTCTCACCACGCACTCGACGAGCCCCATCTCGCACAGCTTGTACAGCTCGGGGAGCAGCTCTTCCGGTCGAGCGCCCAAGCTCTGGCTCAGCTCCCCGACGAGCCTCTCGAGTCTCGCTTCGCCCACCTTCTCGCCTGTGCTGCTCAATCTTTCGATGATCGACTGCTGCAGCGGGCTCAGGTTTAGCCTGCTGACCCTCTCGTCGATTCGCTTGAGCGCGCTCGCGATATCGGCTTCGGCGATGTCAAACTTTCTTTTCAGTAAACCTATTCTGTCATTCACCCTTTGAAGCATCATCAACGATTTCTCATATTCGGCCCTGCATTTTTCTAGTTCTTTTATAGCTATATCTGGTTCAATAATTTCAAAGAAAACTTTTTTGCTCTCGTCTAGAACCCTCTTAGAATCCTCCACCGCATCGTTGTAATCTTCGCACAAGCGTCGAGCGAGCGCCGTGGAGTACTTGCAATCAATCGGATTTAAAACATCTATTTTAGCGAAGAACTCTATTAGAGAAGTAATTTTATTCAATACATTTTGCAATTCATCCACGTGCTGGTTCCTGATAAAATTCCATAATACCTCGCTAGGAGATAATTCTATAAACTTAAATTTCATGCTGCTGAAATACTTTAGCTTGTTATCCAATTCTCTAAGAATTTTCTCGCGCAAAAGCAGCTCCTCTAACGTGAGCTTATAGGTACTCATGTTATGACATATAAAGCTCTTTATTTTATCCTTGTTAACAACATTATCCAACAACTTAATTGTCTTCTTATACAGTTCATACATCTTTTCAAACGTTAAGTTCTGGTTGTAAAAGAGCGGTGCGCATCCCAAGTGTTTTGCAAGGGCGCTTCGTAGCGCATCAGCCCCCCTTCTCTCAACTTCTTCCAGAATCCTTCTGGCTTCACTTATAACGATCGGACTCTTTAGAGCGTCTCGCGGTATCGCGTCCCTCAAGAATGAGACATCGCCCACGGAATCTTTAATTTTCTCAACATCTTCTACAATTTTTTCTAAGATTTTTATAAGCTCTTCCCTCTGAGTTTTTATTATTTCCAACCTTTCAATTACTTTTTTACTGATTTCGCGCAGTTTAAGCGGAACCCGCTCGCTCATATTAGCCACCGTAAACATCGCTTAATATTTTGGAAATTAAACTTTCCATTCTAGGATCAGAATATTTAAGCGTTTCCTCTTTAAAACTTTTCAATTTAGTTACCATTTCCTTGATGATTTCAGAAATATTTCTAATGTATTGATTCATCTCGTACATTCTCATATTAGATACTAAGCTTAGATCATATTTTATACTTTCCATTAACTCATCGTAAGTTATGTTAGTAAATTCCAATAATCTTAACTGATCTTTAACTTCTTTTATAGCATTTTCAAGATCTTCTAGAGATTTCTCAATATCTTCGATTTTTTCTTTCAATAATCGAATGTACTTATCGTAGTTAAATATATTTTCGACGAAAACGTTTAGGAAACCTTTAGTACCTCTTACCTGACGTCTTTCCTCGAACTTTATCCCATCGACGAGGCTTAAGCGGAGCAGATACTCTCTAACTTTCATACCTATCTCTTCCTCTATTTGCGCAATTTCTCTTAAACTATTAATATTGTCCATTAAACTATGGAGAGCACTTCTAATTTGATTCGTTCTAGATGTTATATCAATTCCAAGGTTTTTAAACGATATTTCCATCTTGTCGAGGACAACAATTGTAGGGTTAATGAAATTTATGATAAAGCTCTTCATCTTAATTGGAATTTCGTTGCGTACAGTAGGTTGTACAATGAGATCTCTTCCCTTCAAAATGTGAGATATAAGTATGTAAGCTAAATCTTCTATGATGATTTCAGAAACATATTCAGAAGATTTCAAGATAATCTCTTTTATCAATCTTGCTGTTTGAACTATATTTTCTATAAATCTTTTGGAGTCCACTACAGTATCATAAGATGGCATCAAATAGTTTATTTCTGAAATCAAATTAAATAAACTTTCTATTTTTGCTATTTCATTATTTAATTTGGTTACTCTGTTTAGGAACTTTTCTCCGCTTGTACAGAGGAGTCTTAAATCGCTAAATAATTCCTCATCGAGGATCTTGTTAACATCAAGTCCTTCTGGATAAATTTCTCTAGACATAATATTTATAAGTTTTTCATATGATTCCCTAACATTTTCTAAACGCTTTATTACTTCAATTAGATAGTTATTGTTTTCTGGAAATGCCGCATTCAGGTAGAAGAGATACGCTTGCTGAGATCCGATTTCTCTGCCTTTGGCTTCGTGAACACTTTCAATTAACTTTAAAATATTTTCATTCAAAATTTTATCTCTATCCCTCATTTTTCTCTGGGCTTCGTTTATTTGCACCCGCAGGAGGTAATTGTACCATTCGAATACTCTCCTATCGAGCTTATCGACTTTCTCGCCGCCTCGCGCAAGCTCTTCGACGTAGCTCTCCTCGTGCGCGAGATTGTAGAGCAGCGAGGCCAGGTAGAGCGCCGCTCTTTCGGTCAGGGGCGCGGCGTAGGCGATCGTTTTGAAGAGCATGCTTTTGCTGAGCTCCTTCATCAGCTCCTCGCTGTTCCTTTCGGGTCCAACCAGCAGCACGATGATCCGCTCTTTAGTTTTCTTGAAGTACTCTAGGACCGCTCTCCTGATCTCTTTTTCCCTCGCTTTCGACGGGTACACGAACATCAAACTTTCTTTCAATTCTGAAAGATTCAATATATTTTTGATTTTTGTCGAGTATTTATTCATTTCATCTAAGTCGTCAAGCAATTTGTCTACTTCATCGTAAAGCTCTTTAACCCTGACCTCCTTAGCTGCACCGAACGTTGGAACTAGCACCGCGGGTGGGAAGATGGTCTTGATGCACGTCGGGCTCAAGGCGACGTGGAGCGTTCCCGCGGTTTCCGTGCTGATGTTGAGGGCTTCGAGGCGCAGCTCCCTCAGCGCCTCGCCGATCTGGGGCTCGTCCCTGTACACGTCGTACGCGTAGTCGGCCGCCAGATCCTTAAGGCTCTTAAGCGCCTCAAGGTCGTAGAGCAGCTTCCCCTCTAAGGACCAAGCGCCCAAAACTTTCCTAGCTAGGCTCTCCGCGCGCTTTACAGCTTCCTCTTTGAGCCCCTCCTTTTCGAGCCTCGCTTTTAATTTTTCCACGATCGCAGCCGTCAGACCCTCGACGCTGCAGAACGCTTGTCCCACCACAAACCAGCTTCGGGGAGCGAAGCTTAGGATGTTCTCGTCGATCCCCCACTTCTTAAGTTGGTCTACGGGTATCGGACCCACAAGCGCCGATGTGATGAGGAGCAGCTTTGCGTACCCTTTATTCGTCGTCGACCTCAGCAGCTGCTGAAGCTCGTGACCGTCGAGGAGCGGCACCCCTTCGATTATCTGAGTCGCGCTCAGCGCATCCGACGTCAGAACATCTTTTAGCGAATCAATTTTGTTTCCGCTCAAGCAGTTTACTATATTAGACGGTACCTTCTCGTTAATTAGTTTGTACACCCATGCTATCCTCCCCCGAGAGAACCACCATACCGTATTGGAAAGCAAATCAAGATAATCCTTTATTTCCAATTGTTGTTCCAAAATTCTCTTTATATTTTCTTTGCTTAGGAATGGTATGTCGAACCTAACCATCCGCCACGCTGCGGGTCCCGAGGATACCTCCCTTAGCGCTGCGGAGGGGCCGAACGCCAGAATCGTGAAGACGCTGCTTGCGCGATCTTTTATCTTATCCGCTAAACCTCTGAACGGCGATGTTTCATATGAAATGATTGCGGTTAAATCCTTGTAAGCTTCCTCCACCTCGTCTATGAATAGCACGCCCGTTCCGCCCGCGTTGTACTTTTCTATGATGTTTACGAGCTCGCTAGCCGGTAGCAGGTATTCTTCCAGCTTTTTCCCAGGGGGAACGAATTCGTCTGGGAGTTTTTTGTTCCTTTCTATTGAGATTTTTATTTCGTTTAGTTTCAATTCAAAAAATTCTTTTATGATTCCCGGCAGTTTATCTTCCAGCACTTTTCCTCTTAAGCCTTGCTGCCTGGCGAACTCCACGATTTCGCTGAGGTTTACGAGGAGCGCGGGGACCTTGAGCTGCCTCCAGCAGTACCGGAAAAGGTAGCGCATGAGGGTCGTCTTCCCAGAGCCGTAGGGGGCTACGAGGATTGGCGTCCGCCACTCCTCCCATCCCCCTTCACCTACTAAATGGGGCACCCCCTCAATGTACTTGCGGATGTACTCTTCGAGTTGCTCGCGCAAGCTCTTGTGGTCTTCTGAGAGGTCGCACCAGCCCGACTCGTCGCAATACGCCTCCTCGGGCGGGAGCGCCTGCATCCGGGCTTTTTAAGGCGGAATGAGGTATAAATGCTTTACGTGCCGTCTGCTTGGGCGCTGTATAGCTTCTCCACCTCCACTGTTATGCCGAGGTAGTTGCTCTTCAGCTTGACCTTGACAGGCACCCCCAGGGCCTTCCCCAGGTCCTCGGCGATCTTCTCGCAGAGCTCCTCGTGGAACCACTCCTGGCCCTTGAAGCCGTCGAGGTAGCGGCGGAGGCTGCCCAGCTCCACGTACTTGCCGTCCCCCTCGTACTCGATCTCGGCCGTGTACTCATCCACGGTTTTGGACACGGGACACACCGCCGAGAAGCTCGCCGTGAGGTGGACGCGCACTCTCGCTTTGAGGGTAAGCGTTTCCAGCCCCACGGGAGGGGCGTTGGGAGAGGGGTACTTACAGCTAATGGGCACGTAATCCCGCGCTCAGAGCTTGTGTCGCGATGGGAGCGCTCCCGCGAGCGTTACGCGCCCGCGAGCTTCCTCAGGGTCTCCTGCAGCTCTTTGAGCGCCGCGTCCGCTTCGGGGGACCAGCGGTCGCTCTCGGCGAGCTCCACCCTCGCGCCGAGCTGGGCGCTGAGGAGCGCGAGGTACCCCTCCACGCTGCAGATGCCCTCCCTCGCCAGCCTCTCCTCCAACCGCCTCCTCGCCTCGGGCTCGAGCCACACCGCCACCCCGCGCCCCTCCCTCCACGCCCTGACGCCGCTCTCGGGGCCCTCCGCCTCGCCGGCGAGCAGGGCAGGGGCTCTCCCCCTCCAGAGGTTCCGCTCGGCCCACCGCAGCGCCTCGACCGCCTCGCGCCACCGCTGGAGGACCGCTTCGAGCCTCTCCGCCGCCCTCCTCGCCCGCTCCGCGAGCTCGACGGTTTCCTCGTCCACGCTCGTTGGCGCGAAGCGCAGGGCGCCCGCTTCGAGGGAGACCTTGCCGCGGGGCCCGCTCAGCTCGAACTTGGTCCGCTCGAGCCGGGTCCACCACCCCACCGTGGAGATGTGGACGCTCGGCGCCTCCGCCGTGTACTCGAGCTTGAAGAACCTCTTCTCCAGCGATCGAGGCTCCATGCCCTCCATCCACACCCATTGGGGCCTCATCTCCGCCAGCGCCGAGAGGCCGTGCCGGGCGAGCGCCTCGTACTCCTCCACCCTCGGCAACGCCGGGGGCACCCTCTTTTCCTGAAGCATCCGCAGCACCTTCAACCGCTCCTCCACGGAGAGGGGGCGTTGAGCCTCGATCACCGCGGCGGCGGCGAAATCCAGCTCCGCGCAGCCGCGCTTCGCCAGGATCTTGACCAGCTTGAGCTGCGCGCCGACGGCGTTCGCCGCCTCCCACAGAGCCCTCAGCTCTCTCGGGTCGAAGTAAGGCTTCTTGAAGATGAGGAGCATCTGCCCGGTGGGCGCAGCCATCGAGCTGAGCGCGGCAGCCGAGCATAAAAACCCTTTCCGAGCGCACCCTCAGTGCCCCTGCAGCTCTCTCGCGGACTGCCCCGCTCGGATGCGGTATCTCTTTCTGCGAAACGCGAGCCCGCCGCAGAGCGGGCTGCTGAGGGGCGGAGCGCGTTCGGGGGTTCGGCTCACGGCAACGCTTATTAGGTTTCGCTCGCGCGATTCTCGATGTCCATAAGCCCGTGGGTCTACCAGCTTTCTCCTAGGGCCGGTGAAGAGTGGGTGCCGCGGGTTGAGAAGAGCCGATTTATTTCTTCGGTGGAGAAAACCCCTCTCGAGGCGGAGCTAGAAGAAAAAATTAAGGAGATGGAAGATGAAGTGCTGGAGCACGTAAAACCTTTGATAGCAGATGGATATTTTGATGAACGCGAAAAGGAGTCCATAAAAAGATATGAAGAGAAAATGGGAGAAGATTACGTCGCAATCGTCGATTCGTTAGCGATCTACCTTCCATACCATAAGTGGGGGTGTAAATGGGGGATATATTTCAGGATCAACAGGATGATCTCCGATTTCAAGGATTTAGTTGCGAAATTTAAAGCCGCTTGGCTCGGAGCTGGGGGCGGGAAGCTGGAGGTCGAGGATCTGTGGGGCATCTGGCGCATCTACGTGGAAGCTATCTTCTGGCACGAGCTGACGCACCACGTTGTGGAGGACATCGCTTCCGCGTTGGAGGGGTACAACACTAGTCGGTACCAGGTTGGCAAATACCCGTTGCTTCGCAGGGAGGTCGAGGAGGGGTTCTGCGAGTACACGGCTTTCACCACGGCTGAACGAGGGTTTCCGATCCCCTTGCCCTTGAGCGGTAGGATGCCGATACCGGGGCGCCGCGACAGGTGGAGCGAGTGGGAGGCGCCCCTGGCGGAGAGCTTGCGGCGCAGCGGCACGAGCCTGAGGGAGGCGGTCTTGAGCTCCCTGTACTACCACTGGGGGCGGGACGACCCTCAGTCAGCGTATCACCCGGTAGTCGACCCGGAGGTCCCCCGCAAGGTCGACGGGCTGTGGAAAGCCTTCTGGGGCGCGCACCTCCGCCTCTACGAATTCATGTGGGACCTAGAGAGACGCATCTTCTGTGTAACCTTTTAGGGTCGCCGGGAGCAGCGCTCGCGTACTTTAGCTCGAGCACGCGGGGGCAAGGCGTATTTGGGGCTCGGAGCTTTTTAGGCGAGGCGCTTGCCGGACTGGGTTCACGGGCTGCGGAGCAGCGGGGAGAGGCTCCTCTGCTCTCGCTGAAGTACAGGCGCACGTGGGGCGTGGCGCACAGGAAGCTGCCCGGCGCGAGGCCGGGGATCCGCTCCAGCAGCTTGCTGGTCGCCCTGATGCCGGACGCGCCGCTGCGGCTGGAGGAGGGGCTCCTCGAGAGGTTCGCGGACGAGTTCTTCCGCCTCGCGCACCGGTACGGCGGGGAGCCGCTGGTCGTCTCGCGGTCTGGGGTGCTCGCGGGGGTGAGAGGCCCGAGGGGGCTCGCCGACGCCATCCGGGCCGCGGCGGGGAGGAGGTGGGCCCCCTACGGCCCCTGCTGGAAGCCGCTGAGAGGCGCCGGCCCGACGCCGTGTTCATCCTCAGCGGGGTGGAGGGCTCCCGACCTTGGCGACGAGGGGGCGAGGCGCCTTCTGCAGCGGATCGCGGGCGAGGCGATCGCCGCGACCACCGACACCGAGCCCCCAGCCGATATTCGCTTCCGCGGGGTGGTGCACCTCACAGCGGCCGGCGGCGCCGAAGAGTGCGGGAGAGGCTGAGCAACACACGGGCGCGTCTCCGAGCAGCAACCGGGAAAGGGATGGGGCAGTAGAGAGGCTGGGCGCGCACCGCGATGCCCCTCTCGCTGGGCCAGCTGGAGCAGTCTCCCGCGCGGGAGCCCGGGTTGGCCCTAGCTGCTGCGTCCGCGCGCTCCCGGCGACTGAGCGCTCTTGGTTCCGACGAGCGCGCGCCTCGACCTCCTCCTCTTTCAATTCTTTCCCAGTTGCAGCCGGGGAGAAAGCGGAGGCGGTCGCAAAGGCGGGGGTCGCCTTTCAATTCTTTCCCAGTTGCAGCTCCTCCACCGCTAGGGTGGGGGGAATGATAGAGAGAATAAAAGTCTTTCAATTTCTTTCCCAGTTGCAGCGGTGACCGAGGGGTTCTGGAGGACGAGGCTCTTGAACCTCGCCCACTGCCCCTGCTTTCAATTCTTTCCCAGTTGCAGCGCTCCCCCGCGGGTAGCCCTAGCCAGGAGCCCCGACTCGGGCTTTCAATCCTTTCCCAGTTGCAGCGAGCCCGAAGGTATTTATTTGCTGGCGGAAATTCCATCATTCTTTCAATTCTTTCCCAGTTGCAGCCCACAGGTACCTGATGTACAGGGGCTACCCGAAGTGGTTCAGGGCTTTCAATTCTTTCCCAGTTGCAGCGCCAGACAACCTTTCTCCCGTCCGTTTTTTGATCTGGCTTTCAATTCTTTCCCAGTTGCAGCAAGCGAACTCCGCTGTCTTGAACGCGCTGCTCTCCCTTCTCCCTTTCAATTCTTTCCCAGTTGCAGCAGGGAGGCGCTCCTCGACCCGGCGCGCGTGAGGAAGGTGCTGCTCGCCGCTTTCAATTCTTTCCCAGTTGCAGCTAAAGCGCCAGCATCGGTATCCTCTGGTACCCAGTACTGTTCCTTTCAATTCTTTCCCAGTTGCAGCCCTGATGATCTCGCTGGCGCTCTAGGGGGCCCTCAGCGCCCTTTCAATTCTTTCCCAGTTGCAGCAGGAGGGGGGCGGCGGCGTCCAGCGCCGGCGGCTCCGCCTTTCAATTCTTTCCCAGTTGCAGCAAGACGTGAGGAACGCGTTGCTCGCGGTCAAATCGGAGTACCTTTCAATTCTTTCCCAGTTGCAGCCTGCTTGCGGACTCCCTCGCTGAAGTGGAAAGAGCAGAGGGCTTTCAATTCTTTCCCAGTTGCAGCTCCCTCGCCGCGGCGCTCGTCCACGACGCGGCGCTGAGGGACTTTCAATTCTTTCCCAGTTGCAGCCTGAGGAGGGTCGCGCCCCTGTGCGTGAGCCCGCTCAACAGCTTTCAATTCTTTCCCAGTTGCAGCGCGGAAGTCGCCCGCCCAGCTCCGCGCGCGCGCTCGGCTTTCAATTCTTTCCCAGTTGCAGCGCTCGCCAAGAAGATGCCGGTCGAGTGCCCTCTCCATCCCTCTTTCAATTCTTTCCCAGTTGCAGCAGGCACCTACCCCCTCTCCCCTTCACTTAGCTTCGTGGTAGCCTTTCAATTCTTTCCCAGTTGCAGC
>JAJHRM010000292.1 GCA_020832965.1 Thermofilum sp. | reverse complement strand
CTACTCGGTTACAAAGTGCTCTTAAACCCTTCATGCATCGTATATCACGATTCACTAACACGAAGAAAACACAACCCCTATATTGTGTATAATGCTTTACGCTTGTTCATAGAACTAAATGCTCCAGCAAAAATGCTCCTAGGAAGGATGTTTTTCTCGATTGTTTTCGATATTTTAATAAGCGAAAACAGAAAGAACGACACTCGCATGCTGCTCTCCGCTTTAAGAAGCGTCACCCGCTCCATAAAAGAAAGCATCAGGCTCAGGTACTATGCTGAGGCCGCGGCACGATTTCAGGGAAGGAGACTCGGCAGCCTATGGAAACCAAGAACTAGTGCGGCAGCCTGGTTGCGCTGGTATCTGACTTACCTACGACGTTCATTTAATAGTTGTATATGAAGCAAAACCAAACTAATGATTCTGGAGAATCTTATTGTAATAGAGTGGTAGCGGTGGTGGTGACCTACAACCCTAATTTGATGCTCTTTGAAAAATGCTTAGCCAGCATTAGAGAACAAGTTTATAAAACCATTATAGTGGATAATGCATCGAAGAACGTTGAGAATATAATAGCCCTAAGCAGAAAGTACAGGTGCGATTTTATCGAAAACGGCTTCAACGCCGGTGTACCCTACGCGCTCAAACGCGGCGTCGAATACTCACTTCGTTACGCCCCTACGTGGATACTATTTCTAGATCAGGATAGCGTTGTCTACAGCGGCGCAGTGACCAAGGTACTAAAGTTGTACGATGCTCTGCCCAATCACTTAAAGGCGCGCATCGGCATCCTGGCTTTAGGGCAGAGAGGACCCTCCAATCCCTGTAAAATGAGGGAAGTAATCTATCATACTTTTTCAGGGACATTAATTAAAGCAAGCATGGCTACTATCATACCATTTAGAATAAACTTCTTTCTAGATCAGGCTGATTTCGATTTATACTCCAGAGTAAGAGAACATGGTTTTAAAACTATACTGGTAGAATGCAAACTTATGGATCATAGAATCGGCATCCCAATTAACATTCCGGCTTTATTTAAACTAAAGAAATTGTTTATGAAAATTTTAAAGAAAATTCGAATAAGTAATATGGGCAATATAGTGATTTCAGATGAAATTTCAAAATTCATAAGTTATGAAAATCCGCAAAGATTCTATTACATTGTTAGGAATTCATTAATTCTGTTAAGGGAGAGGAGAAAAGATGTTATTGCATTTGTTATAGATGTTTTCTGGAATGCCTTAGCTGTACTGTACGTTGACGGTTTCAAAAAGTTTTTGCACTCATTTATCCTAGGATTAGCACATGGTCTAATTGGAAAAGAAGGTTATTTAAAGATTTTTGATGGTAAAAATGAAAAACAATAAAATTATCATTATAAGTGGTTATGATTTTCCTTTTACCGGAGCTCCTTGGAGACGAATTGAATATTTTGCCAGCTTTATTAGTAAACAGATGGAAGTATATGTTATAGGTGCGTTATCTCCTTCTATGAATTTATCTCAAGTGTTTAGGAAGGCGAAAGGGATAGTACATGATACTTTCGTTATCCTTAATTTGCAGTGGCACATTAATTATTCTAATTGGTTTATAGAAATTTTTAACATATTGGGCACGATCCCTGCATTATTTGCATTACTAGTATTAAGGCCCAAAATAGTATTTGTATCACTGCCTCACTTAGAGCAGCTCCCCACTATGTACATCGCAGCTAAGTTGATGAACGCGCGCCTCATCGTAGATGTGCGGGATCCCCTAGAGTACTGGCTGAATTGGACGAAAGGTTTCACTAGAAAATTTTTCGCTTTAATAATTATGATTAACTATTCTATTATGCGACGAGCTGACCTTGTCATAGCAGTCACTCCCAGTTTAGTAAGTTTGCTAGCAAAGCAAGGAGTACGCGCACGTCTCGTGATGAACGGTGCTTATGTGCGAGTTTTTCAACCGTATCCACATCATGAAGCCAGAAGGAAGCTCGGTCTGAGTGACGATGCTGTAGTTCTCGTTTTCAGCGGGCGCTTAGGTGGCTACTACGACGCTACCCCCCTTCTCCAAGCGGTAGCTAAATTGCCAAATGAGCTCAAAAAGAAAGTGATATTCTTGCTTGTCGGGGGTTTCGGAGATGTAACTTATGCAAAGAAGTTCATGCAAGCAGCGAAGGAGCTACGTTTAATTAGCAACATAAAGGTTCTGCAGCCGATACAAGATGCGCGCACGCTGGCGGAGGTTCTTTCAGCCGCGAACGCGGGAGTCGTCACGCGCGTGAGCTCGGAGCTGTACGACCCGGCAATACCAGCGAAGTTCTACGAGTACTTAGCGTGCGGCCTCCCTGTTATAGCGCTTGTTAGGCGCGGCTCGGAGCTCTGGAGGCTGATCGAGAAGTGGGGGGTGGGTTTCGCGTGCGAGCCTCAGAATCTTGATTGCATTACGAAGGCTTTAGAAAAAATCTTTGACGAAAGTACAATGGAAAGCATCAGGGTCAATGTCCTCCGCGTAAGACCCCTTATCGATAGGCGCCGTGCAGCTGAAAAGCTATACAGTTTGCTCCGTGAACTGTTAGAGTCTAGACGGGACGTTTAACCCATGAGCAAGGGAGGAGCAGCCGGCTCTGTAATGCGCGCTGTTGTGAGAAGCGAGATCTTGCTAGTGACACTGGTAATTTTTCTTGCATCCTTGCTATCCTTCATCGCTGCCATCTATATTTATTACCCGTGGCCCGAAAAACTGGTGATACACTCCTCGCTGGTCGCGCTTTCCTTTTTCATCGCCGTTCGGAGGCCTGGTGGGCAGTTCCGTATACTGCTGCGGTTGCCGCGGGGAACCGTCACACTTGCACTCGTAGCAGGCTTCGCCGCGTTGATTGCTGCGAGCATCATACCGATTCCCTGGCTGGCGCTGCCCCTTGCGCTGGTGTACGCTGCCCTGGTAGCCGGAGTTTCGTTGGCAGAGGCATTAAAGCTCAGAGGAATTTTTGACGATGCAGTAGGCTTCGCGCTATTTTCCTTCATCATCGGTTCAACATACTTCGGAGTTATAGCGTTGGGTGCTTCTCTTCTCTTAGGCTTTCCGGCAAACCGCTACACTGCGTTGGTGCTTGCAGCTTTGCATACATTCCATGTTGTTAGTATCTACTCGAAAAAATCTAAAAGCCAATCAATTGAAATTGAAATGAAAGGTGATAGTCTTTTGTTCATAAGCTCTTGGTTAACGCTCATCTATAATTTCTACCTGATATACTATCCAAGCGATGTGTATCTTCCGGGCGAGGACATGCTGCGACATTACATGTGGTCGGTAAATCTCGTCAGAAACCCCTGGAAATTCCTAAGCCTCGGCCCCGATAATTACCTGGTTTTCCACGCGTTCGAAGGGGGGCTCATGCTTTTGGCGAACTGCTTCGACGCCCCGCGTCTTAACACCGTTCTCCTGCCCGTAGCTCTCTTGAGCACGCTGGCGCTAGCCCAGCTTACCGCTAACGTCACCAGGAACCCCGCAACCAGAAACATCGCGCTGATACTCCCGTTCGTCTTCTCGGGTTTGGGCTGGCTCTACCTCTTCCTCAACAAGCCGACGAGTCCTGCGGTGTACTTCGCAGCTCTGGTGAGCGGCAGCGAAAAAGTGTACAGAAATTTAATGTACATACCGTTTCCGC
>JAJHRM010000290.1 GCA_020832965.1 Thermofilum sp. | reverse complement strand
TGTGGATCATCCTCGGAGCAGTTATAGCCGCGATAGGCTACTCACTACTCAAAGTGCCCGTCCCCACCAGCCAGCAAGACAAGGGGAAATGGGTGGGAATACTCGCAGTCCTAATAGCCCTAGCCCTGATCTTCGGCTCCACAAGCCTCGCAGCAGCAATAGGCATAGCATTCCTAGGCATAGTACTCGCACCAGCAACACCCCCACCTCCACCAACAAAAGAGGAAAAATAAATCATTGGTTCATCTTATTGCTTTTTAGAGAGTAGAGTCCTTATTGCGCATTAGTAAAACTTGATTCCAACTGTAAAGTATCATATTGAATATTCTAATAGTACTCCCTCGTATCTCACCGTAATTATTCTTTCGCTAAAGCCGCGCCCGCCGCAGCCTGTGCTTGAGCACAGGAAGACTAAGCGAAAAGTTTAAAAATATTTTGGGTAATTTTAACCTTGATGCCTCTCTTCGCGGACCTTAATAAAATGCTTGCGCGCGCGCGGGGAGTGATGGTTGGAACTCTCTTTGTAGTCTTTTTAATTATTTTTTCCGATATAATTTACCCTTTTATTCCCCGTCTTAGATTTAGCTCTTATTATTATATAAGTCTTTGGCCCGTTGCCGCTTTTCCCATGTTCTTTGGCTACGTTTTTGGACCCATAACAGGTTTCACAGTCGGGTTCCTAGGAGTCATAATCACTCGCAGAGGACTACCGCTCGGTGTAGGGCTAAGTCTAGGTCTTGAGGGCTTGCTTATGGGTTTGGCGGCCCGCGCCCTGCCAGAAAGGAAAAAGAGAGAGACCGCTGGGTTACTCTTGTGTGCACTACTCGCTGTACTTAGCTCTTTTATAACCCAGATTTTTGCGTTCCTGATTGACAGTATAACTGGAGATGCCTTTCCACCAGAAATCTACATGTGGCTTAGCATGTCTGACGCAATAAATGGAGCGATATTTACACCTTTAATTACCTTTGGTTACTACCGCATCAAGCATGTAATGACTATGAAAGAATCTAAAGATGAAACAGCATCCTTTCCTGGTTTCGCTTCACCTCTAGAAATCAAAGAATATAAAAACCAGACTCAAATGAGACAAAGTTTTAAGATGCCCACGCCTCTTCCACCGCCTCCTCCTGTCACAGTCTCGGCAAATTTAAATTCAGAACTCATTCAGGCTGTAGAAAAAGGAGACATTGTTAAAGTTAGATATCTCCTGGAGAAGGGTGCAAACGCGAATGCTAGGGATAGTAGAGGTGCAACTGCTCTGCACAAAGCAGCGTCTCAAGGCAATGTCCATATTGCCCAACTTCTGATAGAGCATGGAGCAGACGTGAACTCTAGAAATGAGTATGGAGCAACTCCGTTACATTATTCCAAAAATGGAGAAGTCGCCGAGCTATTAATCAAGCATGGCGCTGACGTTGATGCTAGAGACTCAGACGGCTGGACACCATTGCACTATGTAGCTGAAAAGGGATACCTGGATGTAGCTAAAGTCTTAATCTTGCACGGCGCAAGCATAAATGCTAAAACTTTTCTCGGACTCACACCATTACACCTCGCCGCCGAGAAAGGTAACATTGAGGTTATAAAGTTCCTGATTACTCATGGAGCGGATGTGAATTCTCGAGACGCACAGGGCGATACCCCTCTACACCTTAGCGTTCTATCTGGCCTAACAGACGTTGTCAAGCTTTTGCTTGAAAACGGAGCCGACCCAAATATCCGTGGGATAAATAACCGAACTCCCCTAGAGCTAGCACGGGAAATGGGCTATCAAGATATAGTCAGAGTCCTGGAGGAGTATCTCAGTGCTATGTCTCTGGCGATTGTCGGGGTTGAACATGGAGAGCTTTTCTTGGATGAATGGGGGAAGATTATTCTCAAGGTTAAGGGCGCAGGGAAGGCCAGCGTAAAAGTTGAGGGAGATGTATTGTTCCAAAGTCCTCTCTCCGTGGATTTATCAGGTGAAACCCTGATAGAAGTCCCAATAAAACCTAGGGCTACCGGAGAAATCCCAGTGACAGTTACTGTCGAGTCTCACGGTAAGAAAGAGTCAAAACTTGTCACACTAAGAGTAAGAACACGAGTAGAATTCCTTCTCGATTGGCTTTTGGGTAGACCCGTCCAGCTGGGCTTGCCCTCACCTGGCATAAAGCGTCTGGAAAAGACGATAAGACTGGGCGATCTCGAATGCAGGGGATATCTGAGTACAGGGGGATTCGCAACAGTTCTTGTCTGTGTTGACGGTCTTGGTATAAGCCACGCTGTAAAAATACCTAGCCAGGTGTTTCTAGAGCTACTAGCTAGTGGAACACCTACAAGGATAGAAATCGACTTGAAGCCTTTCCTAAGAGAAGTGGATGTTTTAAGAAACGCCTCGATGCATCCCTGCATAGTCCGCTTTGAACGCTTCCTTGATTCACAGCTGGCTCTGGTTTTCGAGCTTTGTAGGTGCTCTCTCAGGGATGTTTTGAGACAAGGTGGTCTTGGGCCAGTTAAGGCAGCTGAGATCCTCGTCCAGATCGCTGACGCGCTTGCCTTTCTCCACTCGAAGGGCTACGTGCACGGAGACGTGAAACCTGAGAATATCCTGTTCTCATTCGAGGGTGTGCCTAAACTCTCAGACTTCAATACAGCCAAGGCACTAGCAACAGTATCGAAGAGAACACCGGGCTACACTCCGGGTTACGCCGCCCCAGAGCAACTAAAAGGGGAGAAACAGACTGAAAAGGCTGATTCCTGGGCTTTAGGCTTGGTACTATATGAGACTATCACTGGTAAACCTCTGCTACCATTAGATGAGCTTGAGTATAAAGAAGCAGTAGCAAAGCTTGAAAAAGGAATGCTAACCATAGGATCCACCGGTGTGAAGGAAATAGACGAGCTTGTTCGGCTCTGCTTAAGGATAAACCCGGCTGAGAGACCTAGTGCCTTGCAAATCAGAGATGCGCTGGCGAAATATCTCCTTTCACAGAAAATTTCCTCAGTGACAAAATATTAACCTAAAACAGAACGGACTAGAATACTTAGAAAGAATAAGGAAAGATAAAAGAATATATTAGAAAGCTAGGGCAACAGAGTGAGCAAACATGAAAGCTGGAGCATGCTGCGTACATAAAAATGCTCAGCTCTCTCGCAGAGCTACGAGAGACTCTAAGCCTGACAGCCTTCCTGGGGAGAAGAAATAAATAGTATAGACATCCTATTACAGCGCATGAGCCTTACTCATTATGTTCAGAAAGTCATAGATGAATGTAGATTTGGCTCCACTCCAAGCTACACGAGCCTTCTCCCCGTCCTCAGGGCGGCGGAGGAGGTTTTACTCAGAGAGCCGCAGGTCCTGCGGGTCAGGGAGCCAGCAGTCATCGTGGGCGACCTTCACGGGGATCTCGAGGCGGTCCTGAAGATAACGGGTCGCTACTTGGACAGCTACAAACTCGTTTTCCTCGGCGACTACGTTGACAGGGGGAATTTCTCCCTTGAGACAGCCTCCTACCTTTTAGCCCTCAAGCTCGTGCACCCGAGGAGGGTTTTCCTGCTAAGGGGGAACCATGAGTCGATCCTGGTGAACCAGAGCTACGGCTTCTACTACGAGCTCGCCAGGAAGATGAGCGGGAAAGCCTTCGAGCTGCTGGTGAGGTTCAACGAGGTTCTGAGCA
>JAJHRM010000291.1 GCA_020832965.1 Thermofilum sp. | reverse complement strand
AAATAACTGGGAGAATGGTGGGATCTTTCTTCGCTAACGATTTATATGAGCTAAAATCGATGCCCTCTAGAAGAACGACGTCCACTTTCTCCAGCCATCTTTCAATGTTGGCGGGAAGAGTATTGTGTCGCGAGCCGTAAATGTAGCACTTACCGCCGCCAGCCATATCTCGCAAAACCTCCCGTGAAAGCTCCTATATTTACGGCACGCTCTAGGGGCTTCAGCCTTGCGCGCGGCGACTCCATCGGCACCCTACGCCGGCGAGCGCGCGTACCACCTTAAAATACCGCATCTTCTAACGAGAGACCGTGAGAATCAGGTGGCTCGAGAGCTCGTTAGTGAGCGTGCCCGAAGAAGCTAAGCGGGAGGCGGAGCTCGCTCTATCCAAGGTGGACGTGGGCGGCTTGGGCGATTACGAGCGGGACGGCAGCTCCGCAACGCTCTACTTGGGCGAAGACCTCCTCCTGAAGCTGGCTAAAGTGGGGGGCAGGCTGCTTGTTCTCGCATCGGTTTGGGAGTGCGGGAGTCTCGTGGAGGAGCACGTTGTGGGCGAAGTAGAGGGGTAACCTAGCGTTTAACGGTAAGTTCAGCTAGCTCTGGCGCGTGGCTTTTCTCGAATATAGCGTTCTCCACCGATAGCTTAAGCTAGCTGTCAGTCACTAGCGCGCGCTAAGAAAAGTGAACAGTTTACGCCTACGATAACAGGTATTCATGTTACCCCCCTTCATAATTAAGGATTAAATTTTCCCATTCTCCATCAGGCCTTCGAATTTGAAGCTGGAGAGGATATTTTGCTTTTTCATGATCTTTTATCAAAGGCTCAGCGTACTGCCACCATCCAAACGTGTAAGGTAAAGTTGTTTTCCCGTACTGGCAAATTTTCTCATAAAGTTTTGGAGATATGAATACAAACGGTTCATCATGCCTACCCCCGCTTCGCGGGTAAACATCACTCAAAACGATAGCGGCTCTTCCAAAAACCCTTGCAACAAGCACAGAGTAGTATGGGCAAGTCTGTCCTTTCATAGGAATTAAAGGCTCAACATTCCAGGGAATAAACCTCCTTCCTAATGCCCTAGGGTAACCTTGAATGAAAACGGCGATTTCATCTTCTTTCATTAAGCCATCGAAAGAAAGGATGTAGCCTTTCTCATTCTCCAATATGTCGCCAAAAAGCTTCAGATAGGCTGAATGGGAATTATCCCACTCGCCGTACGCCGGGTGCCTTCTTATCGTTTCATCTAACGTAAGAAGATACCTCTCCCTCTTTTCTCTTAGATCCTTCTTTGCCAGTTCTTCCAACCATTCCTGAGGAGTCTTACCTCCAACCCTCGAATCCGGCATAACATTTCTCCAACCAACTTCCAGGCTTGGCTTACCGTCTCTAACCATCCAATCCGGCTTTATAGGACCCCCAAAGTGGGTACTGTATCCGCTCACGATATCGATCTCAAACAAGTCGATTGGGAGCAGCCTTTGCCTCCTGTACCAAGCTTCTATCTTTTTGTCTGGTATGTTTAGCTCGTACTCGGCTTCTCCGTTATCGAGCTTGTCTACGATGTATTTCACCGCTCTCTCCACAACATCCCAGTATTTTGCTTCGTTTTGGTTGGCTATCCCAACTTTATAGCCGAGGTCGTCAGCTTGTACCGCCCCTTCCCTCCACTCCTTTGGATACTTCAAAATGCTTGGGACGCGCTTCGCCAATCTCAAGAGGCTTGCGTGCACTCTCGCGTTTTCAAAATCGGTGTTGATCCCCTCGTTTTCTCCCAGCTTCTCTACGCATAGGGAGAGAGTTTTATCTCCTATTTCTTTCATCAATTTCTCCCCGCTTCCAAAATAGCATGTAGCGTTGTTGAGAGTGTAGATTTGAGATAATCGTTGGATTCCATTGCCGAAGGAAAGGTAGATGGGTAGAACCTCCCTCGCTAAAGCGGTTTTTCTAGAAGCGTCAACCCTCCTATCCCTCTCTATCTGGTCGAGAACGATGTAGGCTAAGTTTTTCGGTATTCGTGAACCGTTCGCGTGGGCTAAGGTTAGGATGCTTCGAGCTAGCATCTTATCGCTCTCGAAGATCTCCGCGAAAAGCTGGCTTGAATCGAATAAGCTCAAGCTTAAGCCTCTATCGAAGCTTGGGGGGAGCCAGCTTTCGAACAGCATCCTAGGGGTAACCTCCACCTGGACGAGCGAAGTTAAATCGTACTTGTCTACCGCTTTGAGGGTGAATCTCGTGACTTTTCCCGTGATGTTGGCCGCGTACTTGCCGTCTGCTTTAACCAGGGGGGTTCGGCTGCCGTTGGGGAGCTCGAGGTAAGCTTCTTTCAAGTTGGGCTCCTCGATGAGGGCTGAAACCCGATATATGTTCGAGCCCAAATCTTCAACCTTCAAATCTTTTATCAGTGGGGCTTCTAGGTTCGCGAGGAAACTTACCGGGTGCCTAGCTTCGTTCCCCTCCCGATCCTTAACCACAACTTCACCGATCAACGCCCCCTCTTCGGGTGAGATGGTGGAGGGGTTGAAGCTCGCCCTGTACAGTAGCGTGCCGTTTCCAAAATCTCGGGCGAGCGAGAGCTGGATGGAGGTCCCGTTTAGCTCTATAGTTGCCGATTGAATCGGGTTTTTCGAGTTGATAACCACTTTAAACTCCTGGTTTCCACCCCTATCCACCCTACTCCTGTACTCGACACCCACCACCACCAAAGGCTTCTGGAGGTGGAGGTAAGCGAGGTAGACTGATGCGATCAACCCGAGCAACCCCAAGCCTACAAGAACCTTCTTCCATCCTCCAACACGCTTCAAGCAAGCCCCACGCACAGGAAACCGCGATTCAGGTTCTTATCAGCGTTGCGGGGTGAAACCTCAGTGTTCCCGGCAAGCCGCTGTAGTACACTCCTACGTGTGCAGCGCGCGGAGAGGTTATGTAAGTTCGCGCACCTTTTTAATCAGTTTCCTGGCGCTTAAGCGCGCGCTAGGCTGCTCTCCAAATAAAATATACCCGCTCCCTTGCCTCCGAAAGTCGGTGGTGGGCTCGTGGAAGCGTACATCAGCCCTGCGGGGGAGCGCGGCGCGCGGCGGGAGGGGGCGAAATGCTACATCTACGGTAGCGTGCACTACAGGGTTCCCAGGGGTATTGAAAAGCTGCTAAGTGAGGTGGAGTGCGTGCTCCTCGAGCACGTCGACACGAGCCGCTGGAGGCTGGTGGTTAAGAGGGATCCGACAGCGCTACCCCTCACCCTCTCGCTTCTGGCCTACTTTCGCCTGCAAAGAACTCTGCTGCGTGAGAGCGGGGGCGACATGGGCTACGTGTACGAGCACGCTAAGGGGATGGGCAAGTGCGCTAAATTCGCGGATGCCGGCATCGACGAGCTTCACGAGAAAGCAAGGTGGATCTTCACGCTGTCTTTCGCAACGAGCTCGCTCATCATTATTCATTGCGCGCTAGCTTACGCCAAATACGGGTTGCTGCCGCTACTCGGAGGAGTGGTATTAGGAATCGCCGCATCCTCGCTTCTCAATCTGGCGCTTTTCATGTTCACGACTATGAGGGTGAGAGATCTCAAGGTCGTTGAGGAGGCTTATAGGCTGATAACGGAGCAAGGGCGCAGTGTTCTGATAGTGCGGGGCGAGTGGCACGTACCTTACATAGCGCGGGAGCTGCG
>JAJHRM010000025.1 GCA_020832965.1 Thermofilum sp. | reverse complement strand
GACCAGCCTGTCCACGACGTGGCTCCCTATGAAGCCGGCGCCGCCCGTGACCAAGACCCTCTTCACAAGATTCGCCTCCTCCCCTCAACTTGCCTCAACAGCCTATCCCATCACAGAAATCCACCTTCAAGCCAGCGCGCGCCGTTGAGGGTTCTTAGCAGTTGAAGTGGGATCTTTTTGGAAGCCACATCCATCCGGGGAACGCATTCCATTCTAGGGTTGCAGTTTCTCCCTTTTTCTGTAGTTAAGGCCACCTTGTTTTGAAGAAATTCATAAATTGAGTCTTCATTTTTAGCGCGCGAAAGGTTAAGTTTTGAGAAAATTACGAAAGAGATCAAGTTTTCTGTGCTAGATCTACGAGTCTCCTTATTATGGGTATTCTCCTCTTAACGTCTTCCACGTCGAGCTTTGTTTCGTGGAACCCCCATACGTGCAGGTAGTTTGCCTCCGCCCATCCGAACTCAACGTCCACACCTAACTTGTCCACGAGTTTCCCAACAGCTTTTTCGAGAAGCGTTACCGTCCACCTGCCTTTCTCCTCGGCTTCCCTAACCTCTTTTAAGTTTAGGCGCTCTGCAAGGGCTTTGATGCACTCCTCAGCAGCCTTGTAGAGCTTCTCGGAAGATTGGACGGCATCCCCCTTAGCCAGGCACTCTTCAGCCTCGGCGAGCAAACGCCTAGCCAACTCGAGCCTCCCAGCGGCAGCCACACACCTGGCAGCGCGGTGCCGTATAAAAAGCCTCCCCCAGCGCGCCGATCCCCAGAGGCAGAGCGCGTTGAGCTGGTTCAGCGAGCCCCGCTTAGCCGGCTCAACGGGGACCTTTCCGGGGAACGAGCCCGAGAGAGGCGGGACAGAAGGGAGAAAAGCCGACCCTAGCGCTGGCCAGCCGGCTCCCGCACCACCCCGCGAGGTTTAAGCGCGGATTGAGCTCTTTCCTGAAAAGCTAAAGCGCTTTCAGCGCGCCCCTGCGAGAGCGAAAACGGAATTGCTCTGGAGGCGCACAAGGCGGGCGCCGAAGCCGCCAACTAGTAGCTCTTCCTCGCAATCCTAGCCAGCACCCTCGCGCCTGCATCCCCGCGAGACAGCAGGTACTCCAACGCGTTCGGCAGCGTCGCGCGGAAAACCGGGTCGCGCGCAGCCTTGCCCGCGTAAACCCTGAGCAGCGCGCCCGGCCCCAGCCTGAGGGGTGCTTCGGCGAGCCCGCCCGCCACGAGGCGGCAGGCCCTCAGCAGCTCCACCAGCGCCGCCTCCACGCCGCACTCCGCCGCCACGCTCCAGGCCTCGCCGCCCAGCCAGCTCCAAGCCACCAGGCAGTCCATCAGGAGGACCAAGTGCTCCTTGTAGACCGCGTGCGCCGCCGCGACCGCCACCTCCGCCCCCCTCGACAAGCCGCGAGCCGGCACGCCCGCCAGCTCCACGTCCTCCGAGCACTCGCGGAGCAGCCTCCCGCCGTCCATGTACACGACCCACGCGAACGCCGGCTCCGTGTACAGGTCCACGATGAAACCCCTCCTCTCTAGCGTGACCGTGTACGGCTCGACCACGACGAGCGCGCGCGCTACAACACACGAGTTAACCGGAAATTTTTACAGCAACGAAAATGTAGGCAGGAGGTACAGGTAAAAGTTTCATCAAACCTAGGTGGTAAACCTTTACAATTTCTCTAATCCAAAAACCAGAACACTGAAACAGTGATAATATCCTCTTAACTGTAACCTCCATATTAACGTATGAGTAATTCAAAAATCTTCCTTTGAAACCTCCTCGGCATAAGACACAGCAGCGGCCACTTCGAGTGAGGCTCAAAAACATACTGAAGATTAGGAAGCTGAACCACAACAACACCCCCACGCTTCAAAACCCTGAAAAGCCCCTCAATACACCTCTCCGGCCTCTCAAGATGCTCAAGAAGAGAGATAGCGAGCGCGCAATCCACAGAACCATCACGGAAAGGAAGACCCTGAGCATCCGCGCAAACCCTTTCAATACTTTCAGAACCGTCAATTTTCCTCAAAACGCTCTCATCGATATCCAAGGCAACAACTAAACGACCCCCACTAGCCACAGCCCTACTGAAAGCTCCTGTACCGCACCCAACATCCAACAGAACTCCAGCACTGCTAGTATGGCGTTCGAAAAGCCTCACGTAAGCATCTGTCCTTTCCTCATAAACACGAAGCTTGCTCAACAAACCGACAACCCTACGATAAAAGAGCTTAACAACGCTCAAACTGAGCCCTCAAGCACACCTGATTGATACATTTTACATTGACATTCCACACTTCCGAGAACACTATGCAATCTGGCACCAGCGATGCTGTGAACAGTCTCTCGAGGTCACGCCTGACTGCCTCCACGCTGTAGCACTCGGCGATCCCTACGTAGGGCCACGGCTCGACGTCGAAGGCAACGACCTCGTAGCCCATCCTCCTCAGCGCGCACGGGATCACGCGGCGGACGCAGAGACTCAAGAGCGGGCCGCGCCTATAACACCTCTTGACGAGCTTGAGCACCTCAAGCCTCCTGCCGAACTCCAAGTAGAAGCTACCGAGCACCTTGCGGTCGTTCAGCCTCCTCAAAACCCCTTTGACGCTGAGGAGAGTCTCCCTAGCGCTCAGGTACACACGCACTACTTGAAGCTTGTACCGCGACACCTCGTCAACCAGCAGCGTCACCGGCGCGTAAGCAGTCTACCTTCTTTTCTTTAAGGTATAATTTTCAAAAGCCTTAGAATAGCAGTATTAACTTCATGAATTTTCATTTCACCATTAACTATGGGAATATTCAATACTCTGGCTAAGTATAAGTAAAGCTTTCTTCTTTCTCTAAGATAACCTAAGCTCGGAATATCGTTCTTCCTAGTGTAAGCTGTCTTCTCGCGAACGTCCACTATCACTAACTTAGAATCTCCAGGAACCAGCGAGAGCAATATCCTACCTACCACGCGCCTCGGAAGACGAAAATCCCTCGTTTCACACATCAAATCCACAAGCACATCTGGGATGAACCTATCACAGAGGATAACATAGCCGAGAATCTTTCTAAACTTTATTCTAAATATAAAGTTAATAAAAGTATCTATCGCGAACAGCCACGGCCAAACCTTAGCCAACGCCTTGTTCAGATAAAACCTGCGCTCAGCGTACTTCACGTTGCTCCTAGCAACAGTCCTCCACCGCGTATAACCCAGAAAACGGCACAACGCAAGAAACGGGTACGAGAGGAAAGCAACCCAACGGAACCACACACGCCTAACCTTAAAGCCCTTCTGGCTCAAATACTTTTCAAGCAACTTTACCTGCGTAGACTTGCCAGAACCGTCAACGCCGCAAATCGCGATCACGCCGCGCATTAGCACACCCTTTACACTACTTAGACTCTGATAACCCCCTTTCTCTCACTACTCTTCTTCCATAATTACCTTGAAACTCTCTCGAAAATCTTCAACAGTTCTTTCGCAGACTTAAAGTTATTAAATCTACTAAGCACCCCTTCGCGATTCTTCAAACCCAACTCAACGACCTCTTCGCGGCTCATAGAGAGAGCCCACTCCAACGCGTCAGCCAACTCACTCTCATCTCCTGGCGGCGTCAACTTAACACCCGGTAAACCTCCGACAATCTCGGGGATCCCACCGATATCCGAGGCTATGAGCAACCTCCCGTAAAGACATGCCTCCACGCACGCGTACGGCGCGGGCTCAGGCGAAAGCGAGGGAACGACCAGCGCTCTAACCTTCCTAATAACCGTCAGGATCTCCGTGGGAGGCATTAGGCGACGGTAAACCACGATGCCCACCCTCTCAAAACTCCTTATGTGCTTACCTTTAGTAACATAAAGTTTATTTTGCTGATACTTAGGATACACTTTATGCCATGCTTTAAAAAGTACTTCGAAACCTTTTATTGGATCGAAACCTCCTAAAAATCCCAAATCATCTCCTTCTATTTCTACGAATTCCAAATTCGGAAGAGGATTGTAAACTATATATGTTTTTTTATGATCAATATTAAAACCTCTCTTCGAAGCATTTTTCAAGAAAAGCTTTCTCTGAGCTTCAGAGACAAAAACAATTGCATCCGCCATACTTAAAGTTCCCAAGAAACACCCTCCAATAGTCGCATTCAGCGCGGCCGATAGGAAAGCTTCTGGGAAACTCCTCCTCTGAGCCTCATACACCCAAATGCATTTAGCACAATCCCCCCATCCACCATCGCATACCTCACCCCTGTAAAAATTGTACATGTGCCCAACAGGGCAGAGCGGGTAATACGAGTGAACATGAACAACGACAGGCTTACCGACAAACTTCTTAACGAAAGGAATCAGCTCAAGGTTGCTCGCAACAAAGTATGCCACATCAATGTTACGCAAAACTTCGATCAAAGCCTTAATATCTAACGCAATAGCATACTTCCCTTTTCCCACACGCCTAGGCTTTAAGAGCTTGAACTCATGCCGCTGCAAGCTAGCCTCATCAAGTTCATTGAGGATAAAAATAGGGTCAACGCCTAAGCCGCGCATCAGCTCAGCGTAAAGGTATGTGGCAAGCTCTCCGCCACTCCCTAAGGGCCAGAGCGCGCTCGAGAAAATAGCCACTCTCATAGGTTACCGCCGATCATTCTCTTAACGAAATCAGAAACAGTTAAATTAATTAGATTATATGAAGATAAGTCTTCAATTAAACTTTCAAAACGATTCCAATCGTCGCGCTCGGCTATAAAAGTTGGGTGCACCATTATGTGCACCATAAATACCCCTTCCCTTCTCATTAGCTCCTCAATCGCCGACCTAATTAATTTATCCCACACCTTAATTAACCAGGGCTTAAAAAATAGGAATAAGAGATTAGGATTTCTCAGAACTTTAAAGAAATCCCTAAAAGCATGAGGATCTGTATAAAACGAAACCTTTAATCTAAAGGGGTCTTGGAAAGGACTGAGACTAAAAGGCTCCGTTGTTCGAGCACATAGATAACCAGCCCTTCGGGTAAGCTCTACCACAGTATCGTTATAACGACCATAAGGATAAGCTAGGGATTCCACCCTCTTCTCTAAAATTTCCTCCAAAATAATTTTTGACTTTAATAACTCGTAAAAAGCTTTCTTCACATCTAAAGCCGTCAAGTCAGGATGCGTGAGAGTATGAGAACCAACTTCACCTAAATCCCCTAGCCACCTCACATTCAAAACAGATAGGTCTTTTAAACCTCTACAATCTAAATAAAAAGTTCCTGTTAAACCATATTTTTCAATAATTTTTGCACATTTTAGCATATATTTTCTAGAATCATCAAAACTAAATACTAAATAAATTTTAGCCATAGTATAAGTTGTATTTTAATAAGCAAAAATCTATTCTTTTGTAGCAACTAAGAGAATTCCAGATCCTAAGTTTTTCCTTAACTTACTAAAAATTCTCTCTAAATATAATATCATTGCATTCTTCTGAACATATCCCATAGCATAACTGCTCGAATAATATTAAAACCATATTGATTCAATAGTTTGTTTAACGTTTTGAAAGTATAAAGCTTTGTATGTCCAAAACAAGTAGGGTATTTTTGGAAAGGTCTTTTCTCCAAATCTTCTCCATATTTGCCAGGACATTCATAAGCGTAAGGTAAATAACCAAAAAAGAGCAAAAACTATTTATCCAGCTGGCCATGTTTGGTGTAGTTAGTATGAAAAGCCCGCGCGCGCCTCTAAATTTCGTCAATTCACGATGATACCTTTGCCCTTCTTTAATAAGGATGGGATACCTTGGATAGGGTTGCTACAATGCATTTGCCCAGCGTGCACTACAACTCAGCTAAAAATTTTCGCGTAAAGTTCATTGCTAGCATCATTTCACTCATGCTCCAGAGAGACGAAGCCCTTATAATGCCGCTGCTGCCCTGTGCTTCGTAGGGTCAGCATGCCAGCAAGCTTTGTTAGAAGTTTCTTACAGAAGGTTTTTGTTGGAAAATTAAATATTTGGTGATACAGACTCCTTCTAAAAATATTATCTTGCATCTTCTCTCTGAAGATGGCCATTAAGGTTAAAGTATCACACCTATATGGTGGATACGTCAACTCAGAAACTTGTCTGTACACTTTGCCCCAAGGACCGCCAAGCTTAAACAATAGGTTAGAGAGCTTCTCTGGAATAGAATTAAAGGCAAATTTGTGGAGCATTGATGTTATTGTTAAATGCCAGCGGAATGCATTCACCAGTTTGTTTTCTCTCACTAGGTCGATGAGCTCTTCGATTGAAGGATGATCCATTAGGGCTAAATAATGTAGCGTCGCAAAGTATTCTGCTAGGATATACCGGTTCTCTTTTATAGCTGAGTGGGCTATGGTGACTAAGAGCTCGGCTTCAGGGCTGAAAACCCTAACATTCTGCCCTGTGGGGAGTTCTTTCTCGGATACGTAGCAACTTAGCTTTCGTTTGTCGAGGTATATCAAGTAGGCGACGCTGATCTCATCGTAAACGTCTATCATTAAATCCGTCTTAAACTTGGTTTTATAATCTTGGAAGGTTGTGCAGTAAGCCCCTCTATCTATGAATATGTATCCTGCTCTCCTTAAAATCTCCACCATCTTCTCATAGTTTCTATGCAAGCCTAAGTTAAGCACATCTATATCTGCAACATATTCAGGGTAAGGTCTTATTGTTTTAAATATGACATAATCTATGTCCTCTTTATCGAATAGCTCTGATATTTCACTTATTATCTCCATCAACCTACGCAAACGTGTGCAATGATACTTGTACTCAGAGAGGCTTTGCCTTTCTTTTGGACTGATTATGTTAAGATATGTTAATGGTATCTTATTCACCTCAGCTATAGTGTAAAGCTTAGGAACGTAACTGCTTTTTACCTCTCCACCAACTTGAGGCTGATTTGACGCTAGCGGCGAGCCTATAGCTCTTAAGAAAGCCAGCAAATATTGCTTATTGTTTGAACCCATTTTATATATTAGTTACGGCTAAGCACTTTAAAAGTTGTTTTCATAGCTTAGACAAGGCGTTTAAAAGCATCAATGAATCTATCTTCATCATAAAAATTTTCGAATATTTTTTTGAGAAATATGATATTATGAAGTACTTTGCTGGTATTATATAATAGCAATGTTATTTTATTAATAGCTTCTTTTACACTATTTGCTATAAATGCATCTGGTATCTTAAGATCTTCTGAAATAGTTTCTGAAACTATAGGGATCGTACCGTGATAAACAGCTTCCAGAATTGTTATTGGAGGGTTCATAGCAACATTTCCCCATGGTGCAAAGTAAATGAAAAATTGTGATCTCCTATAAAGTTCGCACTTCTCTTCATCGTTGATCCTTCTGTTTATGATGTTAATCGTCAAGTTATTATATTTGAGCGTATTAATGTTAGAGAGATTTTCTAATTTCGTTACTATAATGAGTCTTACGGGTTTCTTAGCTTTTTTGCTAACGCCCTTGGCTATTTCTAGAAGTATGCGCGGGGGAGACCTAAAAGGATTCAACCTTCCCACGTAAAGTATTTTTATTTCATTGTCATGAAGCTTCTCGCGTATTATATCTATGTAGTTATGGGAATGAAAAGTTTTACAGGGACATTCATAGTAGGGTTCAATGAGAATGCTTCTTGCTAGAAAAGCTCTGAGCCTTAGCCACGTATACACACTTTTTGACGTGGCAAGATAGGCATAAATTAGGGGTTGTATACTTAATAGGAAAGCTTTCCATGAGAATTCATGCATTCTTGTCCACGAAACATCTTCAACATGATACACATGGTAGATCATATTAGATTTTCTGCACAGTTTTCTAAGTTTAACTATATCTTTGAATCCCAAGTAGTATAAATGTATAAAGTTGTAAGAGCAATATTCATAGCTTTTTATTAGCTTATTAATGTCTATAATCTTTATATGTATACCATGCCTTGTAAGAACTTTCATTAACATATAAAGGAAGAACTCCTGTCCTGAAATATAATTCCTAACATCAACAGGGTATTTAGTGACGATAATTATGTCCGTGTCCATAAGTAACGCGAGCACAATATTTTCGTAACATCTTAATCTTTTGTGAGAAATTTGTTAGGTAATTCATCATCGATCAGCTTATTAATATTTTTCATAAGTATTCCATAGCCCTTAAATAGTTTATAACGTATAGATCTGTAATCTGAGACTTTTAAAGCTCAGTTTTCAAGAGTAATCCATTATACTCGTATCCATACTATGAACCTGACAGCAATCTTTCGGAGAGGCAGTTCCAAACATTCTTCCTATTGTAAACTGATATAACTGTAAATGGATCCCTAAACACATAATACGTATGGGCACTTACCTCAACATTTTTCGACGAGAGAGTCTCGATGAGCTTATCATACCATAATCTTTTAACAAGACTCACACGCACCAGTAATGAACACAATCTTTTTTATGCGACTAAACACCTAATTCGTACTACGAATACGATTTATTATTTCTCTCAGAAGATCTAACGCTAGCTTTTTATAGTCCAAACGATTCTCAGCATACGTCCTAATGTTTATACAAAGCTTGTTTAGCGATGAGGAATCTCTAGTTAGCTTCCGCAGAATATTTGGAATTTCCTCTATCGATCTAAACGAATAACATCCCTCCACATTACTCACAATCTCCTTAGATCCGAGAGAATAAAGATACAATACAGGTCTGCCCGTCATCATATAATCAGCCAAGGTAGCCCTAACCGTAAGTACATGATGCAGAGATCTAGGTCGTATCAACAACAACACATTGGCATCTGCTAGCAACCTTGTAAAGTCAAAATAATTGATGTAAATATTTACTATCTCAATATCCTCTCTTCGTAAGTTTGTAGGCATCGACTTATCAAGTACTATAAATTTCACCCCAATGTCTTCACCTTTAAGGCGATCCATAAGTGTAATGAGCTGCTTGAGACCTATCCATTCATGTATTCTACCCGACAGGAAAACCTTGACAGGTTGTTTTAACGGCGGCTCTACATAGGGAATTATCTCAGGGAAGCTTCCAGGTGGATAAACAGTAGTTTTCTCATAGCTAAGTTTGTAGTACAATTTGTGATAAACTCTGTAGCTCTGGGAATGAAATACCATAAGATCGAAGTGAAAAACTAGCTTATTAAGCAACAACCAAAGCAACTTTTCTGAAAAACTTATCCTTCCTTTAAGTTCAATGGAATGTTCGATCGGGGGATCCATATTATCAACAGTAACAAAAACAGCGCCGACCAAGCGAAAGGCATGAAGTAATAAAAGTGAAGATACATATGTTATAAAATGCTTAATTCCAAGGAAGCTATGAGGGTAATCCAACATCACAATTACTGGTTTGCCAAATGTAAGCGCTTCTCCTAAAGTTTTCGCCACTGCTACAAACAATGAGCATTTAGATGAGGAACATTTACCATGAAATATTCTCAGCAATCTTCGTTCGGTAACGCTATACCAATGTACAGGTTTACCATGTTTCAAAACATGCCTAGCCATGTTAGAGTAGAGGCCATAATATCTATGAGTGAGACCCTCCCTGATATCTTTTGGGCTCCAAGCAAAACAATAGGATATTATTAAGAGGGGAAACACTAGCATCACAACCTTTTACAGTCAGTAATACTCAAGTCTTTCATTTTTCTTTCAGAGCACTTAAATACAAGATTTAGGTATTCTCCCAGAACTTTATTGTATATGTAACTGAAACTTTTCTCATAGATTCGTCGAGAAATTTCTTTTCTTAAATTGTCATTATTGGATAAGCATGTAAGGTAATCGGCTATGCTATCTGAATCGCCTGGTTTAATTATGAAGGCTTCTTTCCCATTCTCGAAGATCTCAGCAGTGCTCATTTTTCGTTGTTATAATTGGTATGCATCCTCTACCAGCAGCTTCCAAAGCTGGAAAATTGAAGCATTCGAAGAATGATAGCCGCAGAATTGCGTGTATACGCGTGTAAAGTTATAACACCTGCTGGTACATAAATTATGTTCTCTGTTAATGAATTCGTGTAAACAAGAGAAGCCCTATCTAATCTTTTTTCATAACTTTTAATGAAGTTATCAAGCAATGGTTCTATGAAGTACTTTGCTCTCATTGCAAATAGAGAAGATAGGGAATAGTAAATGTAGTGTTCTTCTGTTGTATTTAAGCTACGTTCTATATTTGTAAGAGTCTCCGTAAAGTAGGTCTCTTCTTCAGGACCATTCAGATCATACACAAATGATCTTGGCCACCTACTTGTTATCTCTGTCAAGAACCAGTATGGTGTGGGACCGACATAGTGTATATACATTCTATGGTTTCCAAATTTCGCCATAAATGATGCTTGGTGAAGGTATTTTTGTGAAAAGCCTATGTAAGTGAGACTTGTGCTCCAATGTGTCGCTATCTTAAGTGGTATAAATAAAATGCATATTAGAGTTGCAACTAAGATGGTCAGAGATGGTAGTAAGGAACGGCTTTCCTTAAATCTAATTTCTGCCCTTTTGTTTTTCCATTGGAAAACACTTAATTTTCTCTCCAAATACTCTTGAAAGATTAAAATTGTTCCAAAATTAGAAATAATGAAAGCTTCGAGAACTCGTTGAGGATGAGCTGTCCCTGTTATACCATAAATCACTAAGAGAATAGCTGATAAGCTCCATAGATGCACTGTTCGTTTCGCTAAGAGAACCTTAAGTATTTCACTAAATCTTCGCAAACGCAAAAGATAAAATACATTATAGATTAAAATAAGTAAAACTACAAGGTTAATAGTTATCACTACGATATTCTTAAGTAATAGCATATTTGCATAATAAATCTTAATTGGTATAGATCCATATCTCTCTTTAGCTTTAAAAAAGTAGATAAATGGGTTCATTTCAAAAGATAAAAATCTATCAATAGCCGGCAACAGTGCATAGTTTATCTCCGCATAAAATTTCTCTATCGACCATGTACAGGCATAACCATGCCATATAAAGAAAATAATAGCAAGCAACAAGATCCATCGTTCGTATAAATGAGTTCTATTTTTGATCATCTTATTAAAGAAAAGATGAGTGAGTAATGAAATAATGACTAATGTTGCAAAATATATATGAGAAAATATTATAGCAGAAGTAATTAATAATAAGGGAACATGCAATTTCGCATTTTCTTCGCAATCTAATATAACTAATAAATAAATAAGCATTCCATAAAGGGGAAGGGCAAAAATATAATGATTTGCAAAACTAGGCTCCGTATCGCTAATTATTATGTACAGAGGTGCTATAATTAGGAAGTATATGTAATATTTCGAGTTTCTAAGACAAGTTATTATACTTAATGTAGAAATAGTTAGTACTATTCGTAGGAGTATGGGTAATAGATGACTAATAGCGTAATTGGCTTCTAAGCCAGTTACATATATGAACGCAGATGAAAATATTGCGTGGGCTACATCGGATACGGGGAATGGATACTTAGGGTCGGTTACTGTTCCGTAGTTCAACACATGGAAGATTTGCGCCTGGTGAAAGTATTCTATCTGAAAGCCGTTTTCGTACATTAATCTCGGTAGCTCCACATATGCGACAGATAATATAAGCAATAAAATGCACGGTGCCACGTTCTTTCGTGCAAGGCTCAATATTAAGGTAAAAACTAATGTGCAGACACTTATCCAGTAGATAAGAGGCAACATGTTTAATATGTAAAACGTTGTATCTATACTCGATATATCTACATCAGGAAACATCAACACTGAGAGAGACATACTTATAGACAAAAATAATATCACCAACATTAAACAATTGTTGTTTAATCTCATTTTAACACCTTGCAGCCCAGTTTCTTTATCTTCTCGATCTTGAGCGCATTTTTCTTGATTCGCGCTACCTGTAGAGTCTCACACCCACTCTGTCGTCGGGCGTCGGCTTGAGCTTCAGCCCGTTAAGGTCCAAATAGATGTCCCTGCTGCAGATCCCAGCCGCGTGGGGGTAGGCGGCGTGTAGCTTGACGTACTTTTCCACCCACTTCCTCGGGGTATCGCGTCCTCGTCCGCGAATATCACGATGTCTCCCGTCACCCTCTTTTTCCCTTGTTGAGATCGCGAGTAAGCTTGCCGCACAGCTCTTCCACGGCTTTCGCGTCGCCCTTGACGACTATCACGACTTCGCTCGACCTGATGCTCTGGCTTCAGAGCGCGCGCAACAAGTGATTGAGGTATACTGTCGCTAAGCTCGGCACTGCGATAGAGACCCGCACGCTACTTTGTCTCTGAGCCTCCTTAAACTCAGCAAATGCCGCTGATTGTTTGCTTTGGTTTTACTATTTCAGTCGGATATCTCTTCGGTAAGTTTACACGCAGAAACTCTGATCGCTTCTCTTGAGCTCATGTGTGGCTTGTAGCCCAGCCCCTTTATTTTCTCGATTTTGAGCGCGATGTGCTTGACGTCGCCAGGCCACCCGACGCCGTGGAGCACGGGCTTGTACACTTTTTTCACGCCGGTGAGCCCCATCGCCTTTATTACTTCGTCCGCGACCTCGTCCACGGTGATCCAGTCTTCGCTGGCCACGTTGTACACCTCAAAGCCGTGCCCGCCCCTCTCCCACGCGATGATCGTGGCTTCGACCGCGTCGCTGACGTGCACGTAGCTTCGGACCTGCTTGCCGTCTCCCAGGATCTCGAGCTCGCCCGGGTTCCTTTTCAGCTTGTTTATAAAGTCCCAGACGACGCCGTGCCTGAGCCTCGGCCCCACCACGTTCGCGTACCTGAGCGTGACCGCCCTTATCCCGTAGAGCTTGGAGTAGGCGTGGATGAGGTTCTCGCAGGCCGCCTTGCTCGCTCCGTACACCGAGACGGGCCTCACGGGCGCGTCCTCTCCGACGGGTATCTCCTCGGGTTCGCCGTACACGCTGCTGGACGACGCGAACATTCTGCATTTACCTTAGCTCTGAATTACTCCTTCTTAGCCAATTTATCCACGAAGTGGCCTCCGTGAATCCTGTTCCGCTGGTTACTAGTACGAGCATGCCTACCCCGTTGTGTATATTTTAATCAGTTTGCTAACTATTTCGTCCCAAGTGGATACATTTTTCCTACCTTCGCTACCGAGCTTTCTACTTAACTCTTTGTCGTTGGCGAGTAGTGATATTGCTTCGGCAAGCGCCTTAGGATTTCTCGGCGTTACCAGTAGGCCGTTGACCATGTGTGTGACCCTATACGGTATTTCTCCTACCGCTGATGCTATTGCTGGTTTGTTTCTTGCCCACGCCTCTGATATCACTATCGAGAAGACCTCGACATAGTTGCATATGCTTGGCAGCACTAATGCTATTGACGCGTCTAGCGCTCCTATCTTTGTCTTTTCATCTACGTATCCAAGAAATACGACGTTATCTTTTACCCCTAGTCTCTGCGCAAGTTCTCTGTACGGCTTCTGATCCCCAGGCCCTATAATAACTGCCTTAAGCTTTGGGTACTCCTTCACAGCTATGCTCACAGCCTTGATCAATACATCTACACCCTTCAGCTTATGCAATCTACCAACATACACGACAAATGGTTCTTGAATCCCATATTTTTCCCTGAACTCCTGTGCCATGTTAGGAGCATTAACAATCTCCTCGCCAACACCATCAGGTATGTAATGAGCTTCAACACCATACCTACTCCTCAAAATTTCTAGATCCCGAAAGCTCTTAACAAGCCTGAGATCAGCCAACTCAATAGCTTTCCTAACCATGTAACTAGCATAGAAAGGTCCTAGGAACCTGACCCAAGGGGTTGGGTGGTCGTTTAATGCATTCACTGCTATGAAATGTATTACCGTTGTTGCCCCCAGTTCCTTGGCCTTCTCAGCTGTTTTCGCTGTGAATAGGCTGTTTTGGCTGTGTCCGTGCACTACATCGGCGTTTTTCAACACGTCGGTGGGGTATTCCAGTGGGCGTGTTAGGTCTGGGTAGCCGAGCCGTATGCTTCTGACTCTGTGTATGTGCACTCCGTTTACTTTCTCCTTCCTTGGTCTGCCCTGTGCTCCGTGTGTGCTCGTTATTACGTGAACCTCATGCCCGAGTTTTGCCATGCCTTCCGCCAGCGCCTTGACCACGTTCTCCAGACCCCCAACGACTGGCCAGTAGTGGTGGTGCACGTAGACGATTTTCATTCGCGCACCGCCCTTGCTATCCCTTTCACTGCAGGGGGCCCGTTCAGCAGCGCGTACGCGGTCAGTATCGCGTAGCTTAGCACCTTTTTGTGGAGGGGGTACCGCCACTTGCTCATGAAGTACGTGTGGTTCCTCCACTTCCAGTACATCCTGTCTTCGAGGTCCGAGTACCTGTTGCCGCCGCTCTCTGCGGCTATGTGGTACGTGTAGAACCTGGGCTCGAAAATTATTTTGTACCCGAGCGCCCTGACCTGTCTCTGCAGGTCGCTCTCCTCCCTGTACCCTGTCCCCTTGTAGTTCTCGTCGTACTTAACGCCCCTTCTCAGCACTTCAACTTTCATCGCCATTAGCGGTGTTGTGTACTCGACCTCTCTAGGCCCGTGCTTGTTGTCTAGTACGATGAAGCCCGTGAGCTTAGTCAGGATGTCAGCCAAGTGGGGCACGTTGAGCGCGAAGTCCGGGTCCACTCCTCTTCTCCTCAAGTTGACAACCCTACCGCTTACCGCGCCGACCGAGGGTTCTCTCAGCCAGCGGAGGGCTGGCACCAGTGCGTGGTCTCCCGGGTAAACGAAATCGTCATCGTACAGTACGAGCGCGCCGCTGTTGCCGAGCCTCTCTGCGGCCAGCTCGAACACTTTGTTGCGCGCCTTCGCTGAGCCCCTCCTGCCGACCCTGATGTCGTGTATCACCTCGAACCCTGCGTCCGCGGCGAGCTTTGCGGCTGCCGCGTACTCTTCGGCTTCGCTCGCCGACGCGGCATCGGCCACGATCACGAACCCTCTCACCAGCTTGCTGCCCACGAACGAGCGTACGCACAGCCCCAGCGCCGCGACCCTGTTGTAGGAGGGTATGCCCACGAAGATTTTCATCAAGCGCGTGCGCTAACGCGAATGGTAACGCTAGACCTGTAGCTGGGCGCCACGAGCACTATTTTCACGCTACTTCGCCTCTTTCTCCCACGCTATCTCCTTTGTTTTGAGGTTCCTGAGCGCGGCGGCTATCAGGTAGAGCTGCATGGCGACCCACGTCCTGTAGGGCTTGTACGCGAGCAGCAGGATGCCGAGCGCGAGCATCGCGATCGCGGGCGGCGACCCCTTCGCCGCTTCCGCTGCGAGCAGGAGGGCCGCGGCCGGCAGCAGCCACGGGTTGGCGAGGTGGAGCCACGCCTCCATCAGCAGCGCTTTCCTGAAGGGGGGCGGCGCCTCGCGCAGCCGCGGCAGCGCCCGCGCGAAGTGCTGGATAAGGTGCTGGGCCCTCCGTACCCTCCACCGGTGGTACTCGCGGGGCACGGCTTCGACGCTCCACACGTCCTCCGGCGCGATGGCCCTGTACCCTTTCAGCGCGATGAGGGTGGCGGTGTGGCTGTCGTCCGCGCCCAAATCCGTTGGGAAGCCCCCGTTCGTTTCGAGCAGGCTCCTGCGGAAGGCCGCGAGCTCGCCGTGGAATATTGGTGTGGCCCACATTTTGCTTTCCGCGACTCTCAGTGTGTTGTAGTAGTCCCTGTAGCCTTCCTCGACGCCCGCAACCCCCTTGCCCGCCGGCTTTTTGAGGCAGGTTACCGCGCCCACTTGGGGGTCTGCGAGCCAGCTGACCGCCCTCTCGAGCGTGTCCTCGGTCGCCCAGGTGGAGTCGGCGTCCGTGATGACGACGATCTCGCCGCTCGCGTGCTTGAGGGCGGTGTTGAGCGCGCAAGCCTTGCCCCTGCGCTCCGGCTCCTCCACGACGACCGCTTTGAGGGGGGCCCGCTGCGCCCACCTCCTCGCGATCTCGGCTGTGCCGTCGCTGCTGGCCGAGTCCACCACGACCACCTCCAGCAGCTCCCTCGGGTAGCTCTGCCTCGCGATGTCTTCGAGCTTCTTTTCCACGAACTTCGCCTCGTTGTAGGTGGGCACGATGACCGTGACCTTCGGCCTGTAGCCGGCGTCCCTCCTCAAGCCCCAGGGCCTGCCGAGCCACTTGGCTTTGAGGTACGCGTAGTAGGCTAGCGGTGTCCCAAAGTGGAGGAGGGCCAGCGCAACCGCCGCGGCTAGCATTCCCGGCTCTTAGCTAAGTGCTCGGCCGCGGTGAGCGCCAGCGTGGTTGCCGCCAGCACGAGCCCCGTCTCGGAGACGAGGGGCCCTTCTACGCTCGGTTTCCTGGTGAAATCGGTGGGGCTGGTTGCCACCGCCGCGCTCGCGGCCGGCGCCGGCCCCTGCGGGCTTATCCTGCCGCTCACCGCGATCTTCACCTGGATGGAGGGTGCGAGGGGCCGGAGCGCCGGTGTGGGCGGGGTGTGCGCGTCCAGCGTCACGTGCAGCGCGTACAGCATCGCGGTTCCCAGGTGCGCGAGCGCGTGCGTGCCGACGCTGCTCATTGGACGGGCGCCGCTCTCTCCGCCTTCCATTCGGCTTCTCTGATGCCGAGCGCTTCCGCGCTGCCTGCGGTGTTCGTGTTCACGTGATCTCGGGCCAGTAGGCTTTCGGCGTGTTTAGCAGCGAGAGCCCCACCCTCATCGCGTACGAGATGTCCTTCAACCATTCTAAAGCCTGGTAGTAGCCTAGAGAGAGGGCCTGCCTCACCCGCTGCTCGACTACCCGCGTGCCGAGGGCGAGCGCCCGGGCCTTCACAGCTAGAGA
>JAJHRM010000289.1 GCA_020832965.1 Thermofilum sp. | reverse complement strand
GCCGGCACCTCCAGCACCCACGCCTTGACCGCAGGCCTCCACTGCCTCACCATCACGACCTTCCCGCTCTCGAGCAGGGGGACCACGATCGCTGCTTCGCCGAACGCCACAACGTCCTTCTCGAACATGCTGCCCCCGAACTCGAACCTGCGCTTCAACAGCTTCACGCGCCTCCCGACAGCGATCAGCTCGTCGCCGAGTACGCGGGGTTCCACGCGCGTGCGAGAAACCGGAGAATTTAAAAGATGCGCTCCACGCGCTACAAAGTGGGAGAAAAGGGAATCCAGAATTTTTGTGATGAAAGCTATGTAATCGCGCGTAATTGCCGCTTTTCAAGTTAGAAAGTTCTCATCGAATATTCGTTCCTGCCGACATGGCGCTCGTGCTGGGTGCGTTCGCTGGAAAAGGCGGAAAGCCGCTAGTGTTGGAGAGGCATGAACCTAACTATCGCACGGGCACGGGTCGCGTTGCCAATAAACTATTATTAGCAATGTCGCAAGGTATCTCGAACTCCGTACTGGGCAGCGGTTTCAGGCACCAGCATCAGTAACCGAAAAATATATAGGAGGAAAGAATCACGCTTCTTAATGAAAGCTGGCGCCGTTACGCGCGTAATTGCCGATGCCCTTATAGCGTTTGCAATTTTCAATGTGACGTTTTCTTACGTTAACGCCGCCATAGCTATTTATGCTTTGCAATCGTTAAAAGAAGGTAAGCAACCATCGTTCTGCAGCATCGAAAGAACGCCGTACGGCGGCTACGCGCTTTCTGTGGACGTGTGGCCAGCTGTTGCAGCCGCCTTGCCGCTCGCCTCGCTAGGTGCAGTCTTCTACGATCGGAAAGTGGCAAGAAAAAGGAAAGGTGTAGCGATCCCTCCAGCTGTGCTTGCAGCCGCAATCTCTGTAATCATTAGCGCGATAATCTCCGTGCTTCTTTACCACCACATTTGCGACGATTGCCAGAGCCGGTGCCGGGTAGAGTCATGCGGAATGAAGAGCTGTCAGGCTTGGCCCCCGAAGTGCGACTGCTTCACGCCCGCTGAGTGCCAGCCGCGCCAGCCTTCGTCCCTTCCAAACTTCCTCGTTACAACCTATACGGAACTTTACGTTTGATACTACTATGAACAATTTCATAATGTTGTTCGTTGAATTAGCTAAAAATTCTTTAACCAACTGGCGTTACTGGCTGCTTACAGCCGCGCTCCTCCTACCAGCCGCCTACGCCTACCTATTTCAGACACCGCAGAACACGGCTTCGTTTGTCGAGGTCGCGGCGCTCCAGATGGCATTCACGTTCGCTCTCCTCTCTGCAGCCTGCCAGTCGGTGCTCGACGCGTTTGCCGCGCTCCACGTTGAGCACCTCCCCGCTACCCGGACTTTCCGTTTAACTGCACTGAACAGGCTAGCGGTGTTAGTGGTTCTCACCCCTCCCCTCTACCTCTACTTGTTCATCGTCTCGCGCCCCCTCGGTCTCAACATGCTGAGCTGGGAGTGGCACGCGTTTGTGTGGTCCTCGATGCTGACGGTGTTCGGTTGGAAGCTCGCGCCTTTTTCGAGCGCTGCTGCGCTTGCTTTGCTTTACCACGTAGGGGTGAAAGCCCATGTGGCACTACTCGTATCGTTACTCGTATTGCTCGCGGGTTCATTTAAGCAATTTGCCAAGCTGCTAAATAGGATGTTATTCGCGGTAATCTTTTACTTAGCTAACAGACCGGTCACGATATTGAACCCAGCTCCGTTACTCCTGACAGCAATTCCCGTCATAATTTTAACCGCCCTGCTCGCTCCCCCCTCGTTGCGCGCGCTAGGCGGCTGCTTAGATATCCGTTTAGGTCCCTTGACGCTGGAGGTATCAATGGTTTGGGATGAGGCTAAGTTAGCGGTGTGTCCCGCGAAGCTTGCTGAGCCGGATTGGTGGGTCTTGATAACGCTGCTAGCCCTTTGCTCCAGCGCTGTAACCTTCGCGCTGCTCCCCCTATGCCTCGGCGGGCTGCGGTACATCGACGGGAAACTCTGGCCGCTATTTTACCTGAGGGGCGCGAGACTGGATTGGTTTGCGGTCAACCTAGCCTTTAACCTGGCGTGCGCGCTAACACTTTACGCCCTCTCTTTCAAGATAATCGAGGCAGTGGGTCTCGGTACTTTGAAAGGCCTGCTGCACGCTGTCTCGATAGCGCTCCCTCTCGTAGTTGTAATAGCTCCTTCACCCGAAGAGGGCGAGCTCAACGATCTTTACGCGGCGCTCATTCCAATCTCCGTAGCACTCTTCTTCTTCGTCAACGCGAGATCGCTCGACCCCTTGCTGGAGATCGATGGTCGCCTCGTACTGCTCGCCTCCTCGTTGGTCTCGCTGGCAATATACGCGGCATGGTTTAAGCTGAGAGTGTGGCTGGAAGGGTGGGAGCATGCCCCTGCTTGAAGCCCAAAGTTTGGTTGCCGGCTACGGGAACTTCCCCGTCATAGGTCCAGTAAGCTTCGCGCTGGAGAGAGGAGAAATCCTACTGGTGTACGGTCCTAACGGCGTCGGCAAAACGACCCTCCTCAAGACGATAGCGACGATCCTGAGGCCGTTGTCTGGATCGGTACTGATCGAGGGTGAGGCGGCGGAGAAGCACAGAAGGGAGATCTTTTACATCCCGGAGGTTATCGATCTTCCGAAGCGCGTAAAGGTTAAGGATTACCTGAAAATCGTTTCTTTGCTGTACGACGGCGGGGGTGTTGAGGATACGTTAGCGGAGCTGAGCTTGCCGGGTGAAGCCAGGGTCGACAGCTTGTCTCAGGGCTTAATGAGGAGGCTCCAGCTAGCTTCGTCGCTTGTCACTCGAGCTCAGGTTTACATACTGGACGATCCCATAGTGGGTCTCGACGATTACGCCGCCGAGGTTCTCGTCCCCCTTATACTGGAAAGGCTGGCCGAAAGAGGTGCGGTTATCGTATCCACGAAAGAGCAGCGGCTGATCAAAGCTCTAGCCGGGGTAACGAAAGTGAAGCTGCTTAACGCCTTGGAATACAGCCGGGTTACAGCGGGGCGCACAGAGCTACGCTCTGAGCAATGATGGGGCTCTGAGCAATGTGCAGCTGGAGCGCTGGAATCCCCAGGCTTAATTCGAGGCGGCTTCCGGAAAGCGGTTTGCGCTGGCTAGAGCGGGAAAAGAGGCGCTGTGTTCGGCTTGAACACGAGGCGCTGCGCGTTTGTAGTCGCCGAGGTCGGCAGGTTCACTGGGAAAGCTGCTACTTCATTTTTCTAAATGAGATTCGCAAACTATTCGATAACAGAGCCACGTCTGAACAGTCCTTACGAGTTTCCTTAACTTAAGGAGGTTCTTGAAAGAGTAAGACCTCTCCACCATACATATGCTTCCCGGTATTCCATTCCTGGGCTTAGATGTCTCCGCGCGCTAAACGTGGGAAGGCCGAGGCGCGGAGGCTACTCTCGCGCGGCAGCGACGAGGGCTACCCCGCAATCGCCGCACGAGCCTCCCTCGTATACAGGCGGCTCGGCCTCCGGCACGGTGAGCGGCTCGTAGTCGAGCGCCTGCAGGATGCGCTTCACCCTGAGGCCCGCGCGCTCCACTAGCTCGAGCACCTCCCTCAGCGTCAGGAAGCGGGCTGCGGCGAGGACGGGGTCCGCGCGCTTCTCCGCGAGCTCCGCGTAGAGCCTCCCCCACCGG
>JAJHRM010000288.1 GCA_020832965.1 Thermofilum sp. | reverse complement strand
CTCTTAGCCTCTTCCAAATAAGCCTTAGCGCTGAGCACTGAGCCCTCCAGCACTGCTTTATCAGCCTCCCTCAAGGCTTTCTGAGCGGAGTAGATGTGCGCTCTAACCTTGGCCCTGAGGGCTGCGGTTAATCCCATAGCCATGCCACCCTCACCCTCTTCCTGCCCTCGAAGATCCGCTCAAGCAACCTCACCTCATCATCGGTGATGGCCAGACCCCTCACATCTTCGAAGCCCTCCTCCCTTATCTCCACGCGCCTCACTTTCATGAAGCTGATCACGCCGGGCCTCAGCTTGCCCCACCACGTCTTGGTTACCACCATGTCGATGAAGCCCTCCCAGAGTATCCGGTTACTCTCAGTTCTTAGTGAAAACTTCATCGCCCCGTTCTCAAGGCATAAGATCTCCGCTATCATCTCAGCCCTCACCCCGCTTCTTCACCTCGAATAGCTTTCTCTCCAGCTCGGACTGGATCATCCAGATAACCTCCCTGTAATGCCTGCAATCGTCAACCAAGCGGGAGAACTCTGTAACATCGCCGATCACCAAGAGGTCGTCCACGCTGAACCTCTTCACCATCCTCAGCATGCTGTGCAGGATCGGATCCAAATCCCTCCAGTAAATCAGAAGCTCGAGGAAGTGCGCGTAGTCCTCCCAGACCCTCCTTCTCTCGACCTTGTCCTCACTCATACTCCCGTTCCACCTCCTCGGCCTCAGGAAGCTCGACCTCCCGTGGACTCGGAATCACGAGATCCTCCGCTCCCTCGACCGCCTCAATCTGAGCTCCGGTGTTACCGATGATTTCCTGAGCATCAACCCAGGCTGCCCTGATGAAATCGAGGGCTAGGCCCCAATCACTATTCCTGCCCCTCCCAGCGAGGATCTTCTTGATCCTCCGCTCCGCCTCGACGAGATATGCGTGGATCCGCTTAACCCCTCTAACACCCTTCCTACCTCTAACACCACTATTCACAGCATTGAGCAACTTCCGGGCCGTCTCCTCCGCTTCCTTGATGCGCTCAAGAATCTCCTCTACGTCTTCACGCCGACTCTTCCCTTGCATCCTAGCAAACTCCGCATCAGCGAGGTCGATGAGGGCATCCTCTATCCTCGCTAAGAGGCTTTGGAGGGCCGGGCTAACCCCCAACCCGGCCCCGCTTGCCTGGGCCGAAGAGGCCCAGGCGGGGGTTTTCACTCCTTTTTCGCTTACGGGATGCATGGGGGCTTACCCCCGAGGTGTAGAGTAAAAAACCCCTATTTAAACCTTTCGGTACGCGTGCGGCGCGGTTGGAGCGCTATGGCCCGCGCTCCCCCTCCTCAAACCCGTTGCAGTACAACCGCGCTTTAACCCACCCGAATTTAGCGCACTTCACGCGCAGATCGTACTCCATCGCGAGGCAGTGCTTGCACCTCGGGCAAATCAGTACCTTGCTGACGCTCACGGGCCCTAACCCCCCTCTCCCCCACCCCCTTCCTCCTCGACCGCGTAAAGACCGAGGATGAATAGCAGGCTCCACCTGCAGTTCCAGCACCTAGCGTTCTGCACCAGCTTCTCCTTCACCTCCTCGACCTCCATCAGCAAAACCAGGTTGGGATCCTGTGGCTGCCAGTCTCCGCAGTGGAACTCGAAGAACTGGTTGATGTCCAGCTCCATATCCCTTCGAGTGCACCTAGCCCTTATCTCGACCATCCCCCATCACCTACCTCTGGCTCGGAGGTGTGTACCTCTGGAGAGCGTAGTGCACCACCTCCGCGCACTCCTCGTACCACCTCTGCTCCTCCGCCTCGATCTCCTCAGCTGCCTTCTTGTTTGCCATCTCCAGCATCGCTATGTTGCTCTCAAGCATCTTGATCATCCTCAGAATGTAGGATTTCACCTCCTTGCTGGGCTCCCTTTCCAGCCTCTTGCTCAGCGTGTCGATCGCAGCTTGAATGTGCTGCGCGGCCTTAGCCCTGGCCCTTATCACCGCCTTTTTACGGTTCAGCACGCGGAGCCTGTTGAAGCACTCCGCCTCTTTCTCCCTATGCACCGTTACCTTCACCCCCACGTTTCGTATGAGTCGTCCAGAGTATTTAAGCATATTGGGGCGCTTGAGCCGTCCTCGAAGTACACCCGCTTATCATTGCTCAGTTTGAGTATCTTCTCCTCCTCGACCCAGTAGACCCTATCGTTTCCAAGGCCCCTGACTAGGCTCTCCCTGAAGCCCAGGGGCCTCTCAACAAGGTACCTGTTTCTCAAATCATCGGCCGAGCGCTTGGGTACACCCTTCACCTTCACCTCACCTCCACCCCTATAGACCTTAGGCGCTAGATAGACACCCTCAACCCCCCTCTTTTCCACCTTAAGCCTGCCCAGGTTGCTTCTCAGCACCAAGATTTGGAACTGGAGATCCCTCACGACCTCCACCTTGGCCTCGGGCTGCGCGTGCGCGTGCTCGATGAAGAGCTTCAGGCAGCTCTGCCAATCGAAGTCGTCAGCTATGTGGATGGAATCCGTATCGCAGTACACGAGCTTCTCGTAAGGTACAGCCGTGAGGATCCTGTACAGATAGGCCCTCGCGGCGCTGGTGATGAACGCTGAAACAGCGGTGAACTTTCCGTAATCCACGTCCCTCTGCACCACCTGTATCAGCATGTTGTCCACGACCTTGTACCTCTTTCCGTGCGCGAAAATGATGGAGAAATCGGCATCGAGCTTCACATCGGCCACAAACCTCTGATCCCTCCTCCGCTCCGCGAATTTCCCGTATAAGCTGTTAAGCAGGAGCTTGTAGAAGTAATCCCTCACGCTGTCCCCCCTCTGTTTCGCCTCAAGCCTCTTCTGATAGTAGTGGTCTACGTACTCAGTGAAAACCCGACTACCCTTGTACACAACCGCCTCGAAAACCTCCTCCACCCAGTCTAGCACCAGCCTCAGCTCGGGGGTGCAGAGGGTGGTGATGAAGCGGCCTGTAGGAAACAGGAGCTTACCCCCTTTCCTCACTCGATAGGGCGCAGGCCCCACTTTGAGGGTGCATGGTACGCTCAGCCTGACTTTGGCTATAACCGGTACGCCTCTGCTAACCCAATCTCTGAGCTTTTCCAGCGGTGGTCTTTGGATGTAAGCGAGGGGCCTCACGGGTACGACCAAGTTCCTCATAACGTACGGGTACATGCTGTTAACATCCAGCACGGCCACGCGCTCAACCCTTCCGACTCTGAACACCTCGCACCTGCCACCGTAGTATGCTTCCTCCTCCAACCTTCTGACGCGGGGGTCGGCCGGGGGCCTGAACTTGACGCGCGCGGGCTTGAACTTCTTCATGAACACCCGGTAGGCGAAGCCAGCCGCGGTTAGAGCGAATTCCCCGAGCTCCTCCTCCATGAACTTGAGAAGCTCGATCACGGCCCTGGCCAGCACCTCAACATCCCTCATGCAGTAGAGCTTCCACTCACCTATGCTTTCGTAAGTGCTGGGCATCTGGAGCTTGGGCAGGCCGAAAACCCTGCCTATCTCCTCTAAGCTAGTCCTGAAGTAATTCATGGTGTCAACAAAAGTTATGCTCCGGTTGCCCTTAACCCACTTCAGTATCACCCTACCGCTATCGTACGACTCGAAGGTGAGGTTGTAGCCGCTGTCGAGGAGCATCTTCCTGTCAACCGCGGCCCTGTAATCATATAGAAGGTTGTGCGCGAA
>JAJHRM010000287.1 GCA_020832965.1 Thermofilum sp. | reverse complement strand
TTTTTTCATTTGACTGCAGAAAAGCTTTATTAATCTCTGGTCTCGGTAATGCTTCTAGCGCGTATGAATGAGCATAACTGTTACTGAAGAACAGTTGAGATTAGTACTAGATAAGCTGGACCTAATTAGGATTGAACTTTTTAAACTAAGAGCTATGCTTCTACCCGAGGAAGAGTTAAGTGAGGAAGAGAAAAAAGAACTAGCAGAGGCGAAAAAGGAAATAGCTGAAGGTCTTAGCGTAAGCCTTGAAGATTTAATTAAAGAAACTAAAAGCTCAGGCTGAAGCTGTTTGTTTCCAGGTCATAGTCTCTAGAAGAGCTAAAAAATCTATTGAGAGGCTTCTTGAAGGGATATAAAGATACCTAGTAGAGTTAGAATTGGTGACATCCGAATAATCTATGAAGTTCTATGAGATTCCAAAAAAGTGCATGTGTTATTAGTTGAGCAAAGAGAAAAAGCATACTGTTGAATAATCAAATTTAACTCAGAGCTAAGCCTCTGCTCAAGGAAGAGTTAAGTGAAAAGATATAAGAAGCGCGCGAAGCGCTTAGTGGTGGAGGTTCCTGACTGGGTGGATGGGGGCTGAGGGACGTTGTTGAGAGGTATGTAGAGCTGAGGTTGCCAAGCGGTGTTTCCAGGGAAGAGTATATCCGCTATATGAATATCAATGTGGACGAAATCGTAGAATACGATATCGACAGGGAGGCTCTAAGGGAAAACAGGAGAAAGGCTCGTGAAAGATGCCAGTTCTAGACGTGCGTGCTTTTACAGAGAACTTACATACAGCTAGATACTCCTAGACATTAGCATGGGATGGTCAGGCGAGGATCTTTAAAGTTGGAGTTTTGCCTCTGCACGGTGACTACTCAGAGATGCCATGGGAAAGCCTTAAATCCTCGAGTCAATACATTTTTTTGGGCGAACCTCTTTGAGGAGGCTTGCTGTCTTGGCTGTTTTCTTTTTCCTTGTTTTGGGATTGCTTCTCGCTTATCGCTTTCTTGTTGGCGGTGGGCGTGCTCCCGTACAGGCCCCTGTCAATGTTTCTGTGCCTGGCGGCAGTGTGAGTGTTGTTGATTCTGATGGTGACGGTATTCCTGATGATGCGGAGAGGGTTTATGGGACAGACCCCTACAGGCCCAACTATCTGCTTGCATACGCGCTTGGGAAGCTACCCGAGGAGGAGGCTCTCCTCTTCAAGAACGTTGAAGACTTTAATGAGAGTTCTAGGGGGCTCGTAGACCTCTACGCATCACTGCCCAGGGAGAAGAGGCGCTCCATCGACGTGGCGATGCTGCTCAGCCAGGTACTCTCAGACAATGCTGTGAGCGAGGCTGAGCGGAGGCTCTTCGAAGCCAAGTTCGTGAACCCCTCACGCCTAGAAATAGTCGGGCTGAACTGGACGCCCACGAGGGTCGTCCTAGACAAGATATACGACATAAACGTGACATTCACAGCGAGGGACGACAAGACACCAATAGTGTACGCGGAGGTCAGATTCATTCCTGTGGAGTACTACTACATGATTGAAAAATACGGGATGAGGCCAGAAGACTACCCAAAAGTCTTCCCACCAGACAAGGAAAGAGTATACAACCTAACACCCATAGACGGGAAATTCGACAGCCTAGAGGAGAAATTTTCTGTTCCTATAAAGGATATTGTGGGCGGTAGGGAGTACAAGATAGTTGCTTTGGTTAGAGACCTTGCTGGGAATGAGAGAACAGTGGAAGTGAAAACTCCTTATATAAGACAGTTTGAGAATATAGCTAAGACGGATGATATACTGGTCGGGGTTTATTATTACCCTTGGTATGGTTCTAATGGAGTCCATTGGAACGAAGGATATAAAGGGAAGCCTTTGCTGGGAGAGTACGACTCAGGGGATGAGATTGTTATTAGCAAGCATATAGATTGGATGACGGGATACGGCATAGATTTCATTTTGCCGAGCTGGTGGGGTTCTGAATACGAAGGATATAAAGGTGAGCCGGATAGAAATTTTAAAAACTTTCTACATAATCCATTGATCAAAGATATAAAATTCGGTATAAATTATGAAAGCCTCGGGAGATTAAAATATGCTACTAGGGACAGAGATATTGTAATTGACATGAGCGATCCGCAAAATATTCAGCAGATAATTAAAGATTTTGATTACTTGTCCATCAATTATTTTAGCAGCCAGTCCGTTCTAAAGGTTAATGGGAAAATTTTCAGCTTCTTCTACCTATCAAGATGCTACACCGGTGATGTAAATGGAGCTTTTCAACAACTGCAAGACTTTATGAAAAAGAGGGGATACGAGCTTTACATAGTAGGGGACGAGGTGTATTGGCAAGATCCAAGCATCTCTCCGTGGAAGGAGAGAATAAGGCTTTACGATGGGGTTACACCGTACAACATGCTTGAGGCACCTGAAAAAGTAATGAATTTTGAGAAATTAGTTGATAAAAAATATGGGGAATGGTATCATGTATGCAAAAGCATTGGGGTTCAGTTCATCCCCGATGCACTACCCGGCTATGATGACAGGGCTGCCAGGCCGCATGCGCAGAATCCTGTTCTTCCTAAAACACCGGAAAGATTTAGGGAACAGCTTGAAATAGCTCTCAAATACTCGCAGAAAATTATCTTGATAACTAGCTTTAATGAATGGCATGAGTATACGGCAATCGAGCCGTCTGTCGAGCACTCATTCAGCTATCTGGAAGTGCTCAGAGATATTTTAGAAGAGTATAAATCTAAAGCATAAACTCTATTTCATCTTCATGCATAACATTTCATTATAAGAAAGTAAGTCCTTCGCCCATACGGACAAAAACCTTTATTTAAGCAATTCGTCAGGCTTCATATGAGGAGGTATCTGATAATACCAGCTATCCTTATCATCCTGATTGGAGCCTACTACTTCGTTGAGAGGAGCTTATCGGATAAGAATCCGCCTTCGATAGTAAATCTGAGCTGGGTCCCTACAAGGGAAAATTTAGATAAGATCTACGATATAAATGTGACTTTTGTTGCTAGGGATGATAGAAGTCCAATTTCCTACGCTGAGCTTCGATTCATACCTGTTGAATACTACTACATGATCGAGAAGTATGGGATGAGACCAGAGGATTATCCAAAAGTTTTCCCTCCAGATAAGGAGAGGGATTTCGTCTTAACACCAGCTGACGGAAAGTTTGATAGCCTGGAGGAAAGGTTTTCAGTTCTGATAAAGGATATTGTTGGTGGGAGGGAATACAAAATAGTTGCTCTGGTCAGAGATTCAGCTGGGAACGAGCGCAGAGCAGAGTTGGATTTGCCTTATATTAGGCAGTATGAGAATTTTGGGAAGGTGCTCTTTGATAAGGGAGTAATTGTTATGGCTGTGTATTTGCCTTTTGATATGTCTTCTATTCCTCGTAAGGACGATGACCCATTGCTGGGAAGGTACGATACTATTAGTGATATTGTGTTGATGAAGCATGTTGACTGGGCTACTGGATATGGTGTAAACGTGTTCCTGCTAGACTCTCAGAATCATTGGTGGCCCAGCATTATGGTGAAGCGCGCGCGCTTAAAGAAGTATCGTGGGGAAGGTTTGAGGATTGTCGATGCATTTACTGGGTGGATAGGTTTGCACCCCGTGGGTCTGAACACGGAGGAGTATGTGAATAAATATGAGTTCTACTATGCCA
>JAJHRM010000024.1 GCA_020832965.1 Thermofilum sp. | reverse complement strand
CGCAGGCTACTCGAGCTCGCGGAAAACCCGCCCCGCGCGCTAACGAAACATTAAGGTCCAGCTACCATGCGCGCGCAAGAGGTTAAACGCTCGTAGGCAAAGCTCTTCTTTATAGAAACGAAAAACTTAAATATAAGCTGCACAAAAAGTAATTGGAAAGATTTAAATGGATTTCGGGCGTGAAAAAAAATGTCTAAGGGTAGCTTTAGGCAAGATAGTTTAAATAGTGGGGAAACGAAGGAGGGAGAGCTTCGCTGTCCTCAATGCGGAAGCACGAGGTTAATCTATGACTCTACACGCGGGGAAATAATCTGCGCTAACTGCGGCTATGTCATGAGTGAAAGGGAGGTCGATCAAGGAGCGGAATGGCGTGCATTCACACCCGAGGAAAGAGAGAAGCGAAGCAGAGTTGGTGCGCCAATTACCCGCTATGGATTTGAAAGCCCAGTAACAGATATTGACTGGGTTGGAAAAGATGCTGCAGGAAGAGAAATAAGTCTAAGAAAACGCTTAGAGATGCTTAGGTTGAGGAAATGGCAAGTAAGGGCTAGAGCTCAGAACTCAATGGAGAGGAATCTTGCCCAGGCAGTAATAGAGCTCGAACGGCTGGGAGCACAGCTAGGTCTACCAAAGGCTGTTCTAGACAGGGCACTCGAGATATACAGGAGCGCTTTGAATAGCAACCTTGTCAGGGGTAGATCAATCGAGTCAGTTATGGCGGCAGCGGTTTATGCTGCATGTAGGGAAATGCGCCTACCGAGAACACTCGACGAAATAGCTCTATACACGAGGGCTGGCAGGAAAGATGTTGCTAGATGCTACAGGTTGCTGCTGAGAGAAGCATCGATAAAAGTTCCCTTACCAAATGCCGCTGATTTCGTCCCTAGAATAGGTTCATTGCTACGTTTATCAGGAGCCACTATTAAAAGAGCAATGGAGATAATTGACCAGGCTAGGGGTGTTGGCTTAACTGCAGGGAAGGATCCAGCTGGTCTAGCAGCGGCAGCGATCTATATAGCGGCAATCCAGAACGGAGAGATGAGGACCCAAAAAGAGGTTGCTAGAGCTGCTAAAGTCACAGAGGTCACAGTGAGAAATAGATACAAGGAGCTGGTTAAGAGACTTGACATCAAACTGCCAATAACCAAGAAGTAACAGCTGCCTCAAGGTAAATTAGGAAATAGGTTTCCGGCACCTTTATGCTAGTCTTAGCTGGGATTGGGCTTTTCAACCTTCGAGATATTCCGCTAGGACTACTGAGCGAAGTAAGCGATGCCTCCGCTGTATTCGTAGAAACCTATACCAGCATAATTCCAAGTTTTTCCCTGGATAAGTTATCTAGGCTTCTCAATAGACAAATTATCCAGCTGACGAGGTCTGACATTGAGAACAGAGGCGCGAAGATCATTCTCGAGAGGGCCCGAAACGAAAAAGTAGTATTACTCGTGGTAGGAAATCCGCTCCTAGCAACAACGCATGCATCCTTGGTAATAGAAGCGCTTAAGCTAGGTATCGCGGTTAAAGTTATCCCGGCTGCATCAGTAATAGACGGCATAGTTGTCTCAACGGGGCTTCACGTATACAAGTTTGGAAAAATAGTTACACTTGTTTTTCCTGAAGATGAGGAGTTAAAAAGTTATCCTTATACTCCTTACGAGACGCTAAAGGATAATTTGTCCCGCGGTCTCCACACCATATTTTTGCTGGATATCCGGCAAGAAGAGCAAAGGTATCTGACAGCGCCTCAGGCTGCCTCGCTTCTGCTTAGGATAGAAGAGAAATTTAAGGAAAATGTTTTAAACGAAGATACGCTGGCAATAGCCGTAGCCAGGGCGACGGCTGAAGATGAACAAATATTTGTTGGAAAACTTTCAGACCTAAAAAACAAAGATTTAGGTGGGCCTCCCCACTCCTTGATAATCCCAGGGCATTTGCATGACTCGGAGATAGAGTTTTTATACTATAGAACAGGCACGTCAATGGAGGTGCTCAAGGATTGGAACAGGCGGCTAAATGCGAGAAAAATGCAGAGAGATACATCTTAAACATCGAAGAGGCTCTCGGAACATTAAAGATTATTGCGCAGAACAGGAAGCTGGAGGAACTCATACGTCTTGCGAGAGACTACCTCAGCGACGCGAGATACTATCTTTCAAAGAAAGATTGCTTAACGTCTATCGCATGCTCATCTTACGCGGAAGGACTGCTTGACGCACTAAGACTATTAGGCAAGGTCGATTTTATGTGGCCCCAGCACGTATCCTCTACTAAAAGGGTGCTTGTTGGAGGTGTCTTTGACATCCTCCACCTAGGACATCTCTATTTCCTCAGAAAGGCGAGAGAGCTGGGTAGGGTTTACGTGGTTATAGCCAAGGATCAGACGGTTATGGAGACTAAGGGCAGGCTACCTGTTCTTTCAGAAAAAGAGAGAGCCGAAATCCTTAGCGAATTAAAAGCAGTGACGGAAGTCGTTATTGGAACGTATCCGCCCGATTTTAGGAAAATAGTACAAGAAGTAAAGCCCGATATAATCTTCCTGGGACCCGATCAGACTTCTCTTAAGCCGCTGATCGAAAGAGCACTAGAAGAAACAGGGATAAAAGCAGAAATCAGGCAGCTGGACAAGAGGCTGGAAAACTATTCTTCAACAAGGATAAAGGAAATACTCAAGAAGAACTAGTCTCTTTTGCGTGCCTTCACCGAGTACCTGTGCGCTTGTCTAAGCGGCTCAGGCTCTCTGAAACCACTTCTCGTGAATTCTCTCGTGATTTTCACGGCTTTTCTCAAAGTTATTTTATGTCCAACACTTATGTAGATAGGCTTGGAAGAAAAAGAAGCTTTTAAAGCAACCCCTAGGGTCTCTCCTTGGTATACAACAGGGGCAGTGTCATTGCTCCACGCGCCTACCCGCCCTATCAAGAGAGACTTCGCCACTCCTATGGTTGGTTTATCTATTATTAGACCCAGATGGCATGCGAATCCCGCCTTCAGGGGGTGAAGTCTACCATTACCATCCACGAATAAGACGTCATACTCCTCTTTTAGACCCTTTAAAGCTTTATATGCAGGAAAAGCTTCTCGGAAAGCAAGCAACGTCGGTACATAGGGGAACTTCACCTCTGTTTTAACTATCGAGACATCTATTACAGAAAAAGTGGATTTTTCTACAACCACTGCTACGCCAAAGGCATAGTTACCTTTAAACGAAACATCCACACCAGCAGCATGCTGAACCTCGTTTTGGATCAAGTCTTCTTCAAGGATTAGCTCGGCTATTCTCCTCTGGGCGTATCTGGCCTTCTCAATGGAAAAACCTTGAGGAATTCTAGAATGATGATTCATCATAAAGTTCACTTTTTCGATGGAATTCAGAAATAAAAATGTTTCAGAGGCTGAGCCCTGTTGGGAGATGGTTTTTCCGCGAGCTCGAGCTGTCTGCGGAGCAGTGAAGTGCTCAGGAGCATGCTACTCTTTTGCGCCAGATCTCTTGTGACTTTCCTCTACTCCCAATAGCGCTTAGCTAGCTTTAACGCTTCATGCCTGCTGGGCTATAAGACCCTGTGTCTACCTTATGCGCGCGCTAAGGAGCATAATCAAAAATACTCCAACGCGCGTCTAGATTGTTCAATTTTCTCGATGAGTTCTTGGCTTCTTTCGAAAAACATTATATCATTTCTAGTGTTTTCAAGCAGGGCTCTTGCGACGTCCACCTTATGCCTTAGTCCCGGCGTTAGTGCCTCTGGATACGAAAACTTGCTTAGTTCCACGTACAATTCTTCCATAACGTTAAATACGTTCCAAGCCTCATTTATCAGACCTTTACGAAGCAAATCTAGGACATATCGTCTAAGCTCGCCAATGAAATCGCCCAAACCAGCTAAGTAAGCATACGGATCAACCCGTAGTTCTTCAAAGCTTAACGGCTCTGCGCCCTGGAGAATAGAGTAGAGCAGAACCGCCTCGATGTACTCTGCCTGCGCGCTGGAAACTGCCCCCGAGAAGTAGATTTGAGGGCACTCTGTTTTAAGCTTGTAGATCTCCCCGAGAAGCTCTTTAGCCTTTAGTAGTTCGTGCTCTGCAGCCGCGTAATCTTCCCTGTGAAGGGCAAATATTGCAGTGCGGCATCTACGTGACACTTCTCGGGTAAGCATGAGCATTCTCTCCCTGTCAGAGTCTAGCTTCTCAAGTAGTTTATAGATCGTAGAAAGTTCCCCCTTTATTCTCTGGATGAAGTTTCGCATAATATTTAATTTGCTTTGTGGTCATAATTATTTGTCTTTCTCATGCCGGAAGGAGCTGCACCTTCGGTGTTAGAGAAGTACAGGAGGGCAGGGGAAATTGCCTTGGAAGCTCATAGGCTAGCAATTAACATCGTGAACGAGGGTACACCACTTCTCGACATAGCAGAAAAAATCGAGGAATTTATTAGATCTAGAGGAGCTCTTCCAGCGTTCCCGGTAAACTTGTCAATAAATGAGGTCGCCGCTCACTACACTCCGTGCCCCAACGATGAAGCAGTTGTACCGAGAGGGGGCGTTGTAAAAATAGACATAGGAGTCCACGTAGATGGTTACATATCTGATAGTGCGATAACTGTAACTTTTAACCAAGCCTGGAAGAAGCTGGCCAGAGCTACATTTGAAGCTCTCATGACTATAAAAGAAGTTTTTAAGCCAAGAAAAAGTATTTACGATGTCTCTAAAGCTATTAGTGAAGCCATAACGAGGCATCACTTCAGACCCGTTGAAAACCTTACTGGACACAAAATTGAAAGGTACAATTTACACGCAGGAAAGAGCATCCCTAATATCCCGAGGTACGAATGCAAGCTAAGCTCGCTAGAAGCTGGTGAAGTTTACGCTGTAGAACCCTTCGCGACTAATGGCAGAGGACTCGTCGAGGATCTAGGGCGGAGTAACATTTACCGAGTTATATCAGTAAAAAGGATTTCTAGCGATGAAAGAATAAATGATATTTTGGAGGGGCTTTGGAGAGAGTTTAAGGGTTTACCCTTCGCTGAGCGATGGGCTTTACATAAGGGATTCTCTCAAAAGGACCTCGATCTCCTAGTAAGGTATAAACGGCTATACCATTATCCAAGGCTTGTCGAGGTTCGCAGAGGCATAGTAGCCCAGTTTGAGGACACATTCATCGTGACAGAAACAGGGGCAATTCCAGTGGTAAAAATAACTGACAATTTCCAGTTCTTAATAGAGTAGCTACATGTGCGTAAAATTTATTCCCAGGTGTCAATAGCATAGATGTTGATGAGCAGCAATCTGAAGATAGAGGTTGTGGACATACCGGTACCTGAGAAAACTAACGTAATCATAGGGCAAACACACTTCATAAAAAGCGTGGAGGATATTGCTGAGGTGGTAATAACAAGTGTACCCACTGCGAAGTTTGGGCTTGCTTTTAACGAAGCTTCAGGGGATCGATTAATACGCTACGACGGAAACGACTATGAACTTACTCAACTTGCAATAGATGCAGCTAAACGCATAGCCGCGGGGCACATCTTTGTCCTCTACTTGAGGGATGCATGGCCAATAAATATCTTGAACCAAGTTAAGAACATACAGGAAGTTACCCATGTATTCTGCGCAACATCTAATCCAGTACAAGTAATAGTGGCTGAGACGAATCAAGGCAGAGGCGTCTTAGGCGTGGTAGATGGATTTACGGTTACAGGAGTTGAAAGAGAAGACGATAAGAAGAGGAGAGTTGACTTTCTCCGCAAGATAGGTTACAAAAGGGCATAGCAAGACCATAAGCACTAGCTTTTTATGAGACACCACGGTGTTTATAGCATGGAGTCCCAAGAGCTAAAGCAGGCCATTATAATCAGGAAGGACTTGGAAATGGGAAAGGGGAAGATGGTTGCTCAGGGGTGCCATGCAGCTGTTGAAGCCGCGCTTGAAGCATTAAAAAAGGATAAGAGGTTGGTGGAAAGGTGGATTGAGCAGGGACAAAAGAAAATCGTGTTGAGAGTTGATAGCGAGGAGGAGCTCCTGGAGTTATACCGTAAAGCGCAAGAGCTTGGCGTAACGGCTGTCTTAGTCGTTGATAGAGGGTTGACTCAACTGGCACCTAACACAGTTACCGCCCTAGGGCTAGGCCCAGCTCCGGCTGCACTACTTGATAAATTGACCGGGAAATTAAAGCTTTTATAACTGTGCAGAAGCGCGAGCTATGAGTGCGTTCCCGCGTACGAATTCTCAACTCGACGAGTATCTGGGGATGGAGTACTACGTTCTGGCTTCTAGGGGTACAGGAGGGAGGCTTCGGAAGTTTCTAGAGGATTTTCAGGTTCAAGAAGTATCTATCGATGGGAGAGTTGCCTTCTCCAATTGCTGCGATAGTCAAGGCGAGGGGCAGTATACTTGGCTTGTGCTGGAGAAAAGAAAAATCGACACTCTAGCAGCTGTAAAAATAGTGGCAAAGCATTTTGGACTAGAGGTAAAAGACATAGGTCTGGCTGGTCTCAAGGATACAAATGCTGTAGCCTTCCAATTCATCTCTATACCTATTTCGGTTACTTTAGAAGCGATAGAGGTTTTTAACATGCAACATTCCTCTTTAAAACTATATTGTCCCATTAGGAGGCCTTTCTCGCTACGACCTGGTCTGCTTCAAGGAAATTACTTCACTATAAGCGTGAGGGAGGCGGGTTGTCTTGAGTGCCTTACCAACTTAGTTGAGGAACTTGCTGAGAAAAAGGCGGTGCCGAATTACTACGGATACCAAAGATTTGGGTCGATACGGCCAGTCACCCACATCGTAGGTAAGAAGGTAATAAAGGGGGAGTTTAAGGAGGCAGTGGAGGAACTGGTTTTAAGAATTTTCCCCAACGAATCTCCTGCGGCTCAAAAAGCGAGAAGACTGTTAGCAGAAACTGGAGATTTTAAGCAAGCATTAGAGATGTTTCCCAGAACTCTTAGAAGTGAAAGAGCGGTAATCAAGTATTTAGCTAAGCATCCAGGCGACTACGTAGGCGCTTTGAGATCCATCTCGACATATATAAAGAGGTTATTTATCGGCGCCTACCAAGCCTACCTATTTAATAAACTGCTTAGCAAGCGCATCGAAAGCGGGCTATCCTATGCTTATCCGTCGATAGGCGATACTGTGGGTATTTTTAAGAGTGAAGCGTTACCAGTAATAACCGGGCTGCTGAGGGTTAATGATTCCAACATCGACAAAGTATCTCAGTGGATAGATAAGGGGCAGGCCGCCCTCGTTTTGCCAGTATTTGGCTACAAGAGTCAGCTCTCCCTTGGCATGGAGGGCGAATTAGAAAAAGAGCTCCTCAGAGAGGAAGAGATAGACATAGCACTATTCAGGCTGAAGACCATTCCCGAGGCATCTTCTGCGGGGACGTACAGAGTTGCTGCTTTGATGCCTCTGAGCTTTGAATATCGTTTTATCGAAGACGGGTACCAGGTAAGGTTTAAACTATTCAAAGGGATGTACGCGACCACCCTGCTGAGAGAATTTATTAAGCCTTCTAATCCAGCTTTGCAGGGGTTTTAGCATGCCACTGGTGCCCTTGGAGCACTTGGACGAGGTGCATGAAGAGCTTTCAAAGGCAGCGAAGAGTAGACATCGTAGACTGTTAGTAATCATGGGAGACGATGACTCTAGGTTGATGGCAACCTTACTGGACTTCGTCCACGAATTAAAAGAGTTAATTATCCCGGGGCAAGTTCTTTACGCGTACCATGCCTTTTACTCCGATGGATCATTAAGAAGAGAGGTTTTTGAAAAAGGAGCGCCTAGGGATTTCCCTGTAGAATACGTGTCATACCATAAACTCGACGCTGTTCTTGGGAGAACCTATAGTGCTTGCATCGCTGATCTGATAAATAACCTCGAACCCAACGATCTCGGCAAATTAATGGGAGTTGTGAGAGGTGGAGGCATCTACATTTTCTTGCTACCTTCGATTAATAGACTCATGGCAAATGTTACAAGGTTTCAAAGCAACCTCATTATTCCCGGCTTCAGCGACAGGGACTTAAAAAGGTACTTTGAAAAGCGCTTCCTCAGCAAGTTAGTTGAGCACCAAGGCATAGCCATATATGACGCAGATAACAGATACTGGGTTAAAAAGTTTGGACAAATAGCTTCAAGGCCCTATGAGAAGCATGAGTTAGTCTTCCCTCAAAAAAGTAAAATTCCGCTGAAGGTTTTTAAATTAGCCTTAACGCAGGACCAGGTTGAAGTCCTCAAGTTGCTCGAGAACTTTTACTCCAAGGTTGAAAAGGAAAAGTTAGTACTTGTGCTTACGGCTGACAGGGGGAGGGGGAAGTCTTCCGTAGTGGGCATTGGTGTGGGGTGGCTTGCCCATAGGCTACGTCGAGCCAAGGGCAGGTGCGGTATTGTGGTCACTGCTCCTTCACCTGCAAACATTCAGGAAGTTCTTAGATTCTCTGCGAAGGTTCTTGAAACTTTCAAGCACAAGGTAGATTGCTTGGAAGATGAGGAGGGCTTTATTCACAAGGTTGTAGCTAAGGGAATAGAGATAGAGTATGTGTCGCCATTCGACGCATTGAGAGCCAGAGGGGACCTACTAGTAGTTGACGAAGCAGCAAGTATTCCAGTCCCCCTTTTATTTAAATTTCTCAGCAGGTACGGCAAGGTGGTGTACTCGTCCACGGTTCATGGCTATGAGGGTTCCGGTAGAGGCTTTTCGATTAGGTTCCTGCACAGGCTAAGAAACGAGAAAGACGTTAGGCTTTACGAGTACGAAATGGATGAGCCCATCCGCTATGCAAAGGATGATCCAGTAGAGCGCTGGACTTTTGACACATTGCTTTTGGATGCCGAGCCAGAGGAATTAACTGAGGAGGACTTCAACTTAATAAAATCAGGGCGCGTTTCATATGTTGCCCCTGATGAAGAGGAACTGTTCCTGAAGAGTGAAAGAGAGCTGCGGCAGTTCTTTGGCATCTACGTGACGGCCCACTACAGGAACAACCCCAACGACCTCGGCATAATGATGGATGCCCCACATCACTTTGTTAGAATGACCAAGCTTGATAGCGGAAAAATTGTTGTTTCAATGGAATTAGCTATTGAAGGGGGGTTAAACGAGGATCAGTGCAGGGAGTCAGCTAAAGGAGCGTGGGTCATGGGGAACATTATTCCTGATAGGATCATCAAGCACTATAAAATATTAGATTTCGGAAGGCTGAAGGGTGTCCGCGTCGTGAGAATTGCGACCCATGTGTCAGCGATGAATAAAGGTCTCGGTAGCTACTCTTTAAGGAGGCTTGAGGAAGAGGCTCGGCAAAGGGGTTTTGATTGGGTGGGGGCAGGTTTCGGCGTCACATATGAGCTCTTAAAGTTTTGGCTAAAGAATGGCTTTATACCTGTTCATTTGAGTCCAGAGCGTAATCCGGTAAGCGGAGAGTACAGTGTTATCGTGGTTAAGCCGCTTAGTGAAGAAGCTAGGAGAGTAGTGGAAGTTATAGCAAAAGAATTTAAATATAAGTTGCTGGGATCGCTTGCATCGCCTTACTTTGACCTTGAACCTGAGGTGGCACTTCTTCTGCTTGAATCGTTGCCAAATCCTGACCCGAAATTAAGCTTATCCAAACTGCAGTTAGCCAGGTTACTAACATATGCTTGGAGCGACATGACCATTGAAAACTGCATGGATGTTTTCAACTTGGTTTGCAAACACTACTTTCTATCCTCTAGCAAGCCTCAATTAACCGAGAAACAGAAACTGCTTCTTGTCTCAAAAGTTTTGCAGGCAAAAAGCTGGAGGACGTCTTGCGACGAGCTAAATTTGACACTTGTTGAGGCTACAAGTCTCATGAAGGAGACTGCTCAAATATTTTCGAGGCATTACCTGAAGATTGGAAGCCTCGAAGATGCTGAAAAATATTTCATGTTACATATAAGTGACCTTGAATGAGTGCGCGCTTTATTCCTCTGGGGCAAGTTCCTTAACGAGCCTTGCTGTCTCACATATTGATAAACACAAGCCGCATCCGTCACAATTACTATTTGCGGAAACAATTGTGCTGTGACTGCCTAAGGTGGGGCTTTCTATATCATAAGATTTGTAGGGACAAATCTCTCTACAGTATGGCTCTTTCTCAACGTCGATCGCTGGGACAAGACCTTGAGGTATGTTGGCCCACTTCAGGGGGAAAGGATTGATTTTACCTTTAAACGTGTGATCACTTTTTAGAATTAAAGCCACATCAAAAAGGAGGAGGTCATATGCGCCTTCGATGTCGTGCTCGTTTAAAGCACTAGGAGCCTTATCACTTATAAAAGCTGTTGAAACGTCTAAACCGGTGATAAGTCCAGCCCAAAGCATGGCATAAACAGTCGAGAGAAGAGGGCTGTGCATTCTGAACAGGAATTTTCCGATGGTATAAACCGGGTGAGGAGAGAAAATGATACCACTTATTCCCGTTTCGACTAGGAGTTCTAGAAAGTCTCTCGAAAGTGGGATGTTTGGAGAGACCTTTACCAGCACGGTTTTGGGGGAGAAAGATACAAATTCTTCTAGCATGTCGATAGCATATGCTTGAAAACTCCTGGAATACTGGTGTTTTATACACATTAATCCGAGATCAACTTCAAAGGCATCTACATCGTCTGAAAACCTTGAAGATAGAATCTTTAGTTCCGAGAGCTTTGAGGGGGCTAGCGAAGCGACAATTTTCATGCCTTGTGATTTTTTACGAAGCTGTTTGGCCATGCTAAGAATTTCCTCGGTACCAAAGGAAAAGGGTCTCGTTACTATTAAGTAATCATTCAGCGAGGAAAGTTTAACAACATAAATTCTTGTAGACGCACGGTCTTCGGCCTCTTTGGACGAGACTGTTGGAAGGAATATAATTGGCGGATTCTCGTCCTCCGTGCTGAACTTTGCAAATCTCCTGGCTAGTACTACGTCTTCACTGCTTACTCCCCACTTACCGGATACTTGTAATCCCGCGAACAGCATGTTTCTCTTCTCTAAGTTGCGGAGCAAATGCTCCACTGTACGTTTTTTGGTCTTTAATTCAAGGGTTATATCTCTTTTTAGTGACCTCACTAAATTAAACACAGGACCGGGCCCAAGAATACGAGCGGTAATCTGCTGCTAGCGCGCTATATGCACAAAAAACCCATATACCGCTTCTGGCAAAAGAAGAGTGAATGATGTGGGGTATCAAAGATGAGCATGTGCGATGATTTGAGAATTCTCGGCTGAGGAAACGGTTACCTATATAAGGAAATCATTATTTTTTCCTCCTTGATTGCTTTCGCGAAGAGCATGCTAACCAAGCATCCTTTTAAACTCCTCCGATATCCTCCTGTATCTCTCAGCATCTTCCTTTGTGACGCTCGGCTTCACGACTTGTAAGGCTTGTTCGAAGTGCCTCTTGGAAACTCCTACCGGTTTTCCAGCTTCGCGGAGGGCAGCCAAAGCCGCTTCTTTGCAAACCGCGGCCAGATCCGCTCCTGTGTATCCTTCTGTTTTTCTTGCGATTTCTGCTAGGTCTACGTCTTCTGCTAGTGGCATCTTCCTCGTGTGCACCTTTAGTATCTCCAGCCTAGCCCTCTCGTCCGGCGGCGGGACGTATATCAAGCGGTCAAACCTCCCAGGCCTCAGCAACGCCGGGTCAATAATGTCAGGCCTATTAGTAGCAGCAATAACAACAACACCCTCAAGCCTCTCCAAACCATCCATCTCAGTAAGCAACTGGTTAACGATCCTGTCGGTAACTCCCGAATCGAATCTTCCGCCACGACGAGGAACTATTGAGTCGATTTCATCAAAGAATATTATGCAGGGGGCTGCTTGTCTGGCTTTCCTAAATATTTCTCGGATCGCTTTCTCGCTTTCGCCCACCCACTTACTCAACACTTCCGGCCCCTTAACGCCGATGAAGTTCGCCTCGCTCTCAGTCGCAACTGCCTTCGCGAGCAGAGTCTTGCCTGTGCCAGGTGGACCGTAGAGCAGGATACCCTTAGGCGGGTCAATACCCATTTCCTTGAAGTATTCTGGATGCTTCAACGGCCACTCTACTGCCTCGCGCAATTGCTGCTTCACATCCTCCAGCCCGCCGATGTCGCTCCAATGAACCTCTGGTACCTCTATGTAGACTTCCCTTAAGGCGCTTGGCTGAACATCCTTTAATGCTTGCATAAAATCGTCGCGTGTAACCCTCAACTCTTTCAAAATCTCTGTTGGTATTCTTTCACTCTCTATATCTATTTTCGGCAAAAATCTGCGTAAAGCATGCATTGCTGCCTCTCTACACAATGCCGCGAGGTCTGCCCCGGTATAACCATGAGTAATTTCAGCCAGTTCATCGAGGTTAACGTCATCAGCAAGAGGCATGTTACGTGTGTGAACTTGAAGTATTTCTCTCCTCCCCCTCTTATCAGGAACCGGGAAAACTATTTCCCTGTCAAATCTTCCTGGTCTCCTCAATGCAGGGTCTATGTCGCCGGGTCTATTGGTAGCAGCAATGACAACAACCTGCCCTCTCTCCTTTAATCCGTCCATTAGTGCTAGTAGTTGTGCTACTACCCTCTTCTCTACCTCCCCCGTCACCTCCTCCCTCTTAGGGGCAATCGCATCTATCTCATCAATAAAGATTATTGCAGGAGCGTTCTTCGTGGCTTCTTCGAATATCTCCCTGAGCCTCTGCTCACTCTCGCCATAAAACTTACTCATGATCTCCGGGCCATTAATCGCCGTAAAATAGGCGCCTGTCTCATTTGCCACAGCCTTCGCAAGCAAAGTCTTACCGGTACCAGGGGGGCCATAGAACAGGACTCCCTTAGGAGGCTCTATGCCTAAATGTTTAAACAGCTCCGGGTGCCTTAACGGCAGCTCTATCATTTCTCGAATCTTCTGTTTCGCCTCGTCTAAATCTCCAATGTCTTCATAAGTGACTCTCGGCAAGCTTATTTCCCCGCTTACAGGCTCAGGTCTAATCACGATCTCAGATTCATCAGTAATTTGGACAGCCTGAGTAGGCATTGTAGCCGTGACCGTTAATTGAAGGGCAGTGCTGAAAATTGGGATCTCAACTACGTCTCCCCTGATTACTGGACGGCCTATAAGCTTGCTCTTCACGTACTCAACGAGGTCAGGAGTAACTTCTAAGCCTATACGGTAAGAAGGGGCAAGCACTATTCTCTTGGCTGGCGCAATCTTTACTTTCCTCACCTTAACAGTATCTCCTATGCTCACCCCTGCATTTTTTCGAATGAGCCCATCCATCCTTATGATGCCTGTGCCCTCATCCTCGATTGCTTGCGGCCACACAATTGCTACTGTTGCTCTTTTGCCCTCAATCTCCACAACGTCCCCTGGCTCTACACCTAACCTGCCCATAGCAGCTCTGTCTATCCTAACAATTCCTCTTCCGACATCACGGGAACGTGCCTCGGCGACGCGGAGAACGACCTCTTGCCCCTCAGAAGCCATAACTTACCACGCGAACTCTGACTAAACTAAAATATTTATAGTTAGCTCTGCTCTGAAAGGAGCTGTTTCAAGTGAAGCACGGTTGCTTTGTCGCAATACATTTTTTACTTGAAAGTTGAAAAGCGGGCGCTGCGAGGTATAGACCCCATTACACCCCAGCTTCTTGAGCGACACGAAAGTGAGGGTACAGGGTGGACCTAAGCAAAAAATTACGGGTGAAATGTGGAACGCGCTATGAAACTATCTCTATGATGTCGCCATCTTCCAGCACGAACTCTCTGCCTACTTTCTGGGGGCTGAAGACTAGTCTTGGGCTCCATATTCTCGCGTACTTGAAGTTCTTGTATAAGTCTGAGTGGATTTTTTTGGCTACGTCGATGACTTTTGCCCCCCTCCTGATCACCACAGGTCTTTTTTCGACTTCTCCAGTTTTTGGGTTCCTTGTGTAGACCTTTATTAGGTTGAGTTCCCTAAAGATGTAGGAAACTACTTCTTCCACATTGAGTGAGCCACAGTTTGTGTTTGTGAAGAAGTGTACAGGTAGGTTTATTGCTGCCCTCAGTTTTTCACCTAGGCTTTTTAAGGCGTTTTCATCTAGCAAATCGACCTTGGTTAGTACTATTACTGCTGGCTTGTACGCATATGAGCCGAAGACAGCCTCTTCTATATCGTCTAGTGTTGCCCTGCCCCATATCCGTACAACGGCGTGACAAATATTGTATTCTCTGAGGAGCGAAATCACATCTTGCGTAGTGGCGTTGGTCAGGTCTCCAATTATTGTTATGCCGCCCATTGCCCTTCTTTCTATTTCAACAATTGCAGTCGGTCTCTCGACTGTTATCCTGTTACCCTCAAGCAACCTCAATAGATAATCAAGCTGAGAATAAACATCCAGCGTTGGATCAATAGCTAGGATTAATGCGTCGGCGTTACGTGCCAATGCTAGTAGCTTTCCTGAGCTTGACCCGCTCAGTATGGGTGGCGTGTCAACTACCTGAAAATATACGCCATTATGCGTGAGGATCCCTGGAACAGGCTTCCTAGAAGAGATTGCCTGTTCCTCTTTTCCGGTTAAGCATCTGAACAGCGACGTTTTCCCCGAACCAGGGAAACCAAGGATCACTAGCTGGATGTCCCCCTCCTTCTCAACAAAGAAATGTTCACCGCTCCCTACTTTTTTCTTTTTCCTTTCCTCTATCTCTCTTTTCAGGGCCGCTATTTGCCGCGTAACCTGCATTCTGAGCCTCTCAGTTCCTTTATGCTTAGGGACAGCAGAGAGAAATTCTTGGAGGGCCTGGAGTTTTTCCTCAGGGGTTTTAGCGTCCATTACTTTTTTCCACTTGCTCTTTGCTTCAGCAGGTAAATTAGCAGGCATAGACCTGTGCGCGGCCAAAAGGAAAATCTTTGTTGAGGCTTAAATTTTTGGGTGGGTTTTCCGCGGCTCAAGCACTCTCCTGGGCAGTGGAGTCTCTGGCTGCCTCTCTCTTTCGTGCTAGCTCCTTGATGGCTTCCCTCTACCCGCTGTAGCGTGCACATAAAGAGGCACGTAAAGTTCCTCAACAAACCCGTTCCCTGGTGGAGCGGCACCCTAGCCTCCACAGTGGGGGGCACCCCGACCAAAAAATGACGAACGGAATATGGGTGCGCGTGCGTCACTTGACCATATGCGTTGGGCCAAAGTGGATAGCTGTTTATGCTTGTTGAACCGAGTCCACCTGAAGCTGGAGCTTTTAGCGCTAGCTCGCGCTAAGTATGAGAGAATATGGGGTCTCAGGCTAGTCTTCAGTCCTCAGAAGGTTGGCATGGATTTTGTTTAGAGGATGAAGATGTTGTAGTAATAATCGCTTAGCCACCTCTTTGAACAACTATTCTACCGCTTTCCCTCGTAATTCGCAGAACAGCTCTGCCTCTCAAGCACGTATCTGCGAGAGTTGAATCAGCGAATGTGATGTTCACAGCTACTGCTGTTGCATTGACCCGTGAAAAGCAGTAAGGGTATATTGGTGTTTTCGCGGATACCATTCCTCGGCCTATGCAGATGTCTAAGTCGTAGAGCTCCGTAAGGCTTGTTCCAGGAGGTGAAAGCCAGATAAAGCAAAGATCTCTCAGAAAAGCGTCGTTTGACGGCGAGTGCCACTCAACCTGTGCTAGCCAGTAGAGGAAAATTAGCATTGCCGTTGCAATAGCGAGAAGGCTGTAAATTGTTTCTGAGATCTCCACACTCGTTCACCACTCAGACATTCAGGGTATTAAGACTTCCGTGCCCCACTTATCCCTCAACACGCAATTAGAGCCTAGAGGGATTTCAATGGTTCCATCTTCGTTAGTTATGCTTTCACACAACGGGCTGAGCGAGACACGTAATAGCACCGTGTAGTTATACTCAGGAAGCATGAACCGCTGCACCGCTTGAATCGAATATACTCGCGTAATTCTGCGAGTCCCCACATCATTTCTGAAACCCATCAACTTGTAGGTGTAGTTAAGCTCGAAGACCGCTGAGCTCCCAACACTAGTGATTACGACGACTCTGCAGTACCTGCCTCCTCGGTAAACATCGTAGCTTTCAAGCTGATTAATCTCATAACGGCTCGGCTTCAGCGGACCTATAAAAGGCTCGATTTTCTTGACCGCCGCGCCGAAGTCTGCTCTTCTTGCGCAGCTGTACCTGGCCGTAACCAGGAGAGCCGCATAAGCATCCTCTCCAGCGTAAAGCAACCGAGCCTTGAATTTTTCTCTGTAGAAGCTTAGCACGGCAAGACTGAGCAAGGCTATCGTGAGGAGAGCAATGACCCCTACTCTCCTGGCGGCCGGAACTATGGTGACCAAGAAAATCCCCTTACTACAGGTGTCTCATTACACCATACGACCACGACGCCTGAAGGCATGTTTGGGAGAGGTTGCGAAGCATTCACAGCGCGTAGATAGTAGTCTACATCCTCGCATGCAGCATTGAACATTACCCAAGCAGCAACGTTGGCTAGGTTCCTGGATTCCTTCAGCCATGCATACGAGCTGGTCTTCAAGCCGGGGTAAACGCGCAAAAGCGTGAATAAAACTATAAATGCGAGTAATGAAGCAATTATTCCCCTCATTTTTTCTCACCAAAAACGAAACCGCCGCTGATCCTGCATACATAGCTAAGTTTGCCAGAGATGTTAAGTCCAGGAAGAGTCATCGGCTTATCCGACAAAATAATGACGCATGATCCGTTAGGCAGATGGTTCAATGCGCCTAGTAGATCATTCGTCCCTGTATTTGACAGTAAGTGCAAATAGAATGCTGCCCCCGCGAGTAAAGCCAGCTCAAAAATGGTAAACACTGCTTCCTCAACACTCACAGCCCCTCACCTCGTAAATTTTAACCCTTAATATTAGAGGGGAGCGTGGCTGTAAGCTGAGTGAGCCGAGAGTAAGTGATTC
>JAJHRM010000023.1 GCA_020832965.1 Thermofilum sp. | reverse complement strand
AGGTGCAGCAGGAGCAGGTCGAAGAGCGCGAGCGGGAGCGAGGAGAAGGGGCCGAGCACCAAGCCCAGCAGCGAGAAAGCGGCGGAGAGCGGGAGCGGCGCGAGCGCGCGGCGGCCCACCAGGCGCAATGCGAGCAGGCAGGCCGGCAGCAAGCCCAGCGAGAGCGCGAGGCCCGAGCCCGCGCCGGGGAGGAGGCGGGGCAGCAGCGCGCTCAGCGCGGCGAGCGGCAGCGAGCCAGCCAAACCCAAGGCGGCCAGCTCGCGCCACCGGCCCTCAGCGTTGCAGCGGGCGGAAGCCGCCGAGACCAGCGCGACCTCGACGGCGGCCGGCGCGGCGAGCGCGAGAGCCAGCGGGCCGGGCGAGAAGCCTTTACCGAGCAGCGGGAAGAGCAGGGGGGAGAGCGGCGCGGCGAGAGCGACCGCCAGCGAGGTCAAGCCGGCCGCCACGCGGGCGCCCTCCGCCGCCAGGCCCCCGCCGCCCGAAACCATGAGGGGGATGCTCGAGGAAGCGAGCGAGGAGGAGAAGGAGGAGAGCACGAGCACCGCCATCGCAACCAGGTAGAAAATGCCCGCCTCGCTCGGCCCGGCGACCCGCTCCACCAGGACCACGCCCAGCGAAGCGGCGAAGCCCCCGGAGAAGTTCAGCAGGTAGTTGCCCGCCGCAACCACGAAAACGCCCCGCCAGCCGCCCGGGCGCGCGAAACCCAGCTTTAGGGCGGCGAGCGCCAGGCCGAAAGCCAGCGAAGCGAGCGAGGAGAGGAAGACCGCGGGGAGCGGCGGGAAGCCCGCGAGGGCGAAAAGCAGCTTCGCGAGCGAGCCCAGCGCCTGGAAAGCGAAAGCCGAGCGGTAGGCGCCCGCCGCCACCAGCGCCCCCAGCACCGGCCCCGAAGAGAGCGAGAGCGGCACGAGCAGCGGCGCCCACCGGCCCCCCAGCGGCACCAGCGCCAGCGCGCCCAAGCAGCCGAGCAGGAACGAGGCGAGGAAGCCCGCCCAGAAAGCGGAAGCGCCCCGGAGCGGCACCTCCCTCAGCGCGTGCTGCAGGAAACCGAAGTTCAACAGCGCCGCCGCCACACCCGCCAACCCCACCTCCGCCGCAGCCCCACCCACCCCCGCAGGCCCAAAACGCGCCGCCACAACCGCCCAGAAAGCGAGCCCAGCCAAAGCGTTGAGCAGCGAGTAAGCGGTCAGCCAAACCGCGCCCGAAAGCGCCCGCCCAAACCCCTCAGACGCCATAAGCCCTCCAGCACCTCCGCGTTAAATACCGCGCGCCAGACGGCGCGCTAAGGAAAGCAAGCGCGCTTCGACTAAATGTAGCTCAACGCCTTCAGGCGCCCCTCTACCTCCCTTTTCTCCTCCTCGGAGAGTTGGGCGCTCTCTTCCTCCTCGCTCAAAACCTCGCCGAGGACGAACTCGACGAACTCCTCCACGCTGCCGAACCCTCCCCGCTCCTCAACGAAGCGCTTGCACCTTTCGTACAGCTCCCTCGAAATCGCGATGCAAACCTTCTCTCCCACGGGAGGGGTGCGGCCCCCTCTCGTATATCGCTTTTGGCCTACCTCAGCACCAGTTCCTCGAGGAGGCGCCTTACCTCGTGGGCCTCGAGCGCCCCCCCACCAGAGCGGGAGACCGTGCCCTCGGGGTCGTAAACCGCCAGCACACCGTACCAGTCGTGGACAGCGTCATCGGGGCCCCGATCGTTCTCGGGCAGGTAGTTGCTCGGCCAACCCAGCGTGCCCGCAGCCCTCCAGCTGAGGTCGTCGAAGTACACCATCAGGTCGGGCGCGTCGCCCTCCGCCCTCGGGTAGACCTCCGCCGGTCTCACGGCTAGCGTCTCCCACCGCTCGCCCCGCGGGCCGCGCAGCGACCTCAGCTCGGACCTCAACTCATCGACGACTTCCTCGAACGCTTCAGGCTCCACCGCGCCCTCGGGCTCCCTCCCCCTAACGTTCACGAAGAACCTGCTGTAGTACCCGCCCCACGCCCAAGCCCTCGTGCGCCCCCAATCGACCAGCTCCTCACGGAGGTCGGTGCCCGGCTCCAGCTCTCTGAAATCCTTCTTGAGCTTCAGGAAGCCCAGCTCGGCCAGCCACTGGTTGACGACGAACGCCCCCTTCATCGCCTTCGTCCCATGGTCGCTAGCGACCACGACGATCGTGTCCTTGGGGAGCTTGCGGTGCAGCCTCTCGAACCAGGAATCGATCCTCTCGTACAGGGAGGGGATGACGCTGCTGTACGCCGGGTGCTCCTCGAACCTCGGGTGCTGCGGGTCGAAAAACCTCCAGAACGCGTGGTGCGCCCTGTCCACCGCGATCTCAACGTAGAAGAAAGCGTCCCAACCCTTCGAGGTGGCCAAGTACTCCACCTGCCGCAAGTGGTTCTCCAGCATAGCCAGAACGTCGCGAGCCACCCGCTCCTTATCCCCGCTCCTGTAGACGATGTCGAATATTGGTGGCCCCGCGGCCGCCTCCAGCTCCCTCTTCAGCCAGGTCGGGAACGTGTAAGTCGCGGATGGGTCGGGCGTCGTGAAGTCGGAGACGAGGAAGCCCTTCACGGGGCGCGGCGGATAGGTGGGCGGCACCCCGTAGAGGCCGACCCGGAGCCCCTCCCTTCCCAAGCGGTCCCACAAGGTCTCGGCTTTAACGTAGGAGCTGTTGACGATGCGCGCGCCGTAGCCCCCCTTGACCTTGTGCCGGAACCCGTAGATCCCCAGCTCGCCCGGGCTCTTCCCCGTGAACATGACGAGCCAAGCGGGGATCGTGATCGGCGGGTGACAGCTCCTCATGGAAAACTTAGCCCCGTCCTCCGCCAACCCCTTAATGTACCGGAAGTGACCGCTCAAGTCCCCGTAAAGGCAGCGGGGCGGCAGGGAGTCCAAGCCCAAGAAGAATAACCTTCTAGCCAACCTCCTCCACCTCGATGAACGGGCTCGGGTGCTTCAAGATCACGTCCGCGACCTCCGGCCTCATCACCGTCTCCGGCGGCCTCTCACCCCTCTTTATCGCCTCGCGTATCGCGGTGCCGCTGATCCTCACCCTCTCCTCGGGCGGGTGAGGGCATATCTTCTCGTTCACCATCCCGCCGCACCGCCTGCAGTAGAAAGCCTCCCTGATGAAGAGGGGGGTAATGCCCAAGTCGGGGTACTCCTCGAAGATCCTCCAAGCGTCGTAGGGGCCGTAGTAGTCCCCCACGCCGGCGTGGTCGCGGCCCACGATGAAGTGCGTCGCGCCGAAGTTCTTCCTCATGATCGCGTGGTGGACCGCCTCCCTCGGGCCCGCGTACCACATCCTCGTCCTCAACACGCTCAGCACCACCGCGTCCCTCGGGTAGTAGCGCTCGATCAGCACCCGGTACGCCTCGACGATGACCTCATCCCTGTAATCCCCCGCCTTCTTCCAGCCGACGAGCGGGTTCACGAAGAGGCCGTCGACGAACGTCAACGCGGCCTTCTGCACGTACTCGTGGCCGAGGTGCGGGACGTTCCTCGTCTGGAAAGCGGCGACCGTCCTCCAGCCCTTCTCCCCGAAGAGCACTCTCGCCTCCTTCGGCCAAAGCCTCACGCGCGCGAAAGGCTCAGGCGGGTCGTTCAGCAGCAGCACCCTCCCACCCACTAGGAGCTCCTTCCTCCTCGCGATGAGCCTAACCCCCGGGTGCTCAGGATCCCTGTAACCGAAGACGCGCTCAGCGAACTCCTCCCTGCTCCAACCGTAAACCTCCTCCACCTCCAGCACGGCCAGCGGCCGCCCGGCGTGCCAGAGGCACACCTCGTCACCCTCCCTGAAGCCCGCGGCCTCCTCCCTCGAGACGTCCAAGACGATGGGGATCGTCCAGGGGGTGTCGTCGCTCAGCCTGCCCTCCTCCAGGACGCTCAGGTAGTCGTCGCGCGCGAGGAAGCCCTCCAGGGGGCTGAATACTCCGTGCGCGATGTTGGCAACGTCGGACGCGAGCATCGAGTCCACCTCCACCCTCGGCATCTCGCCGGCCTCGCGCAGCAGCCTCTCCCGCGCGGCGCCCTTGGCGACCCTATCCACCAGCCTGCCCCCGTGCGGCTTCGAAACCACAATGCGTCACCTACAGGTAGCCCAGCCTCTTCAACCGCTCGATAATAGCCTTCCTCTCCTCCTCGGTCAAGCCTTCACCCTTCAGCTTCTCCGCCTCCATGTCCGCCACCACCTGCCTGAGCACGAATGTGACGAACTCCGACACGCTCCTGAAGCCCGAACCCTTGATCAGCTTCTCGATCCTCCTGAACAGGCTCTCCGGGATCGACACCGTAGTGTACCTCCTCCCCGGGCCCACGGGCGCAACCTTAATTAATACTTAATTAAGGTGTCGCCGGAGCGCGCGTGAAGTGCCTGGAGAAGGGCTTCGTGGTCTGGTTCACCGGCCTACCAGCCAGCGGGAAAACCACCCTCGCCAACGCGCTGGCAGCGCAGCTCAGGAGGGATGGCTACAGGGTCGAAATCCTCGACGGCGACTGGGTCAGGCAGACCATTAACCTGGGCGCCGGCTTCACCAGGGAGGAGAGGGAGAGGCACCTGCTGCGCGTGGCGTGGGTCGCGAGGCTCCTAGCCCGCAACGGCGTCATCGTCCTCTGCAGCTTCGTCTCCCCCTACAGGGACGTCAGGAGGAAGGTCAGGGAGATCGTGGAGGAGGAAGCCCCCTTCTTCGAAGTCTACGTCAAGTGCAGCCTGGAGGAGTGCATCAGGCGCGACCCCAAAAACCTCTACAAGAAAGCGCTCGCCGGCGAAATACCCCACTTCACCGGAGTGAGCGACCCCTACGAGGAACCCGAAACCCCCGACCTCGTAGTAGACACCGAGAAAACAGCGCCGGAGGAGGGGGCCGAGCGGGTGCTCCAGCTCCTGCTGAGCAGGGGGGCGCTGAAGTGAGCTGGGCACTCTCAGCCGCGGCGGGCTTCCTCGCCGAGCTCGTCGACGGCGCGCTCGGCATGGCCTACGGGGTCACGGCCAGCACAATCCTGCAGGCAGCGGGCTTCGCGCCGGCAGCAACAAGCGCGACCGTCCACACCGCCGAAACCTTCCTGACAGCGGTCAACGGGCTCAGCCACCTCAAGCTCGGCAACGTCGATAGGAGGCTCTTCCTCAAGCTCGTAGCACCCGGAACTCTCGCCGCGGTGACCGGCGCCTACCTGCTATCGGAGCTCGAGGCGCCCTGGCTCGCCCCAGCGGTCCAATGCTACCTGCTAGCGACCGGCGTCATCGTGCTCTTAAGGGCCTTCGGCCTCAAGCTGCTTCCCCGCGTGAACCCCGCGCTTCTCGGCGCAGTAGCGGCTTCGCTGACGCCGTCGGCGGTGGAGGATGGGGGCCGATCGTCACCGGCACGCTGATCGCCGCGAGCGACGACCCGCGCGCCGTGATAGGCAGCGTTAACGCCGCCGAGTTCTTCGTCACGATCTCGCAGTCGATCGTCTTCCTCATCACGCTGAAAGCCTCCTACATCGGCTTCTTCTTACCATTCGCTGTCGGCGGGCTCGCGGCAGCACCCTTGGGAGCCTGGATCTGCAAAGCGTTAGGCACGAAAGCCCAGAAGGCGCTCTACGCGCTGGTAGGGCTCCTGCTGATAGCTACCAACGCTGCCAAACTCCTCACCACTCTCGCTTAAGCGCGGGAGCCAGCACAGCAAACCCTTTCCAACCGAAGCGGCAGGTGGGAGCGCGCTCGCAGCCGCAAACATATATATACGACTAATTCGCGCGGTCACCGTGCCCTGCATCAAGGTAGACGAGCGGCTCTACCAGCGCCTACAGGAGGCGGCAAAGCGCATGGAAACAACCCCCGAAAAGCTGCTCCAGGCGATCTTGGAAACGTGGCTGGAGGATTGGCTAACGCCCTACACCCCCGAGAAGGAGCAGGAAGTTCTGAAACGCCTTAGGGAGCTGGGGTACGGATGAACAACGTTGTACTGCTAATAGTCGACACGCTCAGAGCAGACCACGCAGACCCCCTCTACAGGGAAGCGCAAAAGCAGGGCTGGACCGCCACCAAGGCGATAGCCCCAGCCACGTGGACGCTCCCAAGCCACGTCTCCATGATCACAGGCCTCTACCCGAGCCAGCACGGCGTGAACGAGGCGGTTCCAGGCAGCGAGGATTCCAGAAGAGCGCGCGTAGCCCTGAAAGCCACAGACCACGGGATACTGGGAAAGCTAAGGCAGCAGGGCTACCACATCTACATCCTCACGGCAAACCCCTACCTAACCCCCTACTTCGGCTTCACACTCTACGACCAGCACTACCTCCTCCGCAGGAGAGAAGCCACCACGAAAACCTTCAATATTCTAGCAGAAAACAAAGGAAGCATCCTAAAGGCGGCGCTCAGCATGATAAAGCGCGGCAAAGCCAAAACCCTCGCGGAAGCAGCCGCGAAGTACCTGACAATCAACGTGGCCAAGCACTTCCCGCAGATACATGCACCAGCCCCACCCTTCGACAAAGGCGCGAAAGCGATAATGAGGAAGCTGGAAGAAACGGAGCTAAAGAAACCCTACATGATCATAATCAACATGATGGAGGCGCACCCACCGTACACGAAGCTCGAGGGTTGGGCCGAGCTCTCCTACCTAGTGCCCAAGATAGTTGACGCCGTCATGTGCACCGGACAGGCGCCGAAATGGGCCCAGAAAATATGGCGCCAAGCCTACCCCCAACACGCGCGCTACGCCGCCCAAATCGCCGCCGAAATAGCGAAGAAGCTGGCGCAAGACGCCCACGTGATAGTAACCTCAGACCACGGCGAAGCCCTAGGCCCAGCCGTATTCCACGGAATACCCCCAACCCCAGAGCTCGCGGAAGTCCCCTTCATAACAACCACACCAGCGAAGATACAGGGAGTCGTCTCGCTCACCGAAATACCCAAACTGATACAACAGCTTGTACAAAACCAAACAGCACAAATCGGACAAAAAATAGCTAAAACAGAGTACTATACAAGCCCTAAGAGACACCCATGCGCCAAACGCCAAAAGATAACTTTATACTACGCTCAGAAGCTTATCACAAAAATAGTTGAAGAATTCTAAAATATGAATTTGTAAACCTTCTTAATTATTCTCTTACCTATAATTTATATGATAATGGATTTATCGGCTTTCAGAATATAGAAATCTCAAAATTCAAGAAAGAAATGGCCTAAAGTCGATACAAAAAGAGAAATAAAACTACAGTACCGTTCGATCTTAACGTACATAGGCAAACCCTCTCAGTACTGTGCCCCGCGCGCTCGATCCCATCAATAACGTTAACTTCTGCGCTTCCTCGAAGAGGCGGCGGTGTTCCAGTACTGCCAGCCCCCCAGCGGCCGAAGGGGGCCACGCCTAGCTCCCTCAAGCAGCGCTCCAATATGGAGACGTCGCTGGAGTGGGTCAGCGTGTAGACGGGGTAGCCGTACCCGTGGACTCAAGCGGCGGCGACGCCGACGTCCTCCTCCCTCAGCTCGCCGAGCTCCGCCAGACCCTGGACGACCTCCTGCTTCAGCCCCTCCAAGTCCACCTTCTGCTTGGGCGGCACGGTGACCTCCGCGACGAGCGCCGACCTTCCGGGCGGCATATCCTCGCCGTAGTTCGAGATCCAAGCGTACCGGTGGAAGGGGTAGCGCTTATCAGGCACGTAAACCCAGTGGCGCCGCGAAGCCTCGCGGCGCAACCTTCTCCTCTCCTTCTCCTCTCGACGCCTACAACCACCACCGAGCTATAGTCGAGCCGCCCAGCAGCCTTGAACGCCTCCTCCGGCAGACCGAAAACGCGGGGTGCCTCCCTGAGCGCGCGCTAACGCCGCACAGCACTAAACCGCGCATCCAATCGAGCATAACCGGCGCAGGACCGCGCTCTCGAACCGTTACCAAAGCGCGGGGAGAATAAAGAGACGTCGCGCCGCCCAGCTCGATAAAGGTGTTACAGCCGGCACAGCTTGCTTGCTGCGCCCGCCCGCGCGCTCCTTAAATACCAGGGCATTCCAGGAAAGCCGTGCCCTCCGCCCTCGAGAAGCTGCTGCGCGAGGTCGAGAGAACCCAGGTCGTCGTCATGGCCGGAGGCGAAGGGAAGAGAATGGGGTTCATTAAAACGCCCAAACCCCTCATCCAGCTCAACGGGGAGCCGCTCCTAAGGAGGTGCATCAGATACATGGCGTCCAACGGCTTCAAAGAGTTCGTCATACTCACCAAGTACGAGGAGGTGGTCAAGGAGGCGGAGAAAGCGTGCAGCGAGCTCGGCGCGACCGCGAGGTGGTGCCTCGACCCCCCGCTCAAGAAAGTGGGGAAAGGCAAGGCGCTGAAGCACGCGATAGAAAAAGGGGCGATCGACGCGAACCGCAGAGTCTTCATAGTGTTCCCCGACGACATCTTCCTCGACGAAACGCTGCCGCTGCGATTCCTCTCCAGCCACATCGAGGTAGTAAACCGGCTGGGGGTCCACGCGAGCGCCGCCGTCACCACAGGCCTCCAGCTGCCCTGGGGCTGCGTCGAGATCGACCCCCTAGGCCTCGCCACAAGCTTCAGGGAAAAGCCGGTCCTCCCCGTCCACGCGAGTGTCGGCCTATACATCCTCGAGCCGCCCGCCCTGAAAACACTCCTCAACATCGTGGACATGACCGCCGAGGAAGCCATCGAGTTCGAAAGCACTCTGCTCCCCCTCCTCGCGGAGCAGAGGAAGCTTCACGCGTTTATAGTTCCTCGTGACGTCTGGCTACCAATAAACACGCTAAAAGAACTAGAAATGGCGGAAATCGAATTAAAGCAAAACAATAAATAATAGCTGGCTGAAAGAAGGTTCCGAGAGCATCAAAAATAAGTAGAACATACTTATGTAATAACATGGGAAAAAATCGTGACCTATGCTGATAAAAACAAGCTGCTAAATGACATTTTCCTTAACCTTTTTGGCAATATATTTTATATCCTCATTGGAAAGTTTTACACTAGAAGGAAGATTTAGCCCTCGCCTAGAAATTCTGGTTGAAATGGGATACGTGTTGATCGCATATTTTCTATAAACTGGCATTTCATGAAGTGGGTAAAAGAATTTCCTTGTTTCAATACCATAACTTTCAAGCTTCTCCACCAACATGTCCCTCGTAACTTTGGCTTTCTCCTCATCTATTAAGAGAGAGTAAAGCCAGTAAACGCACTTCGCCCACGGCATTTCTGGGTGCAGGGTAATGCCTTCAATCGAGGACAGCTCCTCCGCGTAAATCTTGGCGATCTCCCTCTTCCTCTCGATAAACCTCTCTATTTTATTTAGCTGAGCAACGCCGATTGCCGCTTGGAGGTTCGTCATCCGGTAATTAAAACCTACAACGTCGTGCCAATACCTCTTTTTCGGGTTCATACCATGATCCCTCAAAACTCTCATCCTCTCAGCCAGCTCCTCATCATTCGTCAGGCACATACCACCCTCCCCTGTAGTTATTATCTTGTTACCATAAAAGCTGAAACAGGATACGTGGCCGAAAGAGCCAACTTTTCTACCCTTATACTCAGCACCGTGAGCCTCTGCAGCATCCTCGATAACATAGAGGTTATGCTCCGATGCGATCTCCATTATAGCATCCATATCGCAGGGGTGACCGTACAAGTGCACAGGTATCACAGCCTTCGTCCTCGGAGTAATCGCTTTTTTCATCTTTTCAGGATCGATACCCCAGTACTCCGGATTTATATCCACTATAACCGGTTTAGCGCCCGTGTAAATCACCGCGTTTATCGTAGCTGCGAACGTCAAATCCGGAACGATAACCTCATCCCCCGGACCGATACCCAGAGCAACCAGCGCGAGATGGAGAGCCGTCGTACCGTTCGAGGTAGCTACACCGTACTTCACGCCGATGTACCTCGCGAAGGATTTCTCAAACTCCTCGATAAACCTCCCCTTACTGCTAATCCACCCGCTCTTGACAGCCTCAACAACGTTCCACAACTCCTCCTCGCCGATCTCGGGCTCCGCCACCGGGTACCTGAGCATACCCATCACATCCTCAAAGCCCTAGTTAAAATCTTGTTCTCGCTCGGGTAGTTCGGCGCATCCCACGGGAACCTCTCCCCCCTCAACCAGCGAGACCAACGGTTAACCTCCTCTTTAACCATGATCTCCACAAGCTGATCAAACCTCGTCCTAGGCTCCCAACCAAGCTTCTCCTTAGCCTTCGAGTAGTCACCAACCAAGCACGGCACATCCAAAGGCCGCATAAACCTCTTATCAACCTTAACGTAATCCTCCCAATTCAACCCAACAACATCAAACGCCTTCTCGACAAACTCCCTCACACTATGAGCCTCACCCGTAGCAATCACGTAATCGTCCGGCTCATCCTGCTGAAGCATAAGCCACATGCTTTCAACATACTCGGGCGCATAGCCCCAATCGCGCTTAGCATCCAAGTTACCAAGCCTAAGCTCATTGCTCAAACCCAGCTTAATTTTAGCAACCTCATTCGCAATCTTACGCGTAACAAACTCCAAACCACGCAGCGGAGACTCGTGGTTGAACAGAATCCCGTTCACAGCGAATATTTTATAACCTTCCCGGTAAATCCTCGTAATCCAATAACCGTAAAGCTTAGCCGCTGCGTAAGGGCTCATCGGCCTAAAAACATCATTCTCGTTAAGAGGCCTGCCGCCGTTAAGCAAACCAGTCTTACCGAACATCTCGCTCGTTGCAGCATTATAGAACCTCGTGTCCGGGCAAACAATACGAATGGCCTCAAGGATCCTTGTCGTACCCAAACCAGTAACGTCACCCGTAGCGACAGGGGCCTCGAAACTAGCCTCTACAAAGCTTTGCGCAGCAAGATGGTAGACTTCATCAGGGTCTGAAATTTTCAAAGCCTCAATCAACGATCCCATATCGCTCAAGTCAGCCGGAATTAGATTCACTTTATCGAAAATTCCAAGATACTCTAATCGCCAAAAATTCGGAGTACTGAGCCTTCGATAAGTACCAAACACTTCGTAACCCTTATCCAAAAGAAACTTTGCAAGGTAGGCACCGTCTTGGCCGGTAATCCCCGTAATTAATGCCTTCTTACCCATAGTCTCTCCTAGCGCACGCTCACTTCATCCATTTATATTCTTCGCTGTGCGCATTCTAGCACACTTTACTATTTCAACAAATATTTTTACTATTTATTTTTAATTTCTTACTTTATTTTTAGATATTTTCCTGCGTAATTCCAGCAAAAAAGTTTCAATAAAGGGATCATTCCTATTATCTGATCGATCTTTCGCCAATAAAGCAATGATAAATATTCTAGAAAGTGTAATTTCAATCTCGGCAAGACAGACAATAAATATCCCATAAAATTAAAATATCTTTCCTCTATTTTGATGAAACCATTAGCTTGTAAGAAATTCCTTAACATTGTCGGGGAGATTTTATGTAAGTGTTCCCAAGAACTTAAACTTAGAAAAACTTCATCTAAACTATAAGCGGAAGGAATTGATATAACTAATATACCTCCAATCTTTAATATTTTTACTATATTTATGAGAGCTTTTAAGAAAAATGGTAAGTGCTCAAGAACCTCGACAATAAGTATTAAGTCTATGGAATTTATTCTAAAAGGTATATTTTGAGCATCTGCAATAATTAAATGCCAATCTGATATATAATCTCCTTTTAACTTTTTAACCTTCTCTAAATATGATTTAGAAATATCTAAAGAAATAACTTCGTATCCACTCTTGAATATATCTAGGGAGTATATTCCTAAACCGCAACCTACATCTAGAGCAATTCCTTTACCTTTAGGAATCATAGCTTTAATAACTTCATGCCTATGTTTAAACATTGCATTTTTAATATTCCAAGAACCTATATAAGTATTCAGACTACTTTTTTTACCTTGCATTTCATAATATTCTCTTAATAATACCGCGATGTTATATTTCATGTTTTAAAAAATAGTTTATTTTGCCTTATAAATTTGTATACATTATATATTGCTTTCTTCTGAATAATATTTAAACGGATTAGAGGTCTTGTATCGAAGACTATAGAATATGCCTCATCTATAGAAAATCCCTTTAAAATTAAATATCCAATAACTACCATTGGACTTCGCCCCATCCCCAACCTACAATGAATATATACGGGACCCCTCTTTAACATCTTATCAATCTGCGTAATTAAAGATACGAAAGCATCTATCGAAGGTGCCGAATCATCTTCTATAGGAAAACTATAGTAGGCTATTCCATGCTTTTTTAGAATATCTATATTAACTGTTGCACATTCTTTACATAAATTAACAACAGATTTCACATTAAAGTTTATCAATTTTTGATAATCTATTGCAGGACCAAACAATATTCCATCAATTTTAGCTATATTGTTTTTACAAATATAACCTCTTATCATATGAATGACTCTCTTTATTTCTGGGTATATATCCATTCTATATAGTTCTCTAACAATAGGAGTACCATATTTAAATATTTGTGGAATGTTAACAAAAAGCTTTTTAAGAGCAGATATTTTGGATTTGCTACTTAAAACAAATATGCCAAGACCATATATACTTACAAATGTTTTTAATTTATAATTAAATAGCTTATTATTTCTTTCTTCTTTGTTATAATATTCTAATAGTAATCTTGGGAAATCTAATCCCGATGCTATTGAAAGTGGAAGAGTGCCCCAGAACCTTGGATTTAACTCCATAAAATAGGGTTTTCCATCTTTAGAAAGCTTAAACTCGGTCATAGCAACACCTTGCCATTTCAAAGCCTTTAATAGCTTATAACCTTGCTTTAAGGCTTCGGAATGAAAGAAAGTTTCTGCAATTGCGCTAGGGCCTCCATCGGGATACTGCTCAAGAATTCTTCGATGCCCAAACAATGCTATTAATTTATTGCTCCTTGAGAAAATAAAAGATGCTCCTATGCCTATACCATCTATATATTCTTGAATGATTATAGGAACCCCATATTTCTGTAATCGCCTAAATTTTTCAATAAATTGTTTTTCAGATGCTTTTCTAATTATGAAATGTCGCTTACCTGGGGGAACATTAATCTCTGTCGAAATTTTCATAACAAATGGTATTCCTAACTCCTTAATCACTTCGTTAAATTTAGGTTCATCATATACTATTAACGTTTTTGGAATTGTAATATGCAATTTACTAGCCAGTTCCAATATAGCTATTTTGTTTACAGCAATACTCAGAATATGATAACTCGGTATAGGGATAACGGCTCCTTCTTTTTCTAGCTTATCCTTTATCATAGACGTTGCTAATTGTGTTTTTTCCATTAAAGGTAGAATGAAATCATATTTGTCAGCTTGATTTAGCATAAAAGCATGGAAATCTTCAAGTGCATAGGAAGGATCAGGATATGTAACATATCCCTTACAATACTTTGAATAAGATTCAAAAATAGGGGTACAATGAGGAAAGCCTAGGACAACATTATAGCCAGCAGAGCCCAACGATCTAGCGGCAACTAACGCATACGGCGCTTCCCCCGCATCGAGTATTAAAACTTTCTTTCCTTTATTTCTATTTGTTCCTCTATTCATAAATTCTTACATAAAAACTATTCCTATCCAGAACCATATAATTATTAATAAAATTAAAAGATACAATATTTTCTTAAAACTAAACTTCTTTATTTCCAACTTAATTGAGCGCCAAGATATAACTGGCAGAGCCATTGCCGATGCAACTAATAGAACACGAACCGCTAAAAGATGCTGAACATCAAGAGAAAGGGGTGCAATCTTAATAATACAATGTTTGATTGATTTGTACACTTTAATCCAACCGTACGCTGTTGTGGTGTCTAATATTTTCTCAAATGAAGGATTTTTATTCATCATTTGTTCGATTTCGTTTACTAACATTATTTCATCAATGGTATACCATCTTGCAGGCATTATTGAAGATAAAATAACGTATTTGATGATTATTTTATTATCATCGACATAATAATTCTCACAATTTTTACTATTATTTAATATAAGCAAAATTTGCTCATTTACAATTCTATCATAATAATTAAAACGATTAGAAAAAGAAATCGTTACAATATTCAATACTGGAGATGGATAAAGGAAAAATTTCGCCCAAAAATCAGTTACAATTATAACAGCTTCATTAGAAGAAAGAGAATTTCTTAAAAGTTTATATATAGCTATTTTTTCATCATCCCAATAATCTAAAATAGTAGGTTCTGTAACAGCTAAAGATAATTCAAACAATTTAAGAAAGATTGGCAGTAAACAGATACCAATCGCTAATATATATGACAAAAAGAAAAGTATTAAATTGAATTTTATTCTAATTTGCTTTTTATTCACAATTAAAACTAAATATTTATAACTATTGAATTTTTCAAATAAAAATTTTATCAGAAAAGCTAGCGACAAATACAACATAATAGCAGAAGGAAAGGAAAGAGCTCTAATGAATCTTCCTGGGAAAAGATCGCTCATTGATAATAAAAGCATCCCTCCATACCATAAGACAATCCATAAAATATCTAACTTGTAACTAGCTAAAAGTACAAGCGATGAAAGTCCACCTAAGACTATCAATGAAAAATTGGGATCATTTGCTGGAAAATCTTGCCAGCCACCAAACCGACTAACACCTGCTATGTTATGGAAATAATTAAAAACAGATGGAAAATATGAAACTATTATTATTGGAAGTGATAATGAAACAATATATATAGTTGATAGAATTATCTTTTTCCTTTCATTTTTTCTAAGAACAAACGATTGTAAATATATGGTCATAATAGGGAAGAAAGAGTGAATAGTTGTGAGATTATGAGAATATAAAATACCGGAAATGCAGATAGAGGCTTCTCCCCAACGCGAATTGAGTAATAAAAATAGAGAAGATGGTAGAAACACCATCATCGCTAATAATTCACCATATGAACCATCTTTAAATGTTTGTAGTTCACGTGCCGAAGATATAACAAGGAAGAAAACCCCTCCAACAGCAAGGATATTATCTTTAATGATATATTTGAAAACCAAAAAGTATAAAAATAATCCTATTATAAATATATTGGAAACTAAAATTTTTTGTGCTAATATAGGATCTACTCCTAGATAAATAAATAAAGAAAGAAATGTATGATACATACTTGGATAAGCATTAGGAAATATGTAATTTACATACTCGCTCATATAATTCATATAAAGCTGCGGAAATTGTGAATATGGAACCCATGGATTATGTTTATCCTTTATCATTAAAGCAAATAATAGATGATTTATTCCATCTCTTGTTGACATTCCACAAGGTAACCACCACATTTTTAGCACCCTTAATATTATATATATACCTTGGAAAATTAATGGAATAATCATTATTAGTTTAATAATATCAAATCTATATTTTCTAATTTTTTCTAAAATTTGATTCTTATTTATTTCTCTACAAATGAATCTCATAGAGATTCTAGAAGAAGATTGAATAATCTTTCAGCTATTCGATCAAAGTTGAGATTTTCGTATGCCCATTTATAGCCAGCCTCGCCCATCTGTTTACGTCGCTCTTCGTCGCTTAGCAAGTCGAGTATAGCATCTGCTAGTGCATCGCTAGAGATCTCTTTTACAAGTTTTCCTGTAATGCCATCGATGACGCTTTCGGATGCGGATGCCACATCGAACAGAATCATAGGAACTTTCATCGCATATGGTTCAGCTCTGAAGAATCCTTCCCAGAGCGAGGGTGAAACGTAAAGATCGCTAGCAGCATATAATGACGCTAATTCATACCAATTTAGTTTACCAAGAAATCTTATAAATTTCTCTAATCTGAGATATTTGATTAATGATTTAAGATAATTGTAATAATAAGGAACAACTTTGGGTCCAGCAATTAAAAGCATTGTATTAGAATTTTCTTTAATAACTTTTTTCATTGCTATGATTAAAGTTTCTATATTCTTGTGTGGAACTATTCTGCCAACGAATGAAACTATATGCTTATCTTCGCTCCCAGTAAATTGCTTCTTTAGCTTTTTCTTGTCATTAAATTTTTTATAATCATAAGTCTTAAAATCAATGCCATCTAAATACATAAATTTTGTTTGTATACCATCACGTTCATACATCTGTTGGACAAATCTTGAAGGACTAAGTCTTATATCTGCATATCTTAATGCTTCCTTTTCAATTAACCAAGAAACTGTCATATATATTTTCTCATGGAGACCCAAGTAAGGAGCTGGAGGGGCCCTCCCCCAGCCAATGAAACATTTTAGTGGTCTTCGAGCTTGGAGAAATAAAAGTGCCATTGGAAACGAAGAGCAAAGTACAACATCACTTTTCTCAATAATTTTTAAAGCCGAAATTAAGGAGGGAGGCCATAGAAAGAATAAATTTCTAATCATTCTATTATCTATATCTAAAAAAGGCTTAATAAGTATATGATTTGATAAATTCGCATAATCTGTCTTTACAGTTAGATAATATACTTTGTCAAACCACTTATGTGCTCTGATCATTAATTGATGAAACACGGTATCTATGCCGCTACCCATAATATCCGTATGGTGCATAAAAGTTATTGTAACCATTCTGATATCTTAAAAATAATTTATTTTAGATAAGCTCTTGATATATTTCATGTAATGTCTTTGTAACATTTTTCCAATCGTATTTCATCGCTTCAAGTCTAGCTCCTTTTGATAAATATTCTCTCTTATCTAGTGCCTCAATTATGGCTGAAATTAGCTGTTCATCCTCAGGTTGAATTAATATACCAAATTTATAAGAAGCATTCTCAAAAATTTCGCGATTTCCTCCCACGTCAGTAACGATAACAGGTGTCCCACATGCCATAGATTCTAGCATTGTAAGTGGGATCGATTCGGTTCTACTTATTGAAGGATTTACTGTAACATCGAATGCCCAGTATAATT
>JAJHRM010000286.1 GCA_020832965.1 Thermofilum sp. | reverse complement strand
CTTCAGCGAGTTCATCAGCGCGCTCCACGTAAAGTACTTTTACAACGGGGACTACCCTAAGGATAGAGTTGAGGAGGAGTTCCGCGAATGGTACAGGAGAGTGGAGGCATACATTAACGGTTTAGAGTCGAAGATTAAGGAAAGAGCGGCCAAGGAGCAGGGCGATGAGGCTAAAGAGAGCTAAAAACGCCGTGAATGCAGATCCCTGGGGCTTTTCTCTGAGGCATGGTACCACTACTCTTACATGGGTCAAGGGGGTTGGGTTAGGTACGAGAAATTGACATTCTTGGAGAGATGTGATGCATGGAGGACCGAGGACGCCTCGCCTGGAGCTGGCTGAGTATTGCGAGCACGCGCTATACCTCCCTCCTTGCTGACTCGTGTACTAGGAGCAAGGTTAGGATCGCGCAGGGAACTGTTGACGCTAGTAGTAGGAGAAAAGGTGCTCGCGGAGATACGTGCTCGTAGAGGAAGCCGCCCAGCAGCTGCCCAACAGAGGCTGCGAAGGCTGTGAAAAACTGCATGGAACCCCACACCTTTCCCCTATGCTCCCTCGGGACCAAGTCGGCTTCCAAGGATTGATACGCGACGAGCATCGAATTGCAGATCCCCGATAGAACGAAAAACATCGCAAGCTTCGTGAGATCACCATAGATGAAGAGCAGCATGGCAACAGCCACTGTCAGGTGGACCATGACAAGCATCTTCTTCCTCCCGAAAGCGTCGATTATCTTCCCTACAGGCAGTAGAGAGCAGAAGGTGACAGCAGACTGCAACGTGAGGAGCATCGACCACTGGGTTCTTTCTATCGAGAGGATCTCAGTGGCGTAGACGACGTAGTACGGCATGCACATCTGGGCGAAAAAGGTGGATACCTCCTCTACGAGGAAGAGGTAAAGCATTGTAGAGGGGACGATCCTCCACACAGCTAAGCTCTCCCTAACGGCGGCGGGGTAGCTTTTCACGACCCCTAAGAGGCTCATCCCCTTAGCGTCAGCTTTTAACGTCTCCCTCAACTTCATCCTAACAACAGCAGCTAGGAGGAAAGCAACTGTGGCGAACAAGTAGGCTATCCTCATACCTTGGACGAGGCCGTAGACCGCGCACAGAAAGCCGGCGACTAGTGGCGAGACAACTGAAACAGCTTCAACAATCCTCATGGCCGAGAACCCCATCCCGCGCCTCTCGGGCGGCAGAGAGTCGGCCATAATCGCTCCCAGCGCAGCTTGATCAATTAAGCACAGGCTTGAGATTACGGCTCCAACCAGGACGAGGTGCCAGCTCGGCGCAAGAGCGCAGAGGAGGTACGCTAGAGCAGAGCCAAAGGTCGCTGCTACTATTAGCCTTTTCCTCCCATACTTGTCTGCCAGGTATCCGCCTGGAAGCTGAACTAGCGCAAGAGCAGTAAGGGAGGCGAACCCTATTAGCCCTATAGTGAAGGGGGTTCCACCAAGCTCCTCGATGAACAAAGAGTAATACGTTTCTGGGACAGACCTTGAAAAGGTCGTCATAAACCCGCTAACCATCAGTACCAGGATATTTCCCTGAACGAACGAGAACTCTCCCTTTAAACGCTCAATGAACCGCTGAGCCTTCATCCAGCAAGCCCCTACTCGATTTTTTAGAGCTTCGACTCTACCGGAATATAAAGCTTGGCTCCACTCAGAGTGCGCGCTGACCAGCGAATATCGTTAGATGGCTTGAGTAGCTAGTTTCTTCAAGTTTTCCTTAACTGCCCTTGCGCGCGTCGATTGTTAGCATCCTCTTTACTCTTGCAAGCCCTAGCTGGTTTACCTTGCCAGTGAGCCAAAAGCTTATAACGAAATACTCACAACTCAGTACTGGTAGAATTTGGGCAGAGGGAAGTTAAAGGAACCTTACCAAGGGTTGCTTGAAGAACTGGTCAAAGCCCTCCATGAGAGACTTGGAGAGGACCTTGTATCTGTCGTGGTGTATGGGTCAGTTGCCAGGGGGGAGGCTGGGCGGGACAGCGACATAGATATCCTGGTAGTGGCTAGGAGTCTGCCGAAGAGCATGTTTGCAAGGCAAGACCTCTTCATGGATGTTGAGGGAAAAATCCGGGGCGAAGTCGAGAAACTAGAGCAACAGGGGTACTTCATCGACTTCTCCCCAGTCCTGCTGACCCCTGAGGAGGCTCAGAGAACTAGGCCACTATACCTGGACATGGTTGAGGACGCGATCATCCTCTACGACAAAGACAGCTTCTTCGCTAACGTGCTTGCGAGGCTGAGGGCAAGGCTCAAAGAGCTGGGCGCAGAGCGTGTAAGGAGAGGAAAGCTCTGGTACTGGGTGCTCAAGAAGGACTACAAGTGGGGGGAGGTTATAGAGATATGAACAACCTAGAAATGGCTAAGTCCTACAGGCGGCAGGCTCAGGAAAGACTGCGGCATGCTCGTGAGGCGCTCGACAGTGGCAGCTACCCTTACGTCGTCAGGCAATGCCAGGAGGCGGTCGAGCTCCTCCTGAAGGCTGCGCTAAGAGTTGCCGGGATAGAGCCTCCAAAGTGGCACGATGTTGGACCTTTACTAAGGATAAACGCTGAGAGATTCCCTGAATGGTTTCGAGGAGAAATACCAAGGCTTTCAAGAATCTCCAGGCGGCTTAGGCGTGAGCGAGAGCCCTCTGTCTACGGTGACGAGGAGGCAGGAATCCCTCCAGACGAGCTGTATTTTAGGGAAGACGCGGAAGAAGCGCTTGAAATGGCAGAATACACATTAAATGTTGTTTCTAAGCTCATTCAAAGTATCCATCTATGAGCCTTTTTTTGAGGGAGAACTCGACGAGGCTGAGGGTTCTCCCGATGACGTATCCACAGAGCTAGATAACGAGAGCGTGAGGGATCCCGGGTGAGGTAAAAAGAACCTGGGATAAGACCAAGCAGCTGTTAAAAGACCGCGATGATAAGTAAAACTTTCTTATTCGCCAGGATTAGCTGAGAAAACGCGAAGTTCTAGGCCTCAAAGAGCCAAGGAACTTGCAAGAAAGCTCAAAAGCGAATTTTCTGTACTGCAGCCTTAAGGAAATAATGCTTATATAGAGGCAAAAGCATGCGAAAGGCTAAGGGCGAGCTGGAATGGCGGATGTGCCGGGTTTGGATGTACGGCTCGAGTCCCTCTATAAGATCTTCCCTTGGCCAGAGGACCCCTATAGCCCTGAGGGTCGTGGGAGGCATGAGTCTGCGGTAAAGTACTTTAGGGAACTTTTGGGGCACAAGTTCTTTGAGGATATAGTCAAGAAGGAAGAGTTAAGGGTTCTCGATGTCTGTGGAGGGACGGGTATCGGCGGAGTAGCCCTAGCCAAGACGTTGTCCGAAAGGGGGGTAAAGGTTCACTTAACAGTCCTAGACCTACGTGAAGCAGCTTTAAGGCTTGCTGAAAAGTTCAGCGCTGAGGAGCTGGGCGTGCCCGCGAAAACCCGGAAAACGGATGCAAGGCTTGTGCATACGTTGGGTGAGAGATTCGACGTTGCACTCCTTTACGGGTTTACAACCCCACACTTCGACGATTTTTCCCTTGTTCAACTCCTGGCATCGGTAGCCAGTAGCCTTGACCCTGCGGCGTCTTCCTGGTGGAGGAGGGCGATAGGTTCTACTCCCTAACGATTCTAGGCATGTACAAAGACATCTACTACGAGGGGGACGAGAATAAGGGTGTGATTTCTCTACAAGTTGGCTACG
>JAJHRM010000285.1 GCA_020832965.1 Thermofilum sp. | reverse complement strand
CGGCGTGCTGGGGGCTTTGGAAGCGCTCGAGGCTGCGAAGCTGCTGACGGGCTTCGGGGAGCCGCTGGTCGGCCGGATGCTCTACTACGACGGCATTACCGGCAGCGCGGAGGTGCTCAGCGTGGCCAGGAGGCCCTCCTGCCCGGTCTGCGGGCGCTGACAGCGCGGAGCGCTCCTAACGCGCAAGCGCATCGCCCTCCGCTCCCGCTGGGCCCTAACTCGCCTAATCTCCTCGAAGAGGAATAGCACATACTTATTCGTCCTCTTCCGCCCCGCGCCTTCACTTTGCGCTTTTAGCGCTGAAGAAAGTTTTAACTCTTTTCGCATTCCTCGCGAGGGGCTACGCGTCGCTGCGCCGAGACCTGCTTAAGCGTTTCTTGAAGCACGTACCTGTGATGCGGCAGCACACTTCGACTTGTTAACTCCTCGGTTACGATCGAGTTGCGCAGCGCGACATATCAGCTTCGGGGAGCACCCTTATAAATCAGAGATCCTTGCGTTAATTGACAGTCCTTGCGCGCCACTGCCATCCTTCACTCTCCAGCCTCTCTCCCTAGCGCGCTCCCGACCTTTTTACTTTCACCGCACAGCGAAAAAATAAGGCGGTTTACCGCAGTTTTACGCGGTGCGGGAGGTATGGGGTTGAAGATCGGTAGGGGTGGGAGGGTTGCGGCGGCGACGGTTCTCGCCACCCTCCTGCTCTCCCTCGCCTTCGTAGGCGCGTTCAAGCTCAGTTCCCAAGCGCAGCCGGCCCGCGCACCCTGCTGCGCTCGTGCGCGGCTTGCGTCTCAGCCTCGCCGGGCAGCGCGCCGAGAGCAGTTAACGTCGAGTGGTTGAACGGTAGCGAGAGGGACTCCGCTGTGAGAGAGGCTTTACTTCTTGAAGAGTTCAGGAAGGTTGCAAGCGTGCTGGTGAAGCTCGGCTACAAGCCGGTGCCAGATAAAGCGGTCGCTGCTAGGTTTGTCAGGGATATTAATGGAAGGCACGTTGAGTACTTACTGGTTGGAATCTCCTTTGAAGGTGACCCTAAGAAACCGATTGTCGCTTTAGTCGCTCACAAACCAATCAGAGGCGCTGCTGCATTTCAGATTGACACGAAAAGTAAATGGATTAAACTGATAGCTCGCGAGCCTTCAAATATAATGGGGGTATTCCTTTCCTATACAGGGAAAACCCAAACGCCGACAGCTTCAAGTCGCCCATCATGCTATTACACATATACCGAGTGTACACAATGGGATTATGCTTGTATAACTGCATGCTGCATTGGATGCGTTAGTTCATGTCTTGGAGGCTGGGAGAGCTGCCTAGTATGTGTTTTCGCTGAATGCCCAACCTGCGCTTTGCTACTATGCTGCAAGCAAACTAGCACTACTTGCATCTACTGTGACCCGCCATACGGCTACCCATGCAGCATGTACGAGGAATGCATGGAGAATTGTCCTGCATGCGGAATGGGGGGTGGCTGATGCCGAAGCCTGTAGCTTCTGCCACTTTGGCGTTCGCTGTTGCCGCCACGTGGCTGCTGCTATCCTACCCTCCCCCTATCGGGGATCTCACCTACGCTTTAGCGCTCGCGCTATTCGGAGCTTTCCTCCTTGTGAGAGGGCTTACTAGGCGCGGCATGCTCGAGAGACCCCTCACCGACCGCTTCGCTAAAGCCTTCCTAGCTTCCTCGCTGCTACTCGCTTCGCTCGGGCTCCTGCTCGCGTTAGCCGTACCCCTCCTGGGCGCTGGGTTTGCACGCTACTGGTTCGCGAACGCAAGCGCGAACGCCTGGCTGCTGTACGAAGGCGCAGTGTGGCTTAGGCGAGGAGGCAACTAACAGCAATAAAAGGTGGTGAGGAGTATGGGGGAGGATGCGGGGAGGATGCGTAGAGCTCTTCTAGCAGCGCTGCTCCTATTAGCTGTCGTACTGTATTACGCGCGGGTTGCCGCAGCGAGAGGGAGCTGGTACGATAGTGAGGCGGTTATTTGGCTATGCGGTGTTCTCCTGGCGGCGCCAATCCCGCTTCTTATTTACAGCGAGCTAGCGCTAACGAGGCGGAAGTTGCTCCTCGCTTTGCACGCCCCCTTCCTGGTTTCGGTACTGCCTCTGGAGGCTGCCGCCCTGCTCGCCGGGAGCCCCTCTGTCCACGACGCTTTCGGGTTGGCGGTCGCGCTCTTCACCACGGCTAGCGCGCTGTACGGGCTCGCCACGCAGTTAGCGCGCGGTGAGGGAGCATGAGGGGGAGGCTGAAAAGTTGGAGCTCTCCCTACTGGCCATTCTTTGCGCGCTTTACACGCTGTTCTTAGCAACCACTCCCTTCGACGTCATCCCGTACTGCGTGACGACCGGGCGCTGCGACTTCCGAACGGTAATAGCCATAATGGCTCTCTCCCCCCGTTATTTACCCTTCCGATTCTCATGAGGCTTTTCCCTGAAAGGCAGGGGCTGCTTCGTGCTCTATATGGCGCTGGTACGGCCTTCGTGCTCCTGCTTTTGTCAGCTGCCCTGCTCACCGGGCTACTCGCTGGAAGCCTTTCTATAGAGCATGCGGCAGGGCTCACGTTCATGCTTGCGATCCTGGCTAGCACGCTGTACGCGCTCGTTGCGCAACCGGCGCTGCCGAGCGCGGCCGCCCAGCAGGGGGCTGCTCCAGCCGCGTGGACGCCTCGGCAGCCCACCGCTGAGGAAATCTACGAGAGGCTCCTCGACGCTTACGTGCGCGCTTGGGGCGGGCCGCCGGAGCGGGCGAAGGCAAGGCTCGAGGCCGACACCGAGAAGCTGGTGCGGCAGGGCTTGAGCAGGGAGGAGGCGGTGAAGAAGCTGTACCGGTAGGCTTTAACGCCTAGAACTTCCCCCTTTTCCCATACGAAACATGCTGTTCGCGTGGATAGGGTTTTGCCCTAACCCTGGTGCCCGGCAGTGCCTAGCAAGGGGGCCGCGCTGCCCGTCGCTGCACTCCCCCGTTTAGCGCCGTCTCCCACTGCCTGTCAGCAGCGATCCTTTCACCCTCCCGTTGCCAGCTAACAGTGCTTCGGTAGAACCCGTTAGTTAAGGCGCTCCCTACCCGTTAGTTAGCGCGCGCCTCTAGCCCCCTGGAGCGCCTACGCGATGGCCGAGCTGAGACCACACGATGGAGCTTGCAGCTGAAGCGCTAGCGGCAGAAAAGTGGGGCTCGCCTTCCGATCGGAGAGAGCTCCGGCGGGTGGAGCTCGTTAGAGGCTCGGAAGAGAGCGAGAGAGCCCCTCTAGCGCTCAAGTTATCTTTTTTAAACTGAATCGAAATAATTCTTTCCTTTATGTCTCATAAATCGGTTGAATAGGATAAAATTTTTAACAGTATAACGCGACTGTACGCGCGGCGAATACGCACGCTAAGCAAAAATAACAGTGAGTTCAGCACATGGCTCAGCGCTGGGGGCAAGACAGAAGGGGGATGAGAGGGGGGAGAGCTAGCGTGCAGGAGCTCAGCGGGCGCCGTACGGCGCTCGGCTCGCAGGCATTCGCGGCGCCTTAAGGACTTTTAGCGCCAAGGGTGGGGAGGACAGCCAACTCGGTCTGCGGGCGTTAGCGCATCGTCTCCCTGACGAGGGGCGAGAGCAGCAGGGCTAGCGCGCCGACCGCCGTGAAGACCCCCAGAGCCGCGATGGGCTCGCTGAGGGCGCAGCCCAGCAGCTGGTACACGGCGACGGCGGCGAACGTCGCGGCGTTTACGAA
>JAJHRM010000022.1 GCA_020832965.1 Thermofilum sp. | reverse complement strand
AAGCTTGCCGAATGGTTACCTTTTGGAGACGAGGGGAGGGCAATAAGCCCACTCGCTGTTAGAGCCGCGCGCGGCGGCGTGCTCGTGGCCCGCTGGGGGAAGGGGTTGCCCGGCGTGCTCCACGTCAAGCTGAGGCTGCTCGAGGAGGAGGCTGGGCGCGCTCTCCGCGGGGCAGCAGCGCGCTGCAAGCAGAACCACCAAAGTGTAGGAGGGCGTCCATGGTGCTCAGCGCGCTCCAGCGCTTCCTCGAGGGGGAGCACGGTTAGCCCCGACCCCTCCGGGAGCGCAGCCTTATTTTGTCCAGAAGCTCCCGCCGGGAGCCCTATTTTCGAGCGCGTGCTAGGCAGCTGAGAAAGAGCTGAGCGCCGGCGCTACCGGCTCGAGGGAGCTGCGCTTAGCAGGGGAAACGCTCCCGCTAGAGCGCTAGAAGTGCAGGTAGAAGAGCTTCAGGAGGGCTAGCTCGAACCTCTCGCCTCTCGCCTCGGCGGCCTCGCGGAAGAGCCTGCGCGGCAGCTTTTCCTCGATAGTTATCGACACGAGCTTCGCGTGAGCTCTCGCGAGCTCCTCATCGCCGCTGCTCAAAGCCCACAGCATCAAAACAAAGCTTGCGAGCGAATTTGCAGGCGCTAAGAGTTGCACCACGGTGCCTGCATCCCGCTTTTCTACGAAAGCTTGAAGCTCGCGGTGGAAACGCTCGACAGCTTCCCGCTCCTCGGAGCCTTGCGTAAGACTCTTAAGCCGATCATCCACTGTTTCGTTTAGCCCCTCTAGAAACCCAGATTTTAGGATCCCAGCAGCTTTTCCGTCTCCAAGTACAGCCGCTACCGCTAAGAGACAGGTAAGCGCGTGCTTCCTGTCTTTAAGCTCGCTGCACTCGTCTAGCACACCTTCAGGTAAGCCCATGAGGAGGTTGAAAGCCGATCGATAGACCTGATCTATATCACCTCTTAGCGCTTCCGCGACCTCCCGCTCTCTAGGCTTCTCAACCTCCACCTCCAGATGCCCGAGGAGGAGCCTAACCGCAACACCCACGTCGGGGAAACGCCTGAGGAGCCACCCCTCCTCATCTAGCAGCTTGGAAAACTCGTCCACCCTCCCCTCAAGCGCTAGAGAGACGAGGTACTCCGCCAAAACAAGAGCCTCATTTCTGAGGTACGCTAGTGACGCTGTTGCTCTTTCGCGCTCCTTCGCTTCGCTCCAAAGGCTTGCGAAGATTTTAGCGCGCTCCTTCAGCTCCTCCAAGCTCCCAGCTTTAAGCGCGCTGCAGCGCGCAGCCCGCGAGCGAACAGCCAAGTAGTTCCCCCAGGTTCCGAGCTCTCTCGCGATCGCGGCAGCGCTCTCGAAAAGCCCCTCGGCAGCATCCAAGTCATCGTTATCCATCGTGTAGCTTGCCAGAGCGCGCGCGAGTATCCCCCTCACAGTCTTCACTAGGAGCTTAAACCTCTCTGGCTTGAATGCCCGCACCCTCGCCCACTCCACGGCTTGCCCGCTCGGCTCCTCTCCCTCCATCCTCTCAAGCTTTTCGAGGAGCGCTACCGCTTTTTTCGCCGCTTCCCCGCCGCCGCACGGCTCCAAGCCCATCTCGAGCGCCGCTAGCAGCGCAAGCGCTTCAGCTATAGCCCGCAGCTGCCCTTCCAGCTTGCTGAGGAGCCCGCACATCCTCCCTCTCATCAGCTCCAGTTTTTCCCGGAAGTACCCTGCATGCTTTCCGAGCAGGTTGGAGTACGCACGTACAGCTTCCACCAGCGGCCAAGCTTTCCCCTCCAGCTCCTCCCCGTGCTTTTGAAGCGCTCCATCAACGGCATCTGATATTTCGCGGACAGCATCTTCGTCCAGCTTGGGCAGCTCGGAGGCAAACGACGCGAGCGCTACGTGGTAGTGGGGTGCTAGCTCGCCAAGCAGTTTAAACATCTCTAGGACAGCGGCGGCGCACTCCGCCCTGGAAACCCTTTGCACGGCAGCAGCGGCAGCGACGAGCGCGGCTTCCGCCTCCCAAGCCTCCACCCCCTCGCCGAGCCCCCTAGCCTCGGCAACAGAGAGGGCGAGACCCAAAGCGTAGAATCTTTCGTCCGGACGAGCGCCTCTTTCGCGCCAGGTTTTCTCTAGCTCTTTGATTTCTTCTGCCGCTTCCTTATAGCAACGAGCGAGGGGGCGCGCAAGCGTGTGCGGGCTGTAAAGCGCCACTCTGAGGATTAGCGGTGGGATTACGCCGCCTGCGAGCAGGTAATCATCTGCTTCGCAGGGCTCTAAAGCCTCGCTGGGCAGCGCCTTGGGCTGTGAAGCTGCTACAAGCGGAGCTCGTGGGTGCCACGCGAGGGCGGAGCCGGCTACTAGTGCTAGCCTGCGCCAGCAGCTAGATGCGTAAGCTTCGAGTGCCGCTGCGAGCCTTTTACCAACGAAATCCGGCAGCCTTTCGGGAACAGGCACCTCTTCTTCCTCACGTAGTATCTCGTGCCAAGCCCAGCCTAGCGCTCCCGTGAGCTCCTCCAGCTCTCTGTACTCTAGGCTGCATAGCTCTTCTAGCATCTCCTCGACGAGATCCTCGTGCAGAACGCTGAGCCACTTTGCTAAAGGCTTTAGCTCCTCCACTTTTAAGCTCCTGAGCCTAACCCCCTTGAGCCGCTCGGGATCCGGTAGGCGCCACCCCCCTCCCTCCAGAGCGGCTTTCACAAGGTAGGTTGCACCCTCCGGTATTGGACCGAAAACAGCGTGGAGGATTAGGGGGGCAGCCGCCATCATCGCCAGATCCCCACTACCCTTGAGGAGGACGCTCCACAGGTAGTACGTGAGGAAGAGCTTCGGCTTCCCCTTCGCCTCCCTGAGGGCCGTTTGAACGTCCTCCACGCTGCACTTCTTCTCGCGGAGCGTTAAGCCTGCGTACTTGGCGACGAGCGTGTAGCCGCCCTCGAACCTCGCGATGCTTTCAGCCAGCTCCTTGAAGCTGCCGGTGCAACCCGAGTACGCTTTAACGACCTCCTCGAGGAACTGGGGGTCGTGTAGATCGACGCGGAGCGTGTAGCGCTCGAGCTCGTCCTTAAGCTCCGGGTTCCGCTCGATCACGCTCCGGTAAACGTCGTCGGGCAGGACGACGAGCACGCTCGCTCGCTCCACGCCCTTCAGCGTGAGGAGCTCCCGCAGCGTCTCCTCAACCAGGAAGCTCCCCACAGAGCTCCTCTCGAAGGCTTCCCGCACTTCGCGCGCGTAAGCCCCCGGCTTGTAGTAGGCTTGGAGCGGGGATGGGTCGTAGAGTACGAGGAACCTCTTCCCCGCATCCCTCACCAGGTTCTCAAGCCTCGAAGCCTTTCCCACGTCGAGCTTGCTCACAGAGAGGATGGCGTCGATCTGTCCATTCAGTAGCGCCCGCCAAGCTGTGTAGGCTGCAAGCGTAGACTTGCCGATACCCTTCGGCCCCTCGAGGACTACAAAGTCCCCCTCTAACCTCCTTACGACTTCTCCAGCCAGTTTTTCGAAGGGGCCCGCAGTCACAAGCTCCGCTTCAACCTTCCCCTTCTCCTCCAGGCTCGCGATCACCGGCCTACCCTTCTCCACTTTGAAGTTGGAGTAGAGCGAGCCTTTTTCCAAGTCGCCCGCGTAAAACAACCCTACACCGATCTCGAGGGCTTCAACCTTACTTTTCAACTTGTTCAGCTCCTCTTCGATCTCCCTGAGACGATCTTCGATCAACCGCTTCAACCGCTCCTCAAGCTCCTTGCCCACTAGCTTCTCCAGCTCCTTCCTCAGCTCCTCCCTCGTGACGAGCTCGCCGCTCGCCATCTTCGCCAGGTTCTCCACGAAAACATTGAACGTAGATGCGTCCATACCCCACTCCAGCGCCACCTGGTCCACTACAGCCTCCAGCTCCTCCCTATCCAGGTGGGGCGCCGCCTCCCTAGCCGCTGCAACCAGCCTCGCCAGCCCCTCGGCAACCTTGTTCCTCGCTTCAGGCCTTGACCACCCCTCCAGAACCCTCGAAGCGAAACCTTCAGCCTGCTTGACGGGAACTCCGCCGACCTTAGCCAGGAGCGCTTGGGCAGCCCCCTGGAGGTTTAAGCTGGCGAGAGCCGCAAGCAGCCGATCCACAGCCAACGCCACAGCAGCGCCAAAGGGCGCAGCCGCCAGCGCGATCAGCATCTTACCCGCAGCCTCCGCCAAGTAGTCCCTCAACCCCAGCCTGCCGGGGCTCAACTCCAATATCGCTTCCTTCGCTTTCCTCAGCTCCTCCAGCTTCTCACTGCTCCAAGCTCTCAAGAGGGTTGAAGAGTAGCCCTCAGCTTTGCACTTGTAGACCTCCCCCAACTTCGAGTGCTCCACTCTAGCGAGCTCCTTCACGTCCCCGCTGTACCTTTCTGCGGCTTCCCTGTAGAGCTGGGGGAGGTAGAGGAGCTGGACGCGCAGGTATGGCGCTTCCTTTTCGAGCATCTGCTTCAACGCGACAGCTTCGCACGAGCTCTCCGGCACGACCGCTATACGCGCCCCGCCGCTCCACCCCTTCAGCTTCCCGACGAGATCCACCAAGCTCTCGTACTTTACAATACTTTGTACATCGCCGGTTTTCTCCTCAAAGCCCTCGTAGACGTACGCGTGAGAGATGACCTGCTCCCCCGGCTCCATAAGGCGCTTAAGCAGCTCCGCTCTCGAGCAGCCGCAAGGCGCAAAGACGAAAATACCGCTATCGAGCTTCCCCAACCGCTCCACAACCCTGGAGAAGGCGCTGCCGACAAGCTGATTGTACGCGCTTGCGGCGCGCGCATCCCCCAACTTGGGAGAGCCGGTTCCCGAGCTGCTGGATGAACCTTGCACTACGCTGAGCGCGATCCACACCGCTAAATGCTTTACTGCACAGCGCGCTAAACGCGCGTTTCCCTTGAGAGAAGGTTTCGCGCTCGATCCCAAGCTTTCGCGCGTAGGAATGTACTACAGCAGCCTGCCGGGAACACTGGGGTTTCACCCCGCAACGCTGATAAGCATTTGCACCGCGGTTTCCTGTGCGTGGGGCTTGCTTGAAGCGTGTTGAATGGAGGAGGGTTCTCGTAGGCTTGGGGTTGCTCGGGTTGATCGTATCAGGCTACCTCGCTTACCTCCACTTCCAGAAGCCTTTGGTGGTGGTGGGTGTCGAGTATAGGAGTAGGGTGGATAGGGGTGGAAACCAGGAGTTTATAGTGGTTATCAACTCGAAAAACCCGATTCAATCGGCAGCTTTAGAGTTAAACGGGACCTCCATCCAGCTCTCGCTCGCCCGAGATTTTGGAAACGGCACGCTACTGTACAGGGCGAGCTTCAACCCCTCCACAATTTCACCCGAAGAGGGGGCGTTAACGGGTGAAGTTGTGGTTAAGGATCGGGAGGGGAACGAAGCTAGGTACCCGGTGAGTTTCCTCGCGAACCTAGAAGCCCCAGCGATAAAAGATTTGAGGGTTGAAGATTTGGGTTCGAACATATATCGGGTTTCAGCCCTCATCGAAGAGCCCAACTTGAAAGAAGCTTACCTCGAGCTCCCCAACGGCAGCCGAACCCCCCTGGTTAAAGCAGACGGCAGATACGCGGCCAACATCACGGGAAAAGACAAGAGATTCGCCCTCAAAGCGGTGGATAAGTACGATCTAACTTCGCTCGTCCAGGTGGAAGTTACCCCTAGGATGCTGTTCGAAAGCTGGCTCCCCCCAAGCTTCGATCGAAGCTTAAGCTTGAGCCTATTCGATTCAAGCCAGCTTTTCGCGGAGATCTTCGAGAGCGATAAGATGCTAGCCCGAGACATCCTAACCCTAGCCCACGCGAACGGTTCGCGCGTACCGAAAAACTTAGCGTACGTGGTTCTCGACCAGATAGAAAGGGATAGGAGGGTTAGCGGTTCTAGAAAAACCGCTTTAGTAAGGGAAGTTCTACTTATCTTTCTTTCCTTCGGCAATGGGATCCAAAGGCTATCCCAAATCTACACTCTCAACAACGCTACATACTATTTTGGAAGCGGAGAGAAATTGATGAAAGAAATAGGAAACAATACTCTCTCCTTTTGCATAGAGAAGCTGGAAGAAAACGAGGGGATCAATATCGATTTTGAAAACGCGAGGGTGCACGCAAGCCTCTTGAGATTGGCGAAGCGTGTTCCAAGCATTTTAAAGTACCCTAAAGAGTGGAGGGAGGGGGCGGTACAAGCTGACGACCTCGGCTATAAAGTTGGGATAGCCAGCCAAAACGAAGCAAAATACTGGGATGTTGTGGAGAGAGCGGTGAAGTACATCGTAGACAAGCTCGATAGAGGAGAAGCCGAGTACGAGCTAAACATACCTGACAAAAAGATAGAAGCCTGGTACAGGAGGCAAAGGTTGCTCCCAATCGACTTGTTTGAGATCGATATTGTGAGCGGGTGGCACAACATCATTTACGGTGAAATAACGCCTAGCGTGGAAATAGGTTGGAGAAATGTTATGCCAGATTCGAGGGTTGGAGGTAAGACTCCTCAGCAATGGTTGGAAGATATGGCTAAAAAAGATTTCAGAGAGAAAACTCTAAGGTATTTGCTTGCGATAGATGAAGCGGTTAGAGGGCATCCTGCTTATGGTGAGTGGCTAAATTCGGATGCAGCTTATAAAAAACTTTTTGGCAATACGGTAGAAAAGGATCATGTGATTGTTTCTTTTGATGGTTTAATGAAAGAGGATGAAGTTGCTGTTTTCATCCAGGGTTATCCAAGGGCACTGTCAAGAGGGTTTATTCCATGGCGACTTGAAGCAGTAGTTCCTATGGAGGAACAGACTTGCCCACACTACTCTGTCCTTGTTGCAAGGGTTTTCGGAAGGGCTGCTCTCGTTTTAACCGATAAGTATCCAAACAGTAGGGGTTATCATAGCGAGCCTTACGTGATAATTTCTCCCCAGCTTTATGAAAAAATTTCTCAGTACGGGAAAACAACTTTGCCTTACGCGTTTGGATGGTGGCAGTATGCTGAGCCTTTGATAAAAGACCATGTTGAAGGAAAGTATCCGTTAGACCTTCAAATTCGAAGGCCTGACGGAAAATGGGAAAGAATTAATCCTTAATTATGAAGGGGGGTAACACTGATACCTAGTATCGTAGGCGTAGACTGCTCCCTTATCTTACGCTTCCATAAACTTTTGCGTTCTTGGAACCTACCGCGTATTCGCGACAATGCCCTGCGTCGTAGCCAGTCTTATGCAGGGATCGCGCGCAAAGCCGAGAGAAGCTAAAGCGCAAAGGAGTTTCACCGTTAGAGGCGTGAAAGCATTGTGAGAGAAGGCTGTAGGAGTTCTTATCGAGCACCTGCCCGATGAGCGTTATCGGTGTGCATGCGAACGGGGCGGCTCACGCGCTGCTTAGCTCACTGCACCTGTATAAGCGAGCGCGCTGCTGTTTGCCAGCGTAGGGGTGGTTGTTGTGCGCACGGCCGTTAAAGCCGCCCTTGCAGCTTTGGCGGGCGCTCTCGCTGTCACCATGTACCTCGCTTACGATTACTGGTGTAAAACGAGCGCGCTTAGCGTCCTTCTCCGCTTCCCTATGGTCCATGAACGCGGCGTTTTTCTGGAACCCTGCGGACTACCTCATTCCGAGCGCGCGCTAGCTCCAGGTGAACCATGTAGCGTGCGCGCGCTAGCAGAGCTAACCTCTTCCACGACTCCACGGAAGCTCTCCAAAAGCTTGTCGAGCGAGCGCTCCAGCTCCTTATTCTCTTCCACAATAACCTTGTAACTTTCAGGTGCTGCCGTGTTGAGGTGTGAAACTGTGAACGTATGGGAGGCGTGAAATACGCGCGCTTCGAGACGGAAGAAGAATTGTTGAAAGATGTCTTGCGCTCGCTGCCCTATGATGCGTACCCTAAAGTTTCGGCAATTGGTGGAAAGAAGATAAGCCCGGACATCGACATCTTGCAAATTGCGCGAATCTCTCAGAACCAATTTCGTTTAATAGGTTACGAAATAAAGCTGATGAAATTCGATAAGAAGAGAAAAGGGCTAAGTTGGAACGGCTTCTACAGCGGGATAGGCCAAGCGCTTTTATACTTGAAAAACGGAGTCCACCGCGCGTTTTTGGTTTTAGGCTTCCACGAAAGCATCCCTGACGACAAAATAATCGATGGATTTCGGAGCTGGCTCCGGAATAAAAGGGATTTGTTGAAAAGGATGGTCGGAAGCTGCGTTTCCATCGGCACCTACCTTTACGAAGGAGGTTACCTCGCCTCCCCCATAGTCGAAGCGGAATACGACTTTTACCCGTCAGGCAGAGAAGTTGAGCTTCTTACAAATGAACTATTGCAAGGGAAATTTACTTTCAACAAAAAGCTAAAAGGAAGTTGAAGCGCGCAGTACGCTACCCCTCTACCTCGCCGACAACGTGCTCCTCGACGAGGCTTCCGCACTCCCAAACCGATGCGAGCACGAGCAGCCTGCCCCCCACTTTAGCCAGCTTGAGGAGGAGGCCCTCGCCCATGTAGAGCGTCGCGGAGCTGCCGTCCCGCTCGTAATCGCCCAAGCCGCCCACGTCCACCCTAGCTAGCGCGCGCTCCGCCTCCCGCCTAGCCTCCTCCGGCACGCTCACAAACGCGCCCTCGAGCCACCTGACCCTCACGCTCATCCCACTAGAGTACGCGGTATTTTAAGGTGGTAAGCGGTTTCAGCGGAGCGCGCAGTAAGCTAGCTGAGCATGTCGTAGAGCTTTCGGGCTGCGAGAAGCACGCCGACCACGCCGGCAAACGTGGATATGATAAGTCCCGCGGTGTCGAGCGACGTTTTAATCGAGACGTGCACGCTGTAGTAGGGGTTGCTCTCGTCTACGTGGAAATGCTCCGCCAACTGCTTCAAAGACTGAAGGAAATACCGCTCAGCGAAATCCTTCAGATAGTCGGCTGGAAAACGCGGTGAAATCATAAAACTCGCTAACACTAACATCACTGCCACTTTAAGTAGAGTCTCCAGTTTCACGCCAACCCCATCGGGTTCAACCTTATGTTTTTTCTCCCGCACAAAACTGATAAGCTCCTAAAGCACGCTAGAGTGTGCGTAGGGCTTACCTGTACGCTGGCGAGCGCGCGCGTTGTGAAGGCACTCCGTCCACTTAATCAACCCAAGAGCTAGAGAGAAAGAAAAATGATTTTGAATTTGTTTTTCATTTTTCTTCTTTCTTCGCGAACCACTTATCAGGGCTCTTCCCTATCGGCCAAGGGAAGTCGGGTTTCTCGCCGTAAACGTGAACTGTGTGCTCGCTCCCCCTCCATGTGGAATGTATTTCATCGCAACTACGGCTCCTGTGCGGGGGCGTGTAGCCTTCAAATTGCTTCTTCAGTAACCCCTCCTTTTTAACGAAGGATTCTTCGCTGCCCATTTCCCCCTGTACCTCTTCTTCAGCATAGAGCATATATGCTTTTTCGCTTAAGTAAACACGATTTTGAACACCCGTCTCGCATTCGTGGGCAGCGCGCTGTTAATAGCTCCGCCAATAGCTCCGCCGAGACTCAGCGAATCCGCCCGAGGTCTGTCGGTGCAGATTTCTTTGTTTAAGCAAAACTATGCAAGCTCCAAACACTGCTTTACTTAACGCAACGTGAGAGGCCGTGTGACAGGCAATCCGCTCAGGCAGCAAGATTCCTCCTTCTTACCCTTTAGGTCTGTTTTGAAACCCTTTGACGAGGTTGACTGTCGGCGCGTAATGCTGATAAGCTCCTGCACCGCGGTTTCACGTGCGCAGGGCCTACCTGTACGCTGGCGACCTGTTCAAGCCGCTGGACCTCTCGTGGGGCGAGCTGGTGGAGCTGGCGGAGAGGCCGGAGGCGGTGCTGGAGAGGTTCAGGAGGGAGATCGAGGAGCTGGCCGGCCCCGTGAGGAGCCTCAGGCTGCGGAAAGCGGTGGTGGCGGGGAGCGGCGAGGCGGTGGTCGAGTACGTGGCGGAGCTCGCTGGCGGGATGGCGAGCGGGGAGGCTTCGGTGAAGATCATATACGCGGAGGACCCGGCAAAAGCGCTAAAGGAGTTCTACGAGGGGGAGCGTGAAGCGACATAAATAGTGCACGCGCGTACCTGTCTCCAAGAAACTGACTGACAGCTTCCAAACTCTTTGCTAACAAGTGCCGCACAAGCGCTCGATGTTGGTTGGTGTGCTTGATCAAAATAAGCCCATATGACGCGCTAGGCGCTCCGTGAATAGCGCGCGCAAATCTCCTTTAACATTCCTCGATTAGATCATTTCTTGAGGATGAGACGTGCACGAGCACACGGGGAGTAAAGTTTTTTAGCTTCCTAAAGAGAACTTTCACGGCAAACATGGAAATAAAAGAACATGCTGAAGAATTTACTCACACTTTTGAAATCATAGATATCGAAGCAAATCTAGTTGATAAGGCAATACCTTTGGGTAAGGCTGATGAATTACCAATTTCAGAGATCAGAGAGGATTACTTTACAAGTCATACAATTTTCCCGGAAATGATTATTTTGAGAAGAGGAGACGATACTGGAATAATATCAGGAAATGGAATAATAAGAGTAATAGTAAGAAATAAATTACCAGAAGAAGCATTAAAAATTTTTAATAAATTAATTAAAATCACAAAAAAGTTAAGGGAATTTGATGAAAACACACAAATATTCGACTTCGACATTACTTTAATACTCTATTTTGAAAGCAAATATGGAGCTAAAAGTACTATAATTGGATTTTTTGGTAAAGATAAATTAGATTTATTAGAAAAAATTATAAACGAAAAAATTACAGCTCTATATTTTGGTATCTATTTACGAGATTTCGGTTCAAGAGAAGAGAAAGATCTCATAGACATAGATATAGAACCTGCAAGCAGAGATGTAGAAAAACTCTATTGGTTAAGAGTACGTAGAAGCGTAAAACATACAGCGGGAATCGATAATCTCAAAAATTATATATATGAGATGGAGAAAAAAGCGTGCTCAATAGTGAGCAACCTAGAGGTGATGACAAATGATTAGCAGAAACACAATTAGTAATCAAGCTATGTATCAGCAGAATAGATCAATAAAAAGTGAAGATTATCGTAGACTAACCAATATATTAACATATAGTGCTTTGCCAGATTTGTTTACTAAACTAAGTGATGAAGAAAGGTCAACTAGAAATATCAGTAAAATTATTTACTTTTGTGTTCCAAGCGTGCGTGTGATCATCCATGAGCGCGGGCTTGCACCTTTCAAAGAATCGGAAAAAGATAGAGCTAGTATAGAGATTGATTTGCATGAGCTTGACGTTCTACAGAAAATAATAAAGCTAGAAGAAACTATCGATAAATCGGCTCTTATAAATCCAGACGCTTTTAAGTTAAAAGTTAGAAGGGAAGAAGAAAGAGATGAGCTTATAAAATTGATAAAAGCGCTAGAGTTAAAACTTAATAGCGTTAGAGGGACAGAATATGAAAATCTTTACAGAGAGGCCTGGAGAAATGCCAATCTATCTTTAGTAGAGTATTGGAAGGCCCGGCTCGGCGAGCTAGTTAAAGCGCTGGAAGCTGCGCGCTCGCGAGGTAGTGGCTGCGAGGTGAACGATCTCCTGCAGGTTTTGAAGACTGTTGGCGAGCTGGAAAAGGTTTACGGGTTCGCTGCGGCGGGGCGAGCGGGCGGGGGTGGCTTGAAGGCGGAAGGCCTGCTGGTTATCCGAGAGTATGTTAAGGAAGCCCATTACAAGCTTGTAACTGGCGGCGACCCAAGCAACCTGCTCGAGGAAGCTTTGAGCGTAGCTAAAGCTCTGGAGGAGCTGGAGGCGTTGGCTGAGAAAGGGGTTCGGATCGTTAACCTCGAGGACCTGGAGGTGGTGGGCTACGTTGACGGGGTGCCGATCTACACCCTCAGGCGGAGAGATAGTCCTGATAGATAGGGATCCGGTGAAAGTCTTTATCGAGAAGCGGGGAGGCCGCGAAATTCACTACTTCTACTGGAAAACCGATCTCTATAAGCTGTTCGACTACGAGCCCGTAACCCTGTTGGACGGTCTTCTTTGTACTCGCTATCACTGGAGGGGGCTCGTCCTCTGGACCGACCCCATAGTGAGGGAGAAGCCCCTCATGACGTTCGCGCTGGGGGTCCACACACCCCTCGCCTACTCGAGAAGCTGGCTCGTCTGGGTGGCGTACCGCCTTAAAGACCTCACGCCAGCTGAGAAGATCTGGCTCGGCTTCTACCTGAGCGCCCTCAACGCGCTGCTGCAGGGGGTCCTGAAGCTCCCGAGGGAGGAGGATGAGTTTCACGGTTACATGGACAAAGCGGTAGAAGGGGAAGTTCCCGAGCAGTACAGGTTCAAGCCGTCCGAGTGGGCCTTCCTCATCGTGGTAGGCCCCCTTCCTGAAAAGCTGCCGCGCGAGATAAGGGAAAGGCTCAAGGAGTGCAGCGAGGGGAGCCAAGCTAAGCTCGCCAGCTAAGCTCGCTAAGCTCGCCAGCTCACGCACGCAACCCTCGAATAGCGCACGGACTGCACTGGCAGCTTCGGGGAGCTTGCGGGATTGTACCGTAAAACATATTCCAAAGGAAGCACGTTGCTTCGTGCTCCTCAGGATTCCTTAAACGCTGGCTTGATCTTATTAAGGAAAGCTACAATGTTACGCATTACCAGCGCGCTAACCTCCTAAAGGGCACGCGCGTAGGCCGTCCTGCTGTCGGACGCTACCAGCACTCCGTCCTCGCACTTCACATGTATGCACAGGGTCGCCGCTCTGCCACCGTAGCGTGGTCGCGCCCAGCCGAATAAATGTTTTACTGCAGTGAGCGACCAGGGTAGCGCCGGTAGCGCGAAAATAAAGCGCGCGATCGGGGCGTTGCACGCTTTCAGCTTAGCGCGCTAACAGGTGTAAAAACAAGGAGTGCACTCGGCTACCAGAAAACGCTAAAACAATGATCAAATTCAAAGAAGCCCTATACTAGCCAAAGGAGAAGCATACGGAGAAGCACTGCTAGAAACATGCGAGCCAGAAACGGCGCAGCGCGCATGCCGGTGCAAATCGCATCGCGTAAAGCGCGTTGGGCATTAACTCGTCCCACCTGTTTCTCGCTGCGCGCTCTACGCGCCTGCTGCTGCACTATAGGAGGGGGTTGGGGGGGTGCGTGCTTGCCGGCGCGCTGATTTCATCCCCTTTCAGATGCTCCTCTAAGCACTGGTAACCGTAGCTCAGCTCTAGGTTCTTAAGAGCGGGCAACCTCTCCCTCAGTTTAGCTCTAACTTCCCCGTCCAGCTTGATCCACTCGCTTAGGATATTTAGCTCGACGACAACCCCCACATCCATGACTTTGCGGAGCAGCTCTAGGAACTTGTCCAGCTCCTCCGGTATGACGACCGTTTCGAAGAGGTTCTCCTCCCGGAGAAGCCTCCTCCCGATGTCGGTCCTATCGGGGATCACGTGAACGTCCTTGGAGAGCTCCCCGTAGATGCCCTCGTAGATCGTTTCCACCGGGTTCGGGATCGGGTGGAGGATCTCCCAGCTCTCAAGCTGTTCAACAATGGTTTTGAGGTCGGGGACCAGCCTCCTAAGCTCCTTATCCTCGAAGATGGGGGCGAGAATATCGAAGATGCCGCCCGATACTCTCTCGAGCTCCTCCTCCTTCTCCGACTTCAGTTTGAAAGCGTCGTTAAAGAAATCTAGGATGCTTACTTTCCGTCCGTCAATTTTCATCTTCTTAGCCTTTTCCTTCAAAACTTCCGCGTTCTCCCTGAACCTCTTGTGGGCCATGCACTCCCAGAAAGCACCCCTGATCAGCAGCTCGAGCGTATTCCTCAAGAGCGTGTGTACGCCGCGTTGTGGTAGCCGGCTAAAGCCTCTATGAGCGACCTGTGAGCGGCGAAGAAAGCCTCGAAATGGTAAGTGAGGAACGCGGACCTCTGGTGCCAGCTCGCTCTGCTGCTAAGGCAGAGCGGGGCTAGGTACATGAGCTCGTGAATAGAGTCGTGGGCTTTCACAAGCCTATCCAAGTTGGCTCTCCTTATCGAGGTTTGGATGTTGAAGATCTCCAGCTCCGCCAGGATGTGATTAAAGACCTCCTTTATTACGCCCTCTTCCGCCATCCCCATAGCGTCTTTCTTAGCGATATGTTAAGGATGGCGCGTTACTGCGCAACGCCCAAATGTACGGTAACGTGGCATGCTGGTCGACTGTCTACGCGCATGAATGGTCAAAAGGCTTCCACGAGCGTGAACGTCACAGTAACCTAGCTTAGGAGGCCACAGTTTTTGTGGGAGTCACAGTTCTTAGAAGGTTAAGCTCAGTTTGCGCTGCGTTAAGGCCTTTATAAGCCTCGGCGCTTAACGTCTTGTGAGCGGGGGTAGCGAAGTAGTTGTCGAGCTCCCGAGCGGCTCGTGGCTCAGCCTTAGGCGCCACATCGCCGGTAGGCTCGGCGAGCTCTTCGCGCTCGCGTGGTTGGCGCAACGGAGAGTGCCGGAGGGCGAAGTCTGGGGCTTAAGGAGGGGTGTGGGGCCCGTCAGCCGCGAGCTCTCCCTGTGGAGCCCCTCGGAGGAGCCCGGCTCCTGGAGGAAGTTCAGCTTCCCCGTCCTCCGGCTGCTCGACGCGATGTCACCGCCGAGTGCCTCTTCGTTCTTCGGGCTGCCCCGCAGCTTCTGGGAGGAGCTGAAGCACCTGCTCTCCGCCTGGGTTCCGAGAAAGGAGGAGTTGGACGAAGTTGCGCAGCTCATTCTCGCATTCTCGGAGAGGCGCGAGTGGCCTTGGCCCCTCTCGAGGGAGACGCTGGCGCGGAAACTGGAGCTGCTACACCCGGGCGTCGGGGCGGAGGAGGCTCTCGCCGCGGAGATCGCTGAGGCGATCCGCATGGTTCTGAACCCTTTAGCACCGTTTCGGGCATTCAAGTGCCCTCCTGGAGGGTTCATAGGGCCGTCTATGAGAGACTCCGCAGAGAGGTCCCAGGTATCGTCAAGACCCCAGGGCTCCTGGAGAGGATAGATGAAGTAATCGATCGAGCGTACGGCGAGCACGATCTCGGCGTGAAACCCGACCCCGCGAGCTTTAACCGCCTGCTGAGGGCTCTGTGGCTGGAGTCCGGCGACATTTACGATACTAGAACCGGAAGGTTCTTGGGAACCAGCCGCGAGGAGAGAGAAAAGTTCGAGTGGGAGCCGCTCGTGAACCCCTCCTTCGAAGAGGGGTACTTGCTCGAGGTACCCGACGACGCGTTGATGCTGGCAACACTCCACCACCTGCTGGACGCCGCCACATACTGCCTCATCAACACGTATCCTCCTATCACAGCGGAGAGAAGCGACCTGATGATCGACTGCGCCGTACGGGCGATCTCGCCCTACCTCTACCAGCTCGAGAAGCTGAAAACCACATGGGGTACGCCCTACAAGCAGGTGCTCGACAACCTCATCGCGGAGCTAAGGAAGAGGAGGCGGTGGCTGTACACGCTGCGCCTCAAGTACGTCAGATCTAAAGGACTGCGGCGCGCTGAAGAGAGCGAAGAGGATAAGGGAAGCGGAGAAGGTTGCGACGCTTACGCGAGTCCTTTCCGATGCGTGCAGGAAGCTCTACGCGAAGCGCATCTTCTACGTAAACGGGTGGCTCCTACCCGGAGCCGCTGCCGTCAGGAAGACTTACAGCGTGTGGAAGCGAGGGGAAACCGTTGAAATGACCAGCCTAGATGATAAAATCAAAATATTAGCTAGCAATTCGAAGGAATTTCTAGAGAAAATAAACCATTCTTTAATGAATAGAGACGATACACGTTAGCGCGCTGTTTTCGCCTTTCCTTCAGCGCGCGCCAGTGGACAAAGGACATAAAGCAGCAAAGAGTCTTAAGATGAGCCGAATGCCCGTGCTCGTCGTTGCCAATATTATAGGATTTAAAAATGGAAGCTATTATGCAAATATAAATGATGTTTGCAGTCTTCTTCCTCACATAAAGGAGGGCGGAAGTATAAAATTTTACATTATTGAGGTTAGAGACGAAAGCGGTAAGCTGATAAATAAATTCAAACCATTTAGAGAACTTTCGTTAAAAATCGATACATATCTTTACTATAATAATTGGTATAAATGCATATGCATTCCGGTAGACCTCGCATCAGGACTTAATATAGGCGTTAATTACCGGATAGCTGTTATTCTCACCGCCTATGAAGGGATGCCGTTACTGCCCTTCGAAATAAGACCTTTAACTTATGATGCTAGAAATGTTCTTGAAAGCCTTTCGAGAATCCAAACAAACTTACTTATGTTATGCCTTAAACAAGCAGCGCTCAACAAGGCCGTCAGCTACCTATGGGATGCCAATTTCCGGTTAGAGGAGGGAGACATTGAAGGCGCAAGAGTTTCCGTGAGAAACTCGCTCCAAGTATTGTTAGATGAATTCATACCAGTGATAGAGGTTAGGGAAGAGAGTGAGAAATTCCCAGAAAAGCTCAAAGGGTTAATAAACAAGCTTAAGGAGTTCGTCCACTACGGAGGACCTCATCCAGGTCCTGCACCAAAGATTACTACTGAAATGGTGATTTCGATAACAATAGAACTGGTAAAATACCTAGCGAAAGCACTCGATACCAGCACCATATCTATAAAGCCCTCTGCTCAAGAGCAAGCGAAGGGGCAGTAGTCTCAAAGATTACTCAGCCTACGGAACATCTCAAGCATAAGCGCGGGATCCTCGGTGTGGACGGGTACGAGCTCCTTCGGCTTCGCCATCTGAATTAGCTTGGCGAGCTCGTGGGGGTAGTAGTGGCCCGAGACCCTCAGCCTGTACGGTTGGAGGCCGAGCCTCCGCAGCCAGCCCAGCGCCACCGTCTCCTCAACGCCCTCCTCTCCCTCGTGCTCGGAGAGCATGAGCAGCGCCAGCCCGCCCCCCAGCTCAACCTCCCGCGCAGTATCCCTCGCGAACTCCACCAGCTCGTAGAGGTCCGCTACAACCGCGCAGCCGCTCGGGTCCCTCAAGTCCTCGTAGCCGGCCAGCTCGATGAACGAAGGCCGCTCGGCGAGCGAGGGGGCCCTCAGCAG
>JAJHRM010000284.1 GCA_020832965.1 Thermofilum sp. | reverse complement strand
TTTCTTAGTGCTCCGATTACCTCGCTGGGGCTTATGTGCTTGTAGTCGGCGTTCCTCGACGGCACGTAACCCCTCCACTTCTCCAAAACTAGCTCATTACCCACCTTCTTAACTTCCATCATAATGCGAGCAATCGCATATTTTGTACCCTCAACAGCCCTCTTGTAATCGCTAATTTCTTGGGGTCCGTAAGTCTCTGGAGTCTTCGTGGAGGCTTCCCTACGCACAATCTCAAGGAGCATGCCGGGCAACTCTGGCACAGAGATCTGGATCACTTGGACGAGTACTCCCCGCTCATCTCCGCGGTCTAGGATTACGATGTTGTCGCCTACCTCAACTTTCTCCTTGCCAGGGTTGTAAACCAAGGTCACTATGTTTCCCTCAACATTTAGGATGTTCACGGTCTCACCCCAAAGGGGCCGAGCACGTGGATCCGTACATCAAAGGAGTCAATTTCTCTGAGCGAGTAGCGATCTTTAACGTAAGCCTGAAGAGCGACGATCTCAGAGCGAGTGAAGTAGGCTTGCATGTGAGCCTCTGCGAGAGGCTCTGGGTATCCGTGGATAAAGCTCACCGAGGAGATCAACTTCCTGAGAGGCAAGAGACAGTCGCCCTCCTTCGGGGCAACGTCTACCCTGAAGGGAAAACCATCCCCCGTGAACTTCACCACATATACTTTACCCATCAGATCCCTTTTTATATTGTCGGGAAGGAGGCTCTCTACCTCTACGGCGAAGGCTTTATCTTTACCCTCGAGCATGGTCGTCAACTTCTCGCCAGTGCGGAGCCTAAGCCTCGTCTTCTTCGATACAGCGACGATGCTGTTTCCGTGCTTCGTAGCCAGCTTTATTGATGCACGGAACACGTCAGCCCCGGTCTCCTTTGTCCTCGTTAACGCCCCATCCCACAACACAATGCCGTTCTTCACTTGTGTGCAAGCGTAGCGTTGTGCTAAGCGCTCGATCACGTTCATGAACCTGTAAACCAGCCTATCAAGGCTACATGTGGGAGAACGCATCTCGTGAAGTGCCGAAGGAGCGAGGAGGCTCCTAAGCTTCGTGTAAGCGTCCCTGCTAGCCTCCGTGATATGAGCAATGTATTCGAAGCGCTGAGGAAGTCTCCCATCATTGTACACGATAGCACACCTGAAAGCTGCGAAGACCCCTACGTTGCTCTCGCCTAGGATCGCAACAGACGAGTCTACAGCAGCCACGGGAACTCTCTCCTCTGCTGGGACGAGCGGGAGCTCGCGGAGGCCAGACGCTCCAGCTGTGATGCTCAGCTCTCCTTGCTCCTCAGCGAGCTCTTCCTCATCCGGGCTGTACGTCTCAAAGTCATTTATATAATCCTCGAGTCTAGCAATTGGTGCAAAAACCTTAGCTTGTTGAACCTTGCTTTCGAGCAACTCTTGAACTTTCGATGCTAAAATCTCCCCGTAATCCTCCACACTAGTGGTGTTGCTTTCTAAATATTTATCGCTTTTTACTTTTTAAACCTCAAAATTGCTTTCTCATCGAAATTCGCGAATCTTCAGCTACTGGTTATCGGGAGGACCACGATTTCCTCCCTTCATGTATCTCTGATACGCGCACCTCATAAGTACGTATTACCAAATTAAAAAGGGCTCAAGAAAAACTATTGATAGAGGAGAGCCGTGGAAAGAACTCTACGGGAGCTTACGGAAAGGGTGTACAGGGAGCTACTACTCAACACGAGGGGAAATCCACAGTACGCCACCGTGAGAGAAGCGCAACTACGGCAAATGGCCTACGGCGCAGTACTAAAGGCCCTGCTTTACACGCTGTTGGAGCAGAAGCTTAACCTGCCAAGCCTAGCCGGTTCCGAAGACCCTAGAGCCCTCATGGAAGAGGCCTGGCAGAGGAGTCGGCTAGAAGCCTTCAAGCCATCCTGGGTCGACGAAGCTCTCTCGCTACTGGCCTCAGAAAAACTGCAAAACGAGCTACAGAAGGTTGCTGGGATTCTTGAGAAGACACCAGACGACGTTCTTGGCAAGCTTTACGAACACCTAGTCCCTCAAGAAGAGAGAAGGCTAGGCGAGTTTTACACGCCCAAGCCTATCGCGGAGTTCATGGTCGCATGGGCTGTCCGCGACGCTGGCTCAGAAGTTCTAGACCCGGGAGTGGGCTCAGGAACTTTCCTCATCGAGGCCGTGCAGAGGTTGCGCTCAATGGGAGTAGAACGGCCTGTAAAGCGCGTAGTTGGCGTCGATGTGAACCCCCTTGCTGTCCTCATGACAACTCTTAACCTGCTAAGAGTAGAGCCGGGCTCGAGACCCCGCGTGCTACTCGCTGACTTCTTCGACCTCTCCCCCCTTATACTGGGCTACTTCACTTCAGTCATCTGCAACCCGCCATACATCAGACACCACGAGCTAGGCCCTAAGTACAAGGAGAAGATCGCTAAGGTCGTGGAAGGCGAGACAGGACTCAAGGTAAGTAGGCTTTCCAACCTCTACCTTTACTTCTTCCTCCACGCTTCAACCTTCCTTAAGGAGAACGGGAGACTAGCGTTCATTATGCCGAGCGAGTGGATGGAAGCCAGCTACGGTTACCCCCTCCGCCTCTTCCTCAAGCACAACTTACGACTGCGAGCCATCCTATTATTCAAAGAGGACGTGCTTGCATTTCCCGGAGTCCTCACGAGAGCCTGCATCATACTGGCTGAAAAAGGAAAACCAACTGGCCGAGCGCTTTTCCTGAAGCTCAGCGAGTGGCCCCGCACAGACACCCTCTTAGAGGCCGTCGAGGAAGTGGTTGAGGGGGACCTAGACTGGGGAAGAGCAAAGCTCGTGGACCCCGAGCTCCTCGACCCGAGCTTCAGCTGGACCATACTTCTCGAGAAGAGGTGGACCCTACCTCGCGGGATGGTGATGTTAGGTGAGCTGGCGAGAGTCGTCCGAGGGATAGCCTCGGGGGCGAGCGAGTTCTTCCTCCTGAGCGAGGATGAAGCCAGAAGTTACGGGATCGAGAGAGAGTTCCTGAGATCTGCAGTCCCCAGTGCACGAACCCTCGTTAAACTCGGCTGCTACATCTTCAGGCAGGAAGACTGGCACCTCCTCAGGGCAAAGGGCGAGAAAGTGTACTTTTTCTGGTGCCGCAGACGCAGGGAAGAGCTCGAGGGCACGAAAGCCCTCGAGTACATCAGGATGGGGGAGAAGAAAGACTACCACGTGCGCTACTTAGCTAGGCACAGGAAAGAGTGGTGGTGGCTCGAGCAGAGAGAGCCACCGGACGCCTTCCTCATTTACATGTTCAGGAGGGGTTTAAGAGCAATCCTCAACGAAGCAGGAGCGCTCGCTCCCAACTCTCTCCACCACATCTACTTCCAGGATAAGAAATACGCGAAAGCCGTGCTAGCTTACCTTAACTCGAGCACAGCGCTTGAGCTTGCACAATACAGGGTGTACGGCGGGGGGCTAAGGAAGCTCGAGCCAGGAGAAGCCGAAAGAATCCCCGTCCCTGACCCTCATGCACTAAGCGAGGCAGAACTCGAAATGCTCGCATCACTCCTCGATGAGCTCGACGAGGCCGAGAGAAAAGGTTGTGGCGAGCAAGCCAGAAAGACCCTAGAAGAAGAGATCAAGAAGATTCTGAAGAATCTCTAACACGTGAAAATGTACGAAAACCCAACCACTCTACAGCACGCTTAGCCTCGCGGATACTTGTGAGGGTGCTCGAGTAGGACGGCCTTATCTCGACCCGTTGCTC
>JAJHRM010000283.1 GCA_020832965.1 Thermofilum sp. | reverse complement strand
CTAAGCCGGCGAGCAGTGAAAACTTGAGCGAGAAGGACGTGTAGGACTCCAGCGGGTCAGTCTCCGCCACACGTGCTTTCCTGCCGTAGTTGTATATTGCGATTGCCAGATCCTTGTAGTCTGTTACTCCGTCCTCGTTTAAGTCGGTGTCTAGGTTGCCCGTTGCCCCGTAGGAAGCTACGAGCACTGCTACGTCGTGGTAGTCCACAACATCGTCCTTGTTGATGTCTCCTTTCAAGAGGATGTGGACGAAGATTGTTGCAGTGGCGCTTCTGTAGCCCTGCTTGCTGGCTTCGATCTCTATGGTGTGCCTGCCCGGCTTGAGTCCAGTGGCGTTGAGTATGTAGGTGCCCTCCTTCACTGCTAGAGGCAGGGTTACGCCTCTGCTTGCGGCTTTCAGGGATGCTCCTGGCACGTCGAAGCCTCTTTCATCTATTACCCACAGCTTTGCAAGGATCAGCTTCCCCTCGCGCACTTCTGATGGTGGGGGGCTAATGGCTATTGTAAGCGAGCCACTGACTCTAACCTGGACTTTGAGCCAGGCGAGAGAGTCGAGGGCTTGAATCGAAATCGCGTCGGACACGTCTGTGGGCGGGGCACTGAATTTGACGGTGAACTCGTAGACTCCTCCAGCCTTAACGCCTGTGTACTGGCTCGGCTCGATGGTGGCGAAGCCGGAGAGGGTGGAGGGGAGCTGTGCCTTGATGTATGGGAGGTCGCGCAAAGCCTTCACGATTATCTTGGTCTCGTTTACGAGGCCTGCTGGGACGTATACGAGGGAGCGTGTTAGCTCCGCTGTGAAGCTGGGCTTGAGCAGGACAGCTGAGTACTCGACACCTTGGGGTGCAGCCTCGACAACTTTGATTACTACCTTCCACTGCCCAGGCTCGGGGTTGTATACTGACAGCTGCGTGACCCCCTTTTCGCGGTAGTATATCACGTTCGACGATGTCAAGTCCAGGTCGACCCCGCTCGGCGTGCGAGCCGCGAGCTCTAAGGTGCTGCCGCTGTAGGATACGCGGATGGAAAAGTATCCCTCGTTTACAGCAACGCTGACGGGTATTTCCCTCACCTCCCCCTGCTTTAGTATGCCCGTGAGCGTTTCCACGGTTATGTGTCCCGAAACCGTGCCGGACAGCATGGCGTATATTCTGCGGAGGTCGTCTGGGGAAGGCGCATAGTAGTAGAGGCCACCGGTTGCCGACGCGATGCTTTTCAACGTATTCTCGTCGATGTCGTTTTTCTCGCCGAAGCCCAACGTGAAGACGCGTACCCCCATCCTCCTCGCTCTCTCTGCGCTCTCGCTCGGCGTGTGGGTGCCTGCGTTGTGCATGCCATCGGTGAGGAGGATTACCGCTGCAGGTCTAGCTTCGCTCCTCTTCTCCAATACGTCTAATGCGAGCCACAACCCATCACCAAGAGCAGTCATTCCTCCCGGTGTTAAGGAGTACAGGGCGCTGATAATGTCCGACTTGTTATGAGTTAATTCCTTCACGATGCTGGCCTGGGATGAAAACTTCACTAGTGCTACTCGGTCGTAGGGGCTGACGAGCTTCGTAAAGTCGGACGCCGCGCGGATAGCCGCGTCAATCTTTCTCTGGCCTCTAAAGAGATCTGCCATGCTCCCTGAAACGTCCATCACTAAAACCAAGTCTAGGCCCAGGGTGGGGCCTGGGGCCCTCCTTCGACTCGCCATGTCGTTCCTAAACCTCTCGAAAGCATCGGTAGCCTCTCCTAGTATCGTGATAGCCTCTTTTGCTACTTCGCCGGATTTGTACTTTTCCCGGCTTATGAGTTCCTTCCAGGTCTCCTGGATCTTGGATAAAATCGTTCCCCGATCCGTCACGCTTCCCGCTATGCATGGAATGCAGATGAAGAAGGAGAGAACCCCTGTGTCAAATACATCTCCCAAGTCGTACTTCTCAAGCCCTTCAAAGAGCTCGTCTCTCAAGTCGTAATAGACTATCTTATAATTGTAGAATGTAAGCACGTTATCTACTGTGGGTGCAACGATGCCAGATCTAAGCTTGTGACCGAAAGCATCTAGGCCTGCATGCAAATCCCCAAGCAGGAGGCAGTGTAGCCCGAAGAAGCCCATCAAGCCGTCCTGTGTTTTCTGAGCCTCTAGAGCTAGGTATTTGCCCAGGTAACTTAAGCCAGCGCTCACTGCCGACTTTACTATTAAACCTTCCAAAATGTTTTCAATGTTTCTTATCGCGTCAAGCTTTTCGTACAAGTCGGTAGAGGAGCCCCATTTCTCTAAAGCCTGCAGAAAACCCTTAGCAGCGTCTTTGTTGCCTGTTACATAGAAAGCAATAAACTTGGCAACTTTTTCTTCGCCAATAGCCTTAGCGGCGCTCTCAAGAACACCCGCCTTACTGGCAAACATCAGAGTGGCAACAGATCCCCACTGAGCAAAGCTCCCTGACATGCTAATGATCGATGTGACGTTTGCTATCGTCTTAAGGTATCCAGCACCCTCCCTGTCAAGCTTTTCAAGATTGTCCAAAGTCTCGTATACGCTTTTCATATCGTCCGGAGACTTGGGCTTTAACATGACGAGTGCCAGGTACGCGCGTGGAGCGTTAGTTAAGCGGAGCCCCAAGTTCTCCTTGATGAAGGTGTTCAGGGTCGAGGCCACACCTGCGGCGTAGCCGATTAGGAACCATACCGATGCTCCGCCTGTTACAATGACGGAAATTATTCCAACGGCTAGCATCACTGCTCCTATCTGTATTAGTCTTCTTGTGGCATAGTCATTGTACAGATCGACACCCCTATACCAGTTATAGTCTATTGGCATCGTAAAATCTACTCGTCTCTCCCTGGAAAAATAATACGCTGTGTAGAACTGTGAAGCTAGCTGGTCTCCCCCCGGAATTCTGATCCACTCGTCCCCCAGGACTGTGGTATTGTACTTTTTCGAGAAGATTAGGACAGCTCCTGATGAGAGCTTGTAGGCCGTGAGGTTGAACTCAGGCGTGTCCACGAAGGATAGTTCCTCGACACTTACGACGCTCTCCCCGCTCTTCAGGTACTTAGCCACTTCTGGAGGTACCTGCACGGGGGCTCTTAAGGTTGGCAGGAGGACAGAGGAAACTACCAGGGAAAGGAGAAGAAGGGCGCGCAACGACCTAAGGCTTTTAAGCTTGCCAGTCGATGCACCCCACTTAACGGGAATACCCCTGGACATTTTTCATCCCACGCGGAAAACAGCCTGAAAAGCGCCGGGCACGGAGATGACATCGCCGTTCCTCAGCTGGACGAAGCCCCTACCCCTGATGTCCACCCCATTCACGTAGGTACCGTTGGTGCTGCCGAGGTCCTGGATGAAGTAGGCGCCCCTTTGACGGACTATCTGGAAGTGCCCTCCCCTCGCCCTCCTCGAAACGTACGCAGCTCTGCCAGGGGCTAGGAGCCCCGCGAGATCCTCCCTGCCGATGATGACACGAGATCCTCTCAGCTTAAGTGGTCTTCCGTCAATGAGGAGGTAGAAGGTTGGCTGCATGTAGACCTGGTAGACCGCGAAGACGCCTGCAAGTAGCAGTGCTGCCCCTAGAGCCACCCATAGCAGCGTGCCGGTGTCGATTCCCTTAGGTCTGCTCGGTGGCGGCTGCCAGCCCGCCTCCCCTGCCCCTTCGCCGGAGATAGTCACGCTCACCTGGCTATTCGTAAGCGAGACCGTCAGGTCATTCCCATCCTTGTCAGCAGCCTTAAAGTACTCAACCCTGACGCTCGCGCTAGTCGCCCCCG
>JAJHRM010000282.1 GCA_020832965.1 Thermofilum sp. | reverse complement strand
TAGGCAACGCGCTCGGCGAAGCCCTCAGCCACAAGCTTCGGCTCGCCGAGCGGCTGGGCGAGGGTCGGGAGGGCGAGTAAGGAGAGCAGCGCGAGGAGGGCGGGCAGCCAGCGCGCGCTCGGCAGAAACCCGGCTCCGGCGGCGCGCTCCGCCGAGCTGGCCACAGCTTTCGAAAGCTCGCGAACCCTTTAAACTTTATCCAGGGAAGCTCTCTCAACTTGCGTTTCAACTAGGTACGTGAACACGTTAATTGCAATTTTCTCTACAGTCAAGCGTTCGTCACACCTCACATTGAAAGATTTCTCAAAGCGTCAACCGGAGAGAACAGGACCGACACGATGGAAGAAAAGCTTCCCGTGCTGCTATTATATGTTCTTGAAAAACCCCGTCCACCCCCAGCGATCTAAGTGTGATAAAAGCGACGTCAAGCGCGCAAAGCGAAAGAAAGAACCCGCTCAAAGCTCGATGGCCCGAAGAGGGGTCCTTAAAAGCTCGCAGCATAGTTGTAGCGTGGTGTGGTAAAACATATTATGACGGTAGGGGTGATAGCTAGGCGTGAGGAAAGCGGTTAGCTTAGTGTTCGTCCTTGCGGTTACATTTTCAACTTTCCAGGAACCAATACTAGCTAAAATGAATTTTCTTAATAAAGATGTACTACGAAAATCTATAAATACTCATGCTATCATACGACCGTTGCAAATTATCGATACTGAATACTTTCAGAAGGATATTACTTTATTATGGAGTTTCACATTAGAAGGTAGAGGTTTAGTCTACATAGATTCTATTTCAGTATCCTTAAACGGTGAATACATAGCTGTAAGTGGAGGAGGTTATGCCTATCTGTTTAACAAAAATGGAGAACTATTATGGAAATACTATATCGGTCAAGAAATTATAGGTTATTCATATTACTGGAAAGAGGGTTTCTCTCGCATATCGCCAGACGGAAAGTACGTGGTAACGTTGAAACGTGCATCTGGATATAGAGGAGAAGGTATAGTTGTTTGCCTCGATAGATACGGAAAAATTTTGTGGGAGAGGAAAATAAACAGACCAGGAAGGTTTGTCACAATATCATTAAATGGGGAAACGATAATAGTAGGAGGACGCGAGGAATATGGATTTAAAGAACCAGAATTATATGTGTTTGATAAAAATGGAAATATTCTGTGGAACAGAACACTAAACTGGCTTAGCGTTGCGGTATCTCCCGAAGGAGAATATATAGCGGTCGCGGTAGAAGAAAGAATTAAACCAAATACTTTCAAATATCAGAAACTTATATATTTGTTTAATAAAAGGGGAGAACTTCTCAGAAAATATAATTTTGAAAGTTTATGTGATGTAAATGAATATTCTGATTTTGATGATATATCATCTATCGGTATATCATCGAATGGTGAATACATAGCAGCGATCAAGGTTGAACAATGTTCTTGTGATACATTTAATTATTACTATACAGCTTATGTGTTTTTCTTCAATAAAGAAGGAGTTATTTTATGGAAACATGAAATCGAAACTGCAATAAATCCACGTTCTGTAGATCTCTTTGTATCATTGGATGGAGAATACATCGCTGTGCGCAGCTTAGCTTACATTTATCTTTTCAGTAAAGATGGAAAATTGTTATGGAAACGAGATGGTGATATTGGCTTTTACATGACTCCTGATGGGAAGTACGTGGTGACTACGCGCATATGTTTATTTGATAGAGGAGGTAATTTGTTATGGAAATACTACGTATTGCCTCTAACAGGTTTTGATTTCTATATTATTTCTATGTCATTGAATGGCGAATATATTGCAGTAGGCGCTAGCAGCCGCATTTACTTCTTTGGCCCTTCAACGGAAGCTAGGGTGTCTAAGGAAGTTTCTATACCAGTAGTAGAAGTTATAAATTACACCACATTTGTTAGGAAGAAAACATCATTTGAACAAATATATACAGCTGATATTCCTAAGCAAAATCATTATTTTGTTTTAGCAATAATTGTAAGGAATATTAACAATTATACGATACGAATTCCAAAAACATTGTATTACAGTTTTGTGTATCCCTCAGACTTCGTTCTAGACAAATATCTTGTAAGCGTAGATAAGCCTATTTTAGTTGAGGTAAAACCGGTTAATGAAAGCGCCATCATCGTTACAAGGGCGCTTAACGAGATGAGCCTTGCACCTGGGGAAGTTAAGCCAATATACTACTTGTTGAGAGTACGATGGGTGCTTCTGCCTCCTTCAGAGGAGCTAAGTATTTCAAAGATGTCTTTAGAATACGTGGAAGAGTTGTCAAAAGAGATTTTTGGATTTAGTTTTAAACCTGAGATTATAGAAAAAGCTCGCGAATTATCTGCACTTTTATTTATAAATATTACGTTTAATTTTCCAAATCTTTTAATTAAAGAAGGAAAGATATGTATAAAGGTGATAGCTGAAAGGCAAAAGCGTGAAGCGTTTGCCGAGTATCTGATGGCGTCGCTTCCAATTAGTTTAAGCACAGCCATGCTGAGTAGCGCGTTGGTAAGCATCATAGCAATTGAGGCGAAACTAGCGCTTGGAGGTGCCGCTTTTGCTCTTCTTCCACCAGTGCTCGGCGCAATGGTTGTAGTGGCGGTGGGTATTACCGTTCATACAGTGAACGAGTTGTCCTATAAGAAAGCGATTTACGACCCCTCTTTCAACTATACGCAGCTGATCCCCCCGCCCCCGGTTCCTGAAGCTTTCCGCAGGTTGCCGAGCGGCAAGGATACCGAGGCTTTGCTGTACGGGTACCTGTACCTGGCCTACCTGAACGCTTCGGTGGAGTCGCTCGTGAGGGCCGAAGGCGCTAGGCTCGCAAACAGTACGAAGTTTTACTACTTGCATTTGAGGAATGCGCAGATGTACGCGGCGAACGCCACGGTCTACTATGAAAGGTTCACGCAGTTGCTGGAGCAAACCGTTGAAGAGCTGTACAGGGCTGGCTACGTCAACGAGGAGAACTTCAAGAAGGGACGAGAGTACGTCGCCAAGTATGGCTTGCCAAGTAACGTGACAATGCTTCTTGAGGAACTGGGGTTTGCGAAGTTCATCAACGTAAGCGACCTCGCCCAGCTTCTCGTTAATTCAAGCTACATACCTCTCAACCTGACGGCGTTCAAAGAGACGCTCGAGCTAAGCAGGAGGTACAACATCGCTGCGCTCCTCAACAGGACGCTAGCCGAAGAGCTGGAAGAGGCTGCGAAAAACATGCTCAGCGTCGAGATCCGCGCAGTAGGCGTGGAGCGCGCGACCGCGAGGATCGACGGAGTGGAGCGCCCGCTGCCAGCGACCCTCTCCTGGAGGTTAGGCTCCGTGCACAACGTGTCGTTTGCGCCGGTCATCCGCAACCTCTTCTTCGAAAGCATCCTGAAGGAGGTAAGAGTGGGCAGCAACGCTTCTCCGGGTCCAGACCTCAAGCTCGCGGTACTCGAACCGACGATCATCGTAGCGGTGTATGAACGCAGACCGAGCGCCCTCCTAACAACAGTCATTGTCTCAGCACTCGCTTTAGCGCTCTCTGCAGCTCTCCTTTCAAGGAAGCGCAGTAGGGCAGGGCGAGCCCCTCTACCACCCCCACCACCGCTTACCTCGGAGGCTGCTGACGCGCGGCGGGAGCAAAGGCTTTTACCCTCTCTTTCTAGCCTTCCTCCCATGGGCGAGCAGGGGCTGCTGGAGAGGGTTGGGTTGGCCGCCTACGCTTCGGCCGCGCTCTACGCCGTTGGCTACGCGCT
>JAJHRM010000021.1 GCA_020832965.1 Thermofilum sp. | reverse complement strand
AAGCCTTTTAAGCTGTATGAGGTAGCGTTACGCCCAGAAGGTGGGAATGTTCTACTATACATTCGGCGCTTTGTTGGCAATTGGCAAACAGGATCTTCTGCTACAGCCCCCTATTCTGGTAACATATACACGATATTTCTGAGTTTGAGCAGGTCCGGCCCTCGGAATATGATTAGCGCTATTCTATATGATCAGGGCGGGAGTATTCTTTGCAATACCTCGGATACAGATTCAAGTGTTTCGCCGAATTACTTCGGGCTAGTAGTTGATGGAGGGGCTGGTTACTTTGACAACCTGGTAATTGCAAGCACTGCTGACCCTAGGTACGTGTGGATTACCGGTTTAACTTCTGACTGGACTGCTGAGCTCAGGGATTCAAGTGGTAACCTTGTCTCCTACGCTGCAGCGGATAGCTCTGGGACTGCTACCCTCAGTGTGGTTAAGCTGCCAGTCATTCTCAATGGCTCAATAGTAATCAAGGACCAGTACGGAAACGTGGTAATACAGAAAACATTTAGCGAAATAGTGGGAGGAGACATGTACACCTATGGGTAGCTTGTTTTTATTTTCAGCGTTAATTCCAATATTTTTCTAAGCCAGCTTACTTGGAAGTGTGTAATGGTGTCCAAGGATATAGAGATACTTAACCCAGCCTCTAACATAGCCATAGCTACTCTATGGACAAAGAAGGGTGTCGTGGTTGAAAGGCTGAGGGAGCTGGGCTTAGCGGACAAGGTCAACATCGTTGGGACGCTGTACACGAAGTACGGGATAAACTATCTTTTCCACACGCTTTCGCAGAATCCACGCATAGACGTCTTGATCCTCTTCGGGGCGGACATCATGGGTAGCGGGGAGGCGCTGGCTAAACTGTTTAGGGGCGAGGTCGATACGGGCTTAAACCTCTTGTGGAGCCCCGATGAGCTTAGGGGCGTCTTGTCAACTGTTAGGCTCGTTGACCTGCGGGAGGACTTCGTGAGGGGGGACTGGCAGAAGCTTGTCGAAGCCGTGATTCAGAGCTTTAACCCCAACACGTACAGGGAGAGGCCCAGGCTGGCTCTCCGGGAAGCGGAGGTAGCCTCGTGGCCTAGGCAGACGGCTGGCCTGTATGTGCAGGAGAAGAGCATTTTCCGAGCATGGGTTAAGCTCGTGGACGCAGTGATGACTTGGGGCTTCGTCAAGGGTAGTGAGTACAACGAGAGGCAGAAGCAGCTGCTGGGCGCCTCCGTGGTGCTCAACTACTCGCAGCAGATCTACGACGGCTTGCTAGGCTACTTCTCCATGGAAGAGCTGGAGCGCCAGGCGAGGTCCATCCTGGAGGGGGAGGAGGGGGTGGCGTATACGTACGGTGAGCGGCTGAGGAAGCACCCCCAGGCCGGTGACCAGGTAAGGCTCATGGTTGAGAAGCTTGCCGCCTCGCCGTCCACCCGTAGAGCGCTAGCTGTGACTTGGGACTTCTCCAGAGACCCCACCTCGGAGGACCCGCCCTGCCTCGTCCTGCTGCACGGGGACCTTTCAGGGGACTACTTCAACCTCGTAGCCTTCTTCAGGAGCCACGACGCCTACTCAGCATGGCCTGTCAACGCCTACGGCCTGGCCAGGCTGATGGAGCACATCTCGGGAGAGCTCACGCGGAAAACCGGTCGAAGGGTCACCCCGGGAGTACTGACCATCTACAGCTCCTCCCTCCACGTCTACGAGCACGACTGGACCAGGGCTAGCGAGCTTGTCAGGAAGCACTTTGAGAGGGCTAGGTCCGAGTTCGTGGAGGATAATAAGGGCAACTTCCTCATAAAAGTGGAGGGTGGGGAAATAGCTGTTGAGCTGCGGACACCTGAAGGACTGCTGGCGAAGAGGGTCTCTGGGAGAACGGCACCTGAGGTCCTCCTAAGGATAAACCTGGGCGCATTAATGCCTGAGCACGCTGCATACCTCGCGAGGGAGATCTTCAGGGCCGAGCAATCACTGAGAAGCGGCACGTATTACGTCCAGGGGGAAGCATAGGGAGCTAGCCCTGGGAGAGCTTCCTCACCTTCTCCAGGACCGCGGCGAAGTACTCTACCTCCTCGACGGTGTTGTACAGGTAAAGGCTTGCCCTGGTAGTCCCCATCGGTGTGCCAAGCCTTTTCACGAGGGGCAGCGCGCAGTGGTGGCCGCTACGCACAGCTATCCCCTCCAAGTCCAGCATCGACGCCACCTCGTGCGGGGTCAGCCCCGGGATGTTGAAGCTCACAACACCAAGCCTGTCCCTGAGATCCAGGGGCCCGTATACAACGACCTCCAGGTCCTGCAGAACCTCCAGGAGGCGCTTCGTGAGCATCTTCTCGTGCTTTTCGACCTCCCCCATCCCCACACTCCTCAGGTACTCGACAGCCCTCGCGAGTCCAACAGCCCCCGCAACATTCGGCGTCCCAGCCTCAAACTTATGTGGAGCATGCAGCCACTCCGCGGTACACGTGTCCTCCGAGCAGTCAACAAGCGAGATCGCACCTCCACCGGGGAATGGGGGCTCGAGCCTCTCCGCGAGCTCCCTCCTCACATACAAGCCCCCGATGCCCATCGGCCCCAGCATCTTGTGCCCTGAGAAGGCGAAGAAGTCTGCATCCATCTCCTTCACATCTACAGGCATGTGGGGGGCGCTCTGAGCCCCGTCAACGAGGCAGAGGGCTCCGCACTTGTGCGCCTCCCTACAGATCTCCCTCACAGGGTTAACTACGCCCGTAACGTTACTCACGTGGGTGACTGCCACAATCCTAGGACCCTTAGCCAAAGCTTTTTCGAAGTCACCCATGTCCAGCCTGCCCTCATCATCCACATCAACTATCCTCACGCTCGCCCCGGCAAGCTTCGCGACACGCACCCATGGGAGAAGATTGCTGTGATGCTCCATCCTCGTCGTCACAATGAGGTCCCCCCTGGAGATCATGCCGGTCGCTAAGAGGGAGTAGGCAGCCAAGTTAATCGCCTCGGTTGCCTGCTTAGTGAAAACCAGCTCGTCCGGGTTTGCGCCTATAAACGCGCTGACAATCTTACGCGAATCCTCATAAGCCTCCGTAGCTCTAAGCCCCAGCTCGTGGACGCTTCTACCAACGTTCGCGTTCATAATCCTGTAAAACTGCTCAACAGCCTCAATGACCTGGATAGGCTTCTGGCTCGTCGCCGCATTGTCAAAGTACACCAGCTGCTTGCCGTGAACCTTCTTGGCCAGAATCGGGAAATCCCTCCTGATGCTCGCCAAGTCCAACAAAACCACCTTAAACATACACCTTAACCCCATGCTTAAAACCTTTTACTAGCACGAGCAGCTAGCCTGGAAGAAGCTAGGGGCGGCGCTGCGGAGGAGTGGGAGGGTAAGTTAACCATATGAAGGGGTCCTAAAATTGTTACTAACGCGCAGATGTGCCCCTCAGGGGCGCGTGAAGCTGCGTAAAAGCGGCTGGGCGTGGAGTCTGTGCCGGGCACCCCTAAAGGCGCGCGTTTCCTCGATCTCCCTCTCCTTCAGGATTCTGAAGGAGCCACCCACGCTGAATGATAGCCTTTGCAGCAATAAAAATGTTTTCAGCTTTTGCTATGCGCGCTAAGCAAGCGATCATAAGGAAACTATGGAAAATATGCGAGCACGATAATCCTTACATCCTTTTAAAAGCGCCTAAGCGCGCCTTGAAGGTTTGCAAGGTGTAAACATAAATATAGTTTTTAAGAATATGGAGCGCACTATTAAGGGGATCTAGATGCGCGGGCAGAGACGCTCCTCGGACACACAGGGGGAAGTGCTCCCACCCCGTCAAAAGAGGATCGTGGATGCTTTGCTCGCGGGCAAAAGCGACTTAGACGAGGTCGCCTCCCAGCTCGGCGCTAGGAGGGAGGACCTGATGAGGGATGTTGAAGAGCTCCGCGTGAGGGGGCTTGTGGAGGTCGTGAGGAAATCTTACGAAAGCGTTGTCCTGACCGATGAGGCTGAAAAGTTCTTGTCTCAGGGCTTGCCCGAGGAGAGGCTCCTCAAGGTGCTTGAGGAGGAGGGCGCAGTTAAGGAGGATGAGGTGTTGGCGAAGGCAAGCATGCACGGCGTGCCGATCTCGCCCGGCGAGCTACAGCCAGCCATTACCCACCTAGCCCGGGTGAGGGCAGTAACCTTCTCCGGCGGCGCCATCAAGCTATCCAGCGCTGAGAAGGCTAGGGAGCACATCTTGAGGACGAGGAGAATGCTGGAAAGCGTGGGGAAGGGGGAGTTGGAGGGGGTTGACCTAGACTACCTGAAGAGGAGGCAGCTAGTTGAAGTGAGGAGGCAGGCCAGAATACTGCTAAAGCCAACGCAGAGGCTAATTTCCCTGGCGCAGAAGGGGCTACTAACAGAAGCCGAGGTCATCACAGAGCTTACAAGCGAGGTAATTGAGTCCGGGAGGTGGAGAAGCGCAGTCTTCAAGGAGTTCGACCTCTCCGTGGAGATCCCGACTCAGCCCTTCGGCAGGAAGCACCCCTACCTGGAATTCCTGGACTGGATAAGGGAGATCCTTGTCTCGATGGGCTTCGAGGAAATGAGGGGGCCCCACGTCGAGCTAGAGCTATGGAACTTTGATGCACTCTTCCAGGCGCAGGATCACCCCGCCCGCGAGATCCACGACACGTACTTCGTGAAGGGGGGGCTTACAGGCATGGTCAGGGACAGCGAGCTCCTCGCTAGGATCGCGAGCGTCCACGAGAACGGGTGGATAACTGGCTCGAGGGGCTGGGGGTACAAGTGGGACCCGAAGCAGGCTCTACGCCTAATTCTGAGGACCCAGACGACGGCGGTCTCGGCGAGGACGCTCTACACTAGGGGGGAGGGCGAGTACATGTGCTTCTCGCTTGACAGGGTCTTCAGGCCCGAGAACCTGGACGCCAAGCACAGCATGGAGTTCTACCAGCTTGAGGGCATCATCGTCGGGAGGAGAGTTACGTTCAGGAACCTGCTGGGCTTCTTCCAGGAGATAGCGAAGAGGCTCGGGCTCGGGGAGGTTAGGGTCAAGCCAGCATACTTCCCATTCACCGAGCCGAGCGTAGAGGGCTTCATCAAGCACCCGAGCCTGGGGTGGATAGAGGTTTTCCCCGGAGGCATGTTCAGGCCGGAGATGCTTGCAGCTCTAGGGCTGAGGAACGTCAATGTGGCTGCCTGGGGGATAGGCATAGACAGGATAGCAATGGCAGTACTCGGCGTAGACGACATAAGGCTCCTCTTCGCGCAGGACCTAGAATTCATAAGGAATTCCAGGCGCCCAGCCCCCGCAAGCCTAATTGACTCGGCAAGCCTAACGCATGCGCCCACCAGCAACCCCGGAGAGACGGGATGGGGTGAGCGGGACGCCGGTGATAGAAGTTAAGGTCTGGGACCTCGAGAGACTTGTCGGCGAGAGGCTCAGCGTGGAGATGCTTGAAGAAGCCCTGCCCAGTTTAAAGTGCGAAATAGAGGAGATAGACCAGGAAACCATCGCGTACGAAGCTACGCACGACAGGCCGGACTTGTACTCCGCAGAGCTTCTATCGCTACACCTCAAGGGCCTCCTCGAGGTAGAGACGGGTCTCCCCAGGACCCCCCTATACGGGACGCTTGAGAGAGCCGAGGTGAACGGCCCCGAGTACAGGCCCTACGCCTTCTTCGCAGTCGCTAGGAACGTGAAGCTCGACGACGAAGCAATCAGGCAGCTGATGCAGCTCCAGGAGAAGATCCACCTAACGTACGGCCGGAACAGGAGAAAGATCTCCATAGGGTTCTACGATCTAAGGGGAGTGAAGTTCCCAGTGAGGTATGTGCCTGCAAGCCCGGACTTGAGGATGAAGCCCCTTGGGTTTACCTATGAGATGAGCCTCAAAGAAGTTCTGAAGAGACACCCGAAAGGCGTGGAGTACGCCCACCTAGTCTCGCCCCACGACAAGTACCCCGTAATCTTGGACTCTGAGGGCAAGGTGGTAAGCTTCCCACCAATAACAAATAGCGAGGAATTTAGAGTCACGGAGGAGACAAGGGACCTGTTAATAGACGTCACCTCGATAGACGCAGAGGCGGGTAGGAGGACGATCACGCTCCTCGCACATGCAGTATCGGTCAGGGGCGGGGAAATCCAGCAGCTCCAGCTCACGGGGAGGATGCGGGAGGTCTCGCCGCGCATTGAGCCAGACACCGTCAGCTACGACGTCGAGCTAAACAGGAGACTACTTGGCCTGGATATCAGCGTGGATGATACAGTTAGGCTCCTTAGGAGAATGCGGATGGAGGCCGTCCCAGCTACATCCAGCGAGCTAGCGGTCAAGTACCCGTTTTACCGGGTGGACATCCTTCACCCGGTAGACATAGCGGAGGAGGTTGCCATGGCCTACGGATACAGGAACATCAAGCCCGAAGTAATGCCCCCACTACACCCCGGGCGCGAGGATCCCCTAGAGGTATTCACGCGCATCATACGGGAATCAATGGTGGGCCTTGGCTTCACAGAGGTCAACAACTACATCCTCACGAGCACTAGGCTGATGTACGACCTGATGAATCTCCCCCACCAGCCCACGATCGAGGTGGAGAACCCCAGGCATGAAGCATACCACGCGATGAGAACGTGGATCGTGCCCCAACTAATAAACATGGTCTCAATTAGCAGGCACGCGGGCTTCCCACAGAGGATATTCGAGGCAGGCGACGTCGTCATACCGGACGAATCGAGCGATAACAAGTCTAGGGAAGAGAGGCACCTAGCCTTCCTCATAGCCGGGAAGGGTGTCACACTCACGAACGGGCTATCAGCAGTCAAGGCCCTGCTCAGCATGCTAAAGGTGCCGGTCCGCTTCGAAAAGCACACTCACAGAAGCTTTATCGAGGGGAGAACCGCGAGGATCACCACCCCGGAAGGGGTTGCCGGCATCATAGGGGAGGTACACCCACAAGTCCTCCTAAACTTCAACCTGAATGTCCCGGTGGTTGCCTGCGAACTAAACATAGAAGTGATCCGAAGATGCTACCTCAACGCCCGGAAAGAGGAGCACTAATCGACCTCTGGGGGACAATACTGTACCCATTCGTAAGCCCAGACGACTACGCACGCGAGAGGTCGCGGAGGATTCTCGAAGCCCTCCTCGAAATAGGGGTAGAGCTGGACGAGCAGAGGGTTCACGAGGCCTACAAAGCAACACGCGGATTAGCGGATAAAATCAGGGACACAACACAGAGGGAGCTGCCGCTAGAGGGGGAAGTCATCCTGCTCCTAGACAAGCTCGGAGTAGAGCCCCGAGAGGAGGCTGTAAGGAGGCTATCCGAAGCCTACATATACCCCTACCTAAGCCTCGTGGCCCCCGCCAGCGGGGTGGGAGACTTCCTTAAAAAGCTCAAGAACTCGGGATTCAAGCTAATACTAGCATCCAACACGATGAGCACCACCTACAGCATCAAGCTTCTAAAGCTGCACGGCCTCCACGAACTCTTCGACTACATGGCTTTCTCTGACAGCGTCGGCTACCGCAAGCCACACCCAAGGTTCTTCTCCCACATAGTCTCCGCCACGGGCATAGCCCCCGCCGAGAGCTTCCTCATAGGTGACGAGGAAGCAGACATCAAGGGGGCAAAGCTCTTCGGCTTCAAAACAATAGCATACACAGGCTTCCACCCATACACAGGCCACCTGCAGCCAGACTGCAAAGCAGACACATTCGAAGCCGCCGCAGAATGCTTAAAAACCCTAGGACTCGTGTAGCGCCTCTACCGCTGCACGCGGCACCATGCTCCCAGCCCACAAAAGTTAAAAGGGGAAATGATCCCCTACGCAAATGTGAGCGAATTTATAGTCACAGCGCGCGCCATCTGTTACCCCGCCATTAATGCAGGGTTATGGGTTTATGGGTTTTACTCTTGAGGGTGTTACCAGGAAGCTGAGCACCCTGATTTTTGTTGGCGGCTCCGCCCCGATTCCCAGCGCTGTTAGCCCGCGCAGCATGATGTTTAGCGCGGCGTTCACGTCGCTGTGCATGACGTGCCCGTGAGGGCATGTGACCAGCCCTCTGGGCTTCCTCAAGACCTCCACCTTGTGGTAAGCGCATCTCCTCGATGTCCCGTCCTCGCTCACTGCGAACGCAGGTATGCCAGCGTTCTCCAGTGTCGTTGCGAGCCTCAGCATCAGCTTTCGCTGAGACCACATGTTCACGTTGCCCCTCCCCGGTTTATCCTGCGAGATGTACCAGGGGTAGCCGATGAAGACTACGCCGACGTTCCTCTTGACTGCCTCGCTCCTCAGGTGCGCCGCTGCGTTGGCGTGTGCTTGGTCGCGGCGCTTTTTCCTCTTTTCGAACAGCCTCCTCCTCTCCTCTTGTAGCGCGGACCTCCTCGCCTCCTCCATCCCGGCGTCTGACAGCGCCCTGTCCACCACAGCTATCCTCCTCTCGAAGTAGAAGTAGTCAGATTTTAGGACGCCACCCTTGTACAGCAGCGCCGTGCCATCGCTTGCAACGGCAGCGACCAGCACCTCCCTACCCAGATCTATCCCCATGAAGCCGTGCCCGCTATGCCTCCTCTCAAGCACCGCCCTCACGCTGATGTGCGCGTACCACCTCTTCTTGATGGGGTCGTAGATTATCTCCATCCTACCGCGCTTGGCTCCGGGCTTCGTGAGCCACCTGAGCTTGCCGGTGAACGGGATGTCCACGTCCCAGTACCCCAGGCGGATCACCTTTCTCCCAGCGTCAATGCGGTAGTTGTCTGCACGTACGATGATTATGGGAAGGCGCTCGCCGTTGTGCTTCCTGTAGCCGGGCGGCCTAGGGTTAAGCCAGGGAGGCAGCCTCCCCTGCTTCCTCTCCTCGAGCAGCTCGGCGAAGCTCTTCCAGCTTTCCTGCACTTTTCGCATCGTCTCGTCGAAGTTCCTCGAGCCGAGCACCTCCTTGACCTCCTGGTACTCAGGAAGCCTCTTCGCAAGCTCCCTAGCGGTCTTCACGCCTGTATCAATCTTGCCGCCCTCGAAGAAGAGCTGCCTACGCCTGTAGTTCTCCATGTTCACGAGCCTAGCGCACTGGTCTCCAACGAAGCGCAGCAGCTCATCCTGCCCAGGCGTGGGGTGAAGGCGCACCACGTCGCACCGCCCAACAACCACCTGGACCCTACTCACCCCGCCGCCGTAGCAGCGGGGATCACCCAAGCCCACGAAGGAGCCGAGCCCAGGCATTCAGCGGCACGATCCGCACGCCGCCCCCATCCCCGGAGCAGGATGAAGTGCTGGCATTGCTACGAGCCCTCGACCAATGCTCTCTCTGAGCCACCAACCTCCGAGCCCCGGGGTCGCTGCCGGGTTTATCGGACTCCCTTGGCATGCTCTCACCTCCCCTCTCGGGGCGCCCGGCCCAGACTCCACGCCCAGCCGCAACATCGCAGGTCTGGGTGCTTCCCCTGAAGCCGGGCCTCAGCAATCGCGGCCCGGGCCCCAGCGAAGGGGCGATGCCGGGAACCCCTCGGGGGAACCCTGCGGTAAGGCGGGGCGATGGCGCGTCTCCCGGTAGCGGTTCAGCTTTAAGCCACATCCGGAAGCCCCTGGGCGGGAGCACTCCATGGCTCGGTACCCGCTCTCCCTCAACCACTTTCCTGGGCATTGCTACGCACCGAGTAAACCCCTGCCACCAATGTAAAAAAGGCGTTGTCGTTGTAGTAGACCGAAAGTAAACACAGATAAGCGCGATATTTATGCAAGCGCGCTAGTAGTTGTGAGCGGCATGACTGCAAGGACTAGAGGCGTGCTTGGGAGATTCATCGCCAGCTTCGAGACGCTGGTCGGCGGCGAGGTCGCATCCTTCACTGAGGAGATGCTGAAGGCGAAGGACGAGGCGCTGAAGAGGGCTGTGGAGCAGGCTAAGGCGCTGGGAGCTAACGCGATAATCGGGCTCGACTTCGAGACCTCCGAGGTCTTTGCATCCGTTGTGCTGGTTTCTGCCACTGGAACAGCCGTCGTCGTGGTCCCGGAGTCCGGTAGCGGCAGGTGAGCCGTGTAACGTGCTGTGCCGGGCAAGGTTTTTCTACCAGAAACCCCCCTTTAACACGCCATGAAGATACTCGTCACCAATGATGATGGTCCCTTTTCACCCGGTTTAGCGATCCTCAGGGAGGCTGTGAGAGGACTCGGTGAAGCAATAACCGTGGTGCCGGAGACCCCGAAGTCGGCGACAGGCCTCGGCCTAACCCTCCACAAGCCCCTGAGGGTTAACAGGCTGAGCGCGCCTGATGGCGTCCTATACCTGGTCTCTGGCACTCCCAGCGACGTCATATACATTGCAATGAACGTCATATCTGGAAAGCCAGACCTCGTAGTGTCAGGCGTAAACATAGGCGACAACCTAAGCGTGCAAGTCATACTCACCTCCGGCACAGTGGGGGCAGTCCTACAGGCAGCGATCGAGGGAGTGCCAGGCATAGCCTTCAGCGCAGCCGTGGACTCGCCCGAGGAGCTCGAGGATGGGGAGTACAGAAGGTTCGTCCTGAAGGCAACTCGCGTAGTTACACGCCTCGTAGTCGAGGGGGGCATGCCACCGGGGGTAGACGCCCTGAGCGTGAACTTCCCCGGAATCATCACCAGCGAAGTGGTAGTCGTCAGGCCGGCTTCAAAGAGGTTCTCGACCTCGGTCGTTAAGCGGAAGGACCCCCAAGGGAAACCCTACTACTGGCTATACGGCTCACCCATTGAAGCTGAGCCCGGGACCGACGTCCACGCAGTGCTCGAAGAGGGGAAGATAGCCGTAACACCCCTCAGCATCACAAACATATTCACGTATGCTCCAGCCTCCATCAACGACCTAGTCGAGAAGGTAAGGCGAGAAATCAGGGGGCTATAATCCCCAGGCTGACTCGGCAAGTGCGAGCCTGTGCCTAATAGCGCACTCCGGACATGAGCGCGCTATTTCCTCTGCACGCGAGCCCCAGCATGCTCACGGTGCTGCACCACTAGGCTACCTGCAGCATCAACGGCAGCCCCTTCAAAAGCTTCCCAGTAACTGGGTCCACCCTGAAGCCCATCTGCTCAAGCGCAACTACACCAACTATGGGCGTAGAATTCTCAGGCCTCTCGATCACCGGGCACACGGCTGTCCTGTCATCAACCTGGACCACGGCGAGCCCGTAGAGCCGCTTCACCGCGCCGCCCTCCACCTCGCCCTCCACCTCCCTCAGGAAGACGAGCCCCAGCCTCCGGATCAAGTCTTTAGGCAGCGCGGGGTAGGTGGCGCCTGTGTCAACCAGTGCCTCGACATTAACCCTCCTGACAGAGCCCTCGGGAAGCTCGCCGCCCACCCACCTAGCGTAGTCAACCCCGTTATGGAACACAGCTTTCACTTTAACGTGCCCATTGAACCATCTCCATATACAGCTTTCACTTTTACTAGCTTTATTCCTTTGAGGGACACTATAAAGCTTTTCGTCTTGAGCACGCGCGGCACGTGCAGAGCGCTCCAAACCAACGTAGAAACGTGGACTCTGCCACTCACCTAGGCAGAGATGAGGGCGCGCGACATCTATGAATCACAGCCCATGTAAAAACGTGGAGTAGCGCGCGCTAGCTGAGCATACCTGAGCCGACGAGGGTGCTACACTGCTAGCCACGTCAGCGTGCGCCATGGCGGGGGGTTGGGTGCCTTAGGTTTAGGGAAGCGGCTACCGGAGTGCATCACGACGAAAAGCTTTTTACTAACTTTCAAGTGCGAAAAACCATAACCTCCGCGAAAAAGCGGGGTAACGGGTGGCGCGCACTGGTCGAAACCAAGGTCAAAAACTTTCTAGTGACTGGTAGACCCGGGATAGGGAAGACTACATGCCTCACCAGGACGGTTGAGATCTTAACGAGTAGGGGCGTGAGCGTGGGAGGGATGGTGACTTACGAGGTTCGCGAAAAAGGCGAGAGGATAGGCTTCAACATCAGGGACGTTTTCACGGGGAAGGAGGGGGTCCTGGCCAGGGTTGGCTTGGCTTCGGGTCCGAGGGTTAGCAAGTACACGGTGAATCTCCACGATCTGGAGACCACCGGCGTAGAGGCCATAAGAAGTGCGCTACGAGAATGCCAAGTAGTCGTCATCGACGAGATAGGACCCATGGAGCTCTACAGCAAAAGCTTCCTGGCAGCGGTTACGAGCGCGCTGAACTCTGAAAAGCCAGTCATAGCCACCATACATGAAAGGGCTCAAAGCTTCGAAGAGGGAAGAAGAATACTTGGAAGGAGCGACGTAAAGCTTTACACCCTCACACTTGCTAACAGGGAGGCTATGCCTTCAAGGATCGCGAGGGAAGTCGCCTCGCTTCTAAGTAAAAAATAAGTTTTCCTGGGCTCCCGGCGCGCGCGAGCTAAGCAGGGGCGCTTAGAGATAACCTGTAACACTATCAAGAGAAGGCGGCAATGGATCTCAGCAGGGAGGTGCTGGTCGCTTCGCCGCTCCGCGCGGCGAGACGCTACCTTACAGGGGTGAAGAGCTTGAGGCTGACTATTACTACTTTGAGGGATGGTGGTGTTCGGCAAGGCCTTATCGGAGCACGCGCTAGCGCATCGCAACGAAAAGCTTTTACAGCCCTCATCGAAACAATGCCTGAAACCCATAACCCCGCGAAAAGCGGGAGCGACGCGGTGGTGCACGCTGAAGGAGAAAGTGGTTATACCAACTGAGGATGAAAACGGGCTCAATGCTAGATTATCACAGCACTTCGGCAGAGCCCCGTACTTCGTGGTTGTCGAGCTAGAGGAAGGTAAAGTATTGAGTGTTCAGGTTGTGCCCAATAAAAGCGAGCACTTCGGCGGATACGGACGACCGCCAGACCGAATACTACAGCTTAGACCGAATGCTGTAATCACTTTCGGAATGGGTCCTGGAGCGCTGAGCAGATTTCAGGAGGCAGGCGTCCCCGTCTACAGAGCACAATCTGACATAGTCAAAGAAGTTGTCGATGCATACGTGCAGGGAAAACTGGAAGAGCTAACAGAGGGTTGCGGGAAATCCCGCTACAGGGAAGGATGCCACTGACACCCACGTGGAGTGTTCCTCCAGGATTGATCCTTGAGGAAAAACAGAGCGCAGTAGGGATATGCTTGCTCACGCGCTATTCTCCACCTAAAAATAGTGTGGGGGGCGCGCTAGAAGGTAGGAAAGTAAGTACCACTAGAGTAGCTTGGCGAATATCTCTTTAGCGATCTCCTCCGTCACCTCGAATGGTGCGTTCTGGAGATTACGCCTATACTTTAGTCCCTCAGAGACGTAGAATCCCATCTGCTTTTCGCTTAAACTGAGTTCCCTAAGGCTAGTGGGAGCACCCACTTTCCGGTGCAGCTCTTTCAGCGCCTCCCTCAACCCGCCGATGCCCTTAATGCCTACACTATTCATGAAGTACTCGGCTCTTGAGGGAAGGTAGGACTCGTAGAACTCAGACGCGCTCAGCAGGATGATGGCACTTGCAAAGCCGTGAGGCAGGTTGAGCGTTGTTGTCAATGGGTACCCTAAGCCGTGCCCGATATTTGTCCCAGTGAAGTTGATGGCTATCCCTGCAAGCATGCTTGCGTAAAGCATCCACTCTCTACAATCGAGGAAGCCGTCCACGGCGCAGGGGAGCTTCCTGAAAATGATACGGGCAGCCTCCAACGCGTACATGTCTGACATAGGCGTGCTTTTCCCGCTGAAGAAGGCCTCAACCGCGTGGCTCAACGCATCTAAACCGGTGCTTGCCGACTGGTCTCTAGGGAGATACCTCAACACCTCAGCATCTAAAATGGCCAGTGATGGGTAGACGCCTCTGCCAGAGATTGCGACCTTCATCTGTCTCTCGTCTACCAGGACGGAGTACTTTGTAACCTCGCTGCCGGTCCCATGTGTGGTTGGTATAGCTACTAAGGGCAGGAGCTCCTCGTCCACGCTTCTAGGCCACAAGTAATCCTTAGAGCTACCTCCCAGCGTGTAGGCAACGTTTGCAGCCTTGGCAGTGTCAATTACACTTCCGCCCCCAAACGCGACAAAAAAGTCGACTTTCTCTCGCCTAGCAACTTCAGCACACTTGTCAGCTGTCTCTACTGAGGGGTTAGGATCTACCTCAGAGAAGAAAACACTCCCTATGCCTACCCTAGCTAGTTCTTCGCGGATCCTAGCGTCGAAGCCATACTTCTTGGCGAATCCTCTCCCAGTAACTATCAAGGCCTTTTTGCCTAGCCCCCTCGAGAGCTCTCCAATCTTGCCGAGCGACCCTCTTGAGAAAACTATCTTTGTCGGCAACTCGTATGTGAAACTTATAGAGCTATACACGTTTTCTAGAGGCGTGGCAAAACTATTTTTGTCTTTCCCAAACACTAAGCAAGCTAGCCCCTCCTCTGCGAGAGTAGCTTCAGAACGGGTATACTTTCTATGTCCTGGCTCGAAAGCTTGTCCCAGTAGATCCCTTCGGGCCTAGGATACTTTCTCTCGGTTTTTATCACACGCTTAGGAGTAAACACGTAGTCCATCGGGACATCGTGTGAATCCATTGGTATCGAGTCGACGATCTGCAGTTCATGCACAGTTGTAACTATTGGTGTTTCCTCGCTTATCGCTCCCAAAGTCTTCAATATGGCATACTCGAGGTCACTGAAGCCTCCCCCCTTCCCAACTCTCCCGCCATAGAGGTCTATAGCCACGCTACCAGCAACCTTCAGGTCTATCTTGGGAACCCTTTCTAGAACCTTTTCGCCAAAAATGAATGCACCCTTTATCGTCGAAGCCTGGCCCACCTTGTCGCTCGGTATCTTTCTGGGGTCTAGAACAATGAAACCGTTTCTCAGACGAGGAGAAGCCATAACAAGGATTTTCCCATCTCTCAAGGCAAGCTCTCTAACATGTCTCTGCGGAGAATCAGGATTCGAAAAAACAACGTGCGCTTTCTGATATATACTCGAAGCTCTCAGCCTTAATGCCGCCTCCCGTGCACCCTTAAAGTTTGGTATCCTCCCCTCAATAGGGAAAGGCGGAAGGGCAACATTTTCCTCCAACAATTTTCTCCAAACCTTCTCCCTTATCTCCTGCTTTTTCTCCCTCAAGCTACATCTAATGTCTTAAAATGTTGAAAAATAAAAATAATTTCTGTGCTGCTCTATGCAGTTAATTAGTAATGCATAAAAATGAAAAAGAAATTTAAGCTAGGAAAGCTATTTCAATTTAAATTTAACTATGAGTGGGTACACAACCATAAAAGTCTCGAGGGAAACTAGAGATTTACTGCTAAAGCTTAAAGGTAAAAACTCCTGGGACTCGTTTTTTACGTGAGTTAGCCCTCTCGGAAATTCAGGAGAGGAGGCAAAGAATTAGAAAGAAGTTAGAGGAGTTACTAGAGCTTGATTATGGAGATGTGGCAGTTAAAAAATGGGCAAAAGAGTTCTGTTTAAGATTTAAGAGACGTATAGGTTAATAGAACATGCGGAATGGAAATAAATCTACAGTCTATTTTGGCGTCTTATGTGTATGTCATTCTAGGGTCAATTAATTGAAAATTTACTTGCTCAAAAATGTATCATCTCTAAGATAAAATTCTGAGTGTTTTTCTTCTCCGGCAAGGTTTAAGCCTCTAATAGTTACGTGGAGCCTGTTTTCGACAGGAGCAATCTTTGTATGTGAAATGTAGGCGTAGTTTTTCTATACGCGCGCTATCATTGTAGCCTTTTAAGCTGGTCCCAGAGCCGCCCAGCTAGGGCGCGTGGCACAGGAAACTACCTGCTTAAGCCTATCTCAGAACTTTTCTCCTCCCCCCTCGAGTCCACGCCGGTGATGTAAACCACGAGCCTTTCCCCCTGAGGGTCAATTTTCACCCTAGAAACATGAGCGTAGTTGCTCTCAACGTGAGTAATGACCTTTTCCAGGTCTACATCACCGTACCCCAGAAGCTTGAGGACAGACGCGTAGGCTTCGAGGAGCGTTTTCAGCAGTTCTCCCCTGCCCACACCCACGAGCCTTCCCCTCCTGAGCTTCGCGTATACGTCGCTGATCCTACCTAACCCGTGCTGGTTAAGCACCTCCAGGACCTCTCTGTCCCAAAAGCACATCCTCCCCTCTCTCGCCCCCAGAAGCCTGGCTACGCTCCTGAGAGCCTTGTACGCATAGTTCAATGCGTCATGAAGCCTCCCGAGGAAGTAGTTCTCAAGGGACAGGTTAAGGCAGGCTAGAGCATTCTTCTCGAGGTACTCAAGAGTCCTCCCAGTTATGGGGGGCGGGGTACTCACGCTCTCGTAGAGGGACTCATCCGCGTACACTATCTTCCCACCTGCCAGGATCTCATGAGCAAGGTACTCGCCCTCCTCGGCAAGCTTCCTCAACTCCTCCAAGGTCAAAATAAGTGTTGAAACGTCGTGGCCAAGCTCCTCGGCTATCAAGATCCTCTCCTCTAGGGAGACCCTGCTCTTGGTAATGATCGCTACATTGACGTCGCTCATGGGAGAAAAGTCCTCCAAACGGGATGCAGAGCCAAAAACAATTATCCCCAAAACATTGTCTCCCAGCAGGGAAACCACCAGCGATTGGAGAGTTTCGAGGGACATCCCATTCCATCTCCTGACCATTATCCACCTTCTTAGGAAAGAAAGTTTCTTATAAGCTTTACACACTAACTACTCGATGAGCAGCAACGACGGTAACTACTCTTCTAGCACAGCCTGCATCTTCTGCGGAATAGTAGAGGGGAGAGAGTATGCCTACATCGTGGCAGAGGAGAAGGGTGTGGTAGCCTTCCTCGACAGGTACCCGGTCAATCTCGGCCACACCTTAGTAGCCCCAAAAACCCACTACGAAAACGTCTTCGACACGCCAGGCGCAGTCCTCGCAGACATGATCCTACTAGCTCAGAAAATCGCAACTGCACAGAGACTGGCACTAAACGCAACAGGAGTAAGGATTGTCATGAATAATGGGAAATCCGCCGGGCAAGAAATCAGCCACGCCCACCTACACGTAATTCCCTACGGTACAGCTAGGCTCAACAGGGTAATGCTTGACGAGGGCACAGGTCGAAGAGTTGCCCAGGCGCTAAGACAAGCTCTCTCCACGTTAGCAAACCCTTAACCCTACGTTCCTCACCCGTGACCAGGCTCTCCAGAGACCTAAAAACCTTTATTTTCTGTAAACTCTGAG
>JAJHRM010000281.1 GCA_020832965.1 Thermofilum sp. | reverse complement strand
CCGATTATTACGTGTAAAAGAATGGGGAAAGCTGCTCACAGCGGTTCAAATTCTTTATCAATCTTTTGCTATAAAAAGCGAAAATTCATTTTCCACGGAAATTTTCCAAGGATTGCGATAGAAATCTTTTTATAAGAGCATAAAAAATGAAAAAGTGATGAAAATGCAAAAGAGGAAGGGCATTAGCCCCGTAATCGCGACCGTCATCATCGTCGCAGTCACCATAGCGGTGGCGATAGCGGTAGCCTTCTGGATGACCGGCATCGTCGGGCTCTTCACAGGATTCGAGCAAGTGCAGATAGTAAGCGCAATTCCTACTTTTAACAATAATCAATTTAACATAACACTTACAGTTAAGAATACTGGAACAAGTGCTGCATCCCCAGATAACATACTCATAAATGGATATCCATTCAGCAATCCTATAACTGTATACTGGAATGGCACAGCCTGGCAACCCGGAACAACGAAAACGCTGCCTCCAGGCTCAACTGCAGTAATTTATATAGTATTTAATGACAACACGGCATGGGCTGGAGGAAGACTTACGCATGGCACGTCTGTTGAAGTAAGAATACATACAGCCTCTGGAAAGGAGTATTCAAAGCTAGTTGTCCTCCCATAAAACCTTTTTTGTTGTTTTTGCTTGATAAGTGAAATGATAGAGCGCGTGCTATAGAGTTTTGAGCTAGTTAGGCTGGTTATCCCAACGGCGTAGCAGCTTCATACGCTATGCTTGAGGAGCTGTTAGCGCAAGGAACAGGGATGTGCTCCAGGAGTGTATGCGCGAGCTTGCCAGGCCTGCTCAGCGTCTCGCCCTCGTCATCGAGAATAGGATTAGCGCGCTGGGACTAGAAAAAAGCTGTACTTCAGGGGCATGAGCACGGGCTTGTTAAGCTTGTTCAGCGGCTTAGCTTACTTCGAGAACTTGCTATGTGCAGAGGGCTCTTCCGCTTCTTTCCATAGTTGCAAGGGTAATGCTTTTAGCACGTGTTGCGCTGAGGGCTTGGATGATGCGCAATTCCGTCGCTGAGCGGTAAGGAGAGCGGCCGTAGCTGACCCTGGTCCAGTGAGTCTGCGGTTAGGAGGTTCACGGCGCGCTTTACGGGTTTATATGCTCCTCGGCTATAGGGAGGGCTCTGGGAGCGCCTTTAACAGACTGTTTCCCAACCGCGGCTTCCCCCTTCCTCATTATTCTCTCGATGTGAGGCAGCCTGGTGGTCGTGCTTTCAAGTCTGGCATTGCCTTGTGGAAGCCTCATGCGTGAAGCGTTGTGCTTTTCTCGAGTTTCTTGAAGGATAGGCGTGGAGCAAGGAAACCTTAGCGCGCGAAACACTTTTTGCTAACTTCATAAGCTCTAAGACATGCCGCTAGAAAAGCAAAGGATGAGAGAAAGCAAGAGCGCATGCCCTGTCATCCTCAGAGTCAAGCTCAGAGCATACCCTTTGGACTTTGAGGTAAAGGCGTGTCTGTCCGACGCGATGCTTGCCTCGCCCAAAAAGCCAAGGAGCTTTTGAGGCTGTGGCGTCCTAAACCAGTAGGACCTGCTATCAGACTCCTTGAAAGCGAGTGGGTGGAATAAATGCGCAGCGCGTGCTCCTGAAGCCTTCAAAGCACTGTCGATGGATGAGCAAAATAAGTAAAAAATTTTGTAAAAGAAATTCAGCGCGCCTGCTGAAAGTCATATCGAGCTACTGCGAGAGAAGGAAGAACTCATAACTCCGAGACAGTGCGGGGCAACACGGTGTGTGCACAACCTCAGCTCCGAGACCTCTGAAGACCCTTTAAACTTCTGTAGAAAGGAAATACGCATTCAGTATTAAGAAGAATTCCGTTGCATTAAGAAAGAGATGCCTAGCCCTTCTTTGAAGCTCATGCTTGGCAGCGCGCTGCTACTTGAAGTGTATGTTGTCGGCTGTCTTGACGAGGGTGGCTTTGTAGAGGAAGGATGCCTGCCTGAGGGCTGCGTAGTAGTCGAAGTCGTTGAGGGCGCTGACCGCGTCTAGGGGGATGTAGACCTTGAACCACCTGAGGGCTGCGCTGCCCGCTGTGTGCAGGATGCAGATGTTGGCCACGGTGCCCGTGACGACGAGGTGCTTGACGCCGTAGGCCCTGAGGAGGTCCTCGATGGGCGCGCGCTATAAGTATTGGTCTTAAGAAAGGTTCTAAGATTAGAACCACTTACCTTAACCCAGGGGTAAGCATCGAGGTGAAGTTTCACACTACCGGCGGTAAGGAGTACCCCAAGCTGACAACCCTCCCGTAAAAAATATTTTTCTTTTTTATTTCCTATATCTTGAGCATATTTTTCTGTTCCCTTACTTTTCGATGAGTTGACTGGTTGATCATTGAATACCAGTGGTGGCAGCTTTATAGGCGTGTTTGAGGCACCGTTGGCACTAGGGATACCCTCAGATGAGCGTAAGCTTAAGTGATCTCTCTAGGCGTAGCGCTTATCGCGCGTTCTCTTTGAGGGTTTGCCGGAGAGGCATGGCGCGGGCTGGAGAGTTCTGGGGGCTGGGCAAGTTCTCCGGGGGCAGCTCTGGCGATGGAGGTCCAGCTGTCCGGGTTTAGTGTATGGGCAGGCGTGAGCTAGCTATAGGAGCGCTTGCTCACGTGCATCTATGGAGTAAAGCTGCGCGGCGCTAGGAGAGTGTGTCCGGGGCTGCCGGCTCCCCGCTTTTCCTCTAGTTTTTATGCGCTAAGTATATTTACTTGTCTCTTTTTCTTTGTTCTTGATGAGTGAGACGATCGAGTTTGAGTTGGTTAGGCCAGTGAATCCTGGTGGTAGCAGCTTTATTCGCTACGTGTGGGGCGCTGTGGGCGCGAGGAACAGGTCTCTGCTCCAGGACTACAGGCGTGAGCTGGGGAGGCTTGTCCAGCGCCTCGGCTTTGCTCTCGAGGACAGGGTTGGGAGCGATAAGCTGGTGACGGGCAGGATTGTCTTGTTCATTGAGAACGGGAGACCGGTGAGGATCGTCGCCAGGGATATCAGGGTTTGGCAGGCTTCCGGCGCTCTCGAGGGCGAGGTTTCCGCGGAGCTGAAGGAGTAAACTAAAGATTTTTTAGCCCGGCTTTTTCTTTAACTCCTGTATGGGTGAGCTTAGGAGGGAGCTTGGGCTAGGCTACGCGACGCTGTTCGGCGTGGGGCTTATCCTGGGCGCTGGCATCTACGTGCTGATCGGGAGGGCCGCGGGCATGGTGGGGGATGCTGTCTGGCTGAGTGTTGCCTTCTCTGGGCTGATCGCGGTCTCGACGGCTTTCTCCTATGCTGAGCTTTCCTCGATATTCACCACGGCGGCCAGCACCTACACTTACGTCGCCGAGGCTTTCCCGGGCACCAGGCTTCTAGCGTTCATGGCTGCGTGGATGCTCTTCTTCGGCGGGGTTGCAGGCGCCGCCACTGCCGGGCTGGGCTTCTCCAGCTACTTTACGAGGCTCTTCGGGCTGGGCGAGTCGTGGATCGTGCCCGTCACCGTAGCCCTGCTTCTGGCATTGTCTGTCCTGAACTGGTGGGGCATAAAGGAGTCGGCGGCTTTAAGCGCGGTCTTCACGGTTATCGAGGCTTCAGGCCTCCTCCTCGTCTCCCTGCTTGGGCTCCTCTTCCCGCTCAGGTCCCCGGGCTACTTCTCGTTTAACCCCTCCGCGAACCCTGTGCTGGCTGTCCTCGTCGGCGCGGCTGTCTTCTACTTCGCCTACACGGGCTTTGAGTACCAGCCAGCGCTCAGCGAGGAGACCGTGAACCCCGAGAGGGTTGTGC
>JAJHRM010000280.1 GCA_020832965.1 Thermofilum sp. | reverse complement strand
CCCCTTTGATGCAAGGCTTTACGAGCTTCGTTTTCCGGCTTAGGACCGCGTAGCGCGTCGTCGAAGTGGTTGTGGAGAGCGCGTAGTATAGTGGCGTCCCACAGTTGACATTTCCGTGCTGAGTCGGTTTGTGGGCGCCTCTGGTGAGAGAGGCCTGCTTCCTATCGCATCATCGTAGCCCAGCATAACCGTTAGCGTGAGCTAAATGCGAAAACACGGCTTTCTACATGTTATGTCGTCAACGTTTTATCATTTCCACATTCACCATCACGATTAGGCGGTTAGTTGCGAGAGAATACAAGTACAGCATTCTCCTTTTCGACAATTCATCGATATCAGGGCCCCCTATCTCGCATTTCCAAAATAACTCTTGGAACTCATTTGGCTCTAATCCATAATCTATAAATTCATTTTTAGATGCAGTTTTCCTATCTCCGAGCACGTATAGCACTTCAGAAACATGGAAAAACTTTTGCTCCACGGATGACTTCCCTTTCGGTATTATTAAATGGTAGAACGACACACGATAACGTGGGCAGTACAAAGGAAAGCAGAATGGAAGCATCGAGGGGCAAGGTGGAACTATCGGAGTGCATCTGCGTTCATAGCATATGTATAACCATCTACGATAAAGATAATATAATTCTTCTATCAGTTGCATAAATTCTCTGTTAAAATATGGTAATTGAAATATAAATTCTAGCTCTAAAAGCTTATATAATTGGAATTTATCAAAGCGCAGCCTGTCGCGTGAATCGACACGCTTAGATTGAACAAAAATTATTTTGTTGTCTTTCAATTCTAGAAGTAAGTCAGCACCAGCTATCCTTTCACCTTTTCTTGCATGAATAAATGCGATCCTTAAAATATAGTTTTTTCTTTCCAATTCTTTCGACCATCCTCTATCTTCTACTACAATCCATCTTTCTCTTTGCAATTTTTCTAACATTTCTTTTACGAGTCTTTTCACGTATTCGGGTTCCGGATCCAGCTTTTTCAGAAATAGAGCGGCTACTTCACCTACCGCTTCGACATCTCTTAAAAGCTCCTTATCATAATTTGCGTGCTCCATGACGGAGATTTTTCCGCTCTTGATATATATGCGTTATCTATTGGGGTCTAACGTGTATTGATGCAGTAATTGAAAGCAAAGTAGTGTAGTGTATGGTACCATACTCCTTGCTAAAATGCTGGTGCCCCTTCGCACTTAAGTGATAGTGATGTTGGAAAACAGCTTTTTTCAGCGAAAGCACTAAATAATGGGGAAACGAGTCTACCCGAGGATGTGGTGGTTCGCATGGACGTCGTGCAAGCGCTAGAGAAAGCTCTTAGGACGTTGTTGAGCGAAATACGGAGGAATCCGAGCTCGTACCCTCCGCCGGGCGCTATGGCGGACGTGGTTAGAAAGGTGCGAGCGCCAATATTCGATCGGTTGCGTAAAAGCGCCCCCCGAGAGGGAGCAAGCGTTGATGATCTTTTCTTCCCGCTGTATGAAAAAGGCATCGTGTCTGCGTACTGGTACCTAACGAGGGAGCTCGGGTTAGAGGAGGAAGAGGCGCTGGAGCTAACTCGAGCAGCGATGGAAATTGCAATAGGCATCGCGCCGACGATTCCTTTCAGCGACGCTGACAGGGTGCTCGCCGAAGAGCTCGCGGATATTATCGACAGCGGTGGCACCTTTTACGCTTTAGAGTACGCGAGCGAACTGGGGCTCGTCTACTTCGACGGGGAGGGGTGGCGCGTTAGCGCCCTAGGCGACCTGCTCCTAAGACTACCCCCTCTTGAATTCACCAAGGCGCTCCTTACTCTCGAGTGCTTGATGTCCAAAGGCAACCCCTACTGCATGACGATGGACTTCTTAAGGAAGCTTGCTGATCTCTTCTCGAAAGATAAAGTTCACAAAATAAACTTCATTTCTTCTAGAACAGGCTATGTAGAATTTTTAACTAGAGGGTGGTTGTCGAGACTTGAGTCTTTAGGTCTAGTGCGTCTAAGCTTCAACAGGGTAGAAGTCACCCGGTTGGGGGAGATAATCATGCGCGAAATCCTCGATCCCCAGAATCCCTATGCGCGCTTGTTCGAGGATATGATCAGGAAGGAGGCGCCACCCCTCGTGACCGGTGACGTGAAGCTCTACCTCGAGCAGCTCAAGGACGACCCGCTGATCAAACCAAGATGGAGGGAGGTGGAGGAGGCTTTGAACAGCTACGGTAGGGGCGACTACGTCTCCGCCCTGCGGACCCTGCTCCCCGTCATCGAGCACGTGCTCCGCGAAATCGCCGCCAGAGAGGGTGTGGGCGGCGCCGGCAAGGGCTTGAAGGGGTTGGTGGGCATCCTCGTGGGGAGCAAGTGGCTTTCGGAGCGGACGGAGGGGTTGATCAAGGCGCTCGGCAGGGACGTGGACCTCCACGGGCTCGAGCCGCCGGACCCCGATAAAGCCCCCTTCTACGCCCAACTGGCGTTCATCACGCTTCTCGAGATGGTTAGGGACTACAGGAGGCACAAGCTCCTGAGGAAAGCTCTCGAGAGGATCGCGCCAGAGGTGGGCGCGAAGCCCGAGCAGCTCCTGCGCGCCTACCCCAACGACAGGAGCGCGATCCACGTGCAGTTCCTATCGGACAGGTGCGTCAGGATCACGGTGAACGAGAAAGACGTGTTCGAAGCCGAGGAAGTTGACGGGGGGCTGGAAATCAGGCGTCTCAGCGAGTAGCAGGTAAGCGAATCCCCCTGCATCGCATCGAGCTTTCGCCCGCAGATCCGTCTCTGGCCCCCTCGGCTCTCTACTACCGACGCGCTTCGCGTACCGCTGTGGGCGCGCCGGAAAGGCCGTCCGCAGGGCAATGCTGCGCACTGACCGGGTTTTGATTGTGCTTTGTCTACCGAAACGCTGTGCGACCGCAGTAAAATTTATTTGTGAGTTTTCCACGTTAAAAAGCGTGGGGTTGCTGGACGGGATTTCCTCCCTAGCTTCCTCCGGGAAGCTCAAGGAGATAGTCAAAAAATCGAGAGGCGAGCGAGAGCTGTGCGAGCTGCTCGCGAGTCTCCTGGGAGCGGAGGCCAATACCGTGGTGAACGGAGTGGAAGCCGACCTCCTGCTCGACTCCGAAGCTTGCGAGGTGAAATTGCACCCGACTAGGTTCTACAGCGGTTTCGACCAAGCGCTAGCGCTGAAGCACGTTGCCGGGGTAAAGGAGGTTTACGTATTGCACATCGTGAAGGCGGTAAACGAGAAGTACATGGAGGGGCTCAGAAGGCTATGCGGAGCGACGGGGGTGAAAGCCGTCGTGTACTCAGAGGTGAGCGGGCTCCATGCTGTTGGGGAATAGAAAGGCCAACGCCAAAACTGTCTCCTTCATATCCGCGTCGGGAGGCGTCGGTAAAACGACTCTGGCGATACTGTTTGCGAAATATCTGATCAAGGTTAAAGGAGTGCCCTCTCTGAAGATGCTGCTCGTGGACCTCGATCCCACAGCCGGTCTCAGCCTATCGCTAATGGACGAGATAAAGTACAAGGAGAGGGTGGAGAATGGCTGGACGTTAGTAAACCTCTATAAAGATTACCAGCAAGGATTGATTTCTAGGAAAATCGATCATTACGCAAAGCCGGTCGAGCACGAAGGAATCGAGCTCAACGTTCTGGTGCCTGGAGAGGAGCTCGAGGAAATAATCGAGAAGCTCTGGCATCCGGGAGGCGGCGGCGAGTTCTTAGACCTTCTGGAAAACAGCGGCGTCTACACGTACTACGACTACGTAATCTTCGACAGCGCG
>JAJHRM010000332.1 GCA_020832965.1 Thermofilum sp. | reverse complement strand
GGCCGGCGGCGAAGGGAAGAGGATGGGGTTCATCAAAACGCCCAAACCCCTCATCCAGCTCAACGGGGAGCCGCTCCTAAGGAGGTGCATCAAGTACATGGCGTCCAACGGCTTCAAAGAATTCATCGTCCTCACCAGGTTCGAGGAGGTAGTCAGAGAGGCGGAGAGGGTGCGCGGCGAGCTGGGCGCAAGCGCGAGGTGGTGCCTCGACCCCCCGCTCAAGAAAGTGGGGAAAGGCAAAGCGCTGAAGCACGCGGTAGAAAAAGGGGCGATCGACGCGAACCGCAGAGTCTTCATAGCGTTCCCCGACGACATCTTCCTCGACGAAACACTGCCGCTGCGATTCCTCTCCAGCCACATCGAAGCGGTGAACCGGCTGGGAGTCCACGCGAGCGTCGCCGTCACCACAGGTCTCCAGCTGCCATGGGGCTGCGTCGAAACTGACCCCCTAGGCCTCGCCACCAGCTTCAAGGAGAAGCCGATCCTCCCCGTCCACGCGAGCGTCGGCCTGTACATCCTCGAGCCGCCAGCCCTGAAGATGCTCCTCGACCTCGTGGACATGAGCGCCGAGGAGGCTGTCGAGTTCGAGAACGTCCTACTGCCGCTCCTCGCGGAGCAAAGGAAGCTCCACGCGTTCATCGTCCCCAGAGACGCCTGGCTGCCAATAAACACTCTAAAAGAGCTAGAGACAGCGGAGATGGTGCTAAAACGAAATAATATATACTGACTATAATAACCGAGCGCTCAAGAAGGAAACCATAAGGCTGTGGCAGCGCGCTTAAAACAAACATTTTTATTGCCAATTCTTGCCCAAGAAGTTTTACAAGCAAAACCAATGGTAAGTAGTGTGAAAATAAAGTCAGCGGTGGTGTAGATGTTATCATGAAAAGTGCAGTAGAGGGGTTGAAGTAATAGGAATTTTAAAATTATCCATGTAGCATGTTTCATCACCATAAAACAGCAGTCCTGGATGATTCATTAAAGAATTAGAAGAACATAGGCTATGAAAAATTGACGCAATTACTCCAATCATAAAGTTTGTAATAATTTCCCTCCCGAAGTCAATTGTTATAAGTGTTAACAGCTGAACTTAGAATCTTTTGCCTTTTCCACTATCATACTAATGCACCTTCTTTTTCAATAATTCTTTGTAAGCATCAATAGTTCTTTTCGCAATTTTGTAGAATGTAAAATTCTTGGCACGTATAAGACCGCGTTTTATCAACTCCTCCTTCAAATCTTCGTTATTTAGCGAAGGTAATAATTTTTTTTTCAGCCTATTCATACGGATCGTACGGGTTATTAACTAATAATGCAGCATCTCCTGCTATTTCGGGCATGGCGAATATGTTCGAAGTTATCACCGGCGTTCCACAAGCCATAGCTTCTACAACAGGCGAACCAAACCCCTCATATACTGAGGGGTAAACGGAGACCAATGCGCAGGAATACAGCGGTGTTAGATCTTTTTCGTCCATCCATCTTATCCCAATAACATCCTTGCCGCCAACTAAATCTAAGCTTTTGAGGATCGAACTAATCGAATTTGTATCTACGCGTGTTATGACGAGAGGGATGTTTTTTAGAGCCATTCTTTTTCAGAACTTTCCAAGCTTTAATGATTGTGATAAGATTTTTATTAGGGCTTAATCCGCCGCTAGGATACAACACATAACTTTCTGTAGGTATCCCATATTTCTTTATGATGTGTTTACAATAGATGGCTTTTTCATCATCTTTCAATGGTCTAAAGTTTTCAGCCACACCAGAATATGCTACATAAATCTTGTCCGGAGAGATGCCGTACTTTTTGCATATCTCCTCTTTCAAACTTTGCGAGACGGAAATTATTGCATCAGCGATTTTAGCAGAGGACCTATAAGTTAGGATCCAGTAAATAGTCTCGTAGTACGATGTTAGGAAATGCTCAAAATGGAGACCGTGGAATGTGGCAACTAATAGGGTCTTTCTCATAGCCTTAGGAGCTAAAGGGAGCACGTATGCTAGTGAGTGAAAGATTTCTACTGCATCCCTGTCTAGGACTCGCGTGAAAAGCAAGGTTTTCCACAATATGGAGGGTAAGTCGATCACTTTCAGCTGGCAATTATCATATTCGATGTACTTCTCAGGAAGATGAGAGTCTTTTGGGAGGTAAATTACATACTCGTTTTTTCTATCTATTTTAAGCATATGCTTTACCAGCGATGTCGCATATCGCCTAATGCCATCGCCTTTGCCCGCCAAAATTCTTCCATCTATGCCAATCAGCATGACTATTCCTTACCTACCTTTTCACAAACATAGCATTGATGAAGAGAATATTTTGGAAATCTCCTCTCAGTTTTAATCAGAAGTCTTGCTAACCTCGGAAATTTAAATGCCACTTTGAATGCTCCAAGAAAGTAAAATAATTGCCCCATTTCCTCTACTATTTTAAATTCATTTTTCCTCAGAATAAACTTAAACTCATCATAATTCAAACTCTTTAACGTGATGCTTGCTCACCTTAATAGGTTTGCCAAACCAATATATTGAATTAGGACATCTAAGCAATAATTCTCATCTATTATATTCTGAAATTATGAATGAAATCTTTAATTTTGACACATTGCTTAACATACTGTCACGAGACTTAGCGTGCTATTTCCTTAAAATTCCAATAACCGCAATTTTATCGCAAATTCCTCCAGACCAAATAGGAAAGATTCTAGGAGCTACTAAAAATATAGGTTTTCTTTGCACCAATATTGAAAAATCTTTAAATGCATCGTTCCTTGTTACATCATCGGAAATTAATAGACCACCTGATCTTAAGTATGGCCAACAGTTTTTATACTCGTTAAACATAACAGAGTATGTATGCCTACTATCATGGATAAAAATGTCCAACTTGCCTAACTTCTTGCATAGCTTAGGTAATACATCAAGGCTGTTACCGAAGATTAAGGACCATCTTTTTCTATCTTCTCCTTTTACAGCCCAGCCTACTTCTAAACCCTTTGGAAGGCTCACAAATTCCGTATCTTCATACCTTATCATATAAGGGGGCAGATCTATTGAGTAAAGCCA
>JAJHRM010000279.1 GCA_020832965.1 Thermofilum sp. | reverse complement strand
TATGTATAGGGTTGCAATTGTTAATTCGAGGTCCTTTGGAGTAGCTGCCCCAGAGGTCCTCGAGAAACTTAGGGAGGCTGCACAAGTGGATTTCCTGTACGTGGATAAGAATCTAAGAGGCAAGCCTCTAGCAGAGGAGCTCGCAGGTTACCACTTCATAATAGCAAGCGTCACCCCCGTCTATGACAGAGAATTTTTCGAGAATCATAGGGAGGTTCTCCTCATAGCTAGGCACGGTATAGGCTATGATAACATTGACATAGAAGCAGCCACCAACCACGGAGTGATAGTTACCCGTGTACCAGGATACAAGGAGAGGGATGCAGTAGCAGAATTGGCTGTTGCCCTGTGCCTAAACGTTGCCAGGAAAGTGTGCTTGTCCGCTGAGCACGTCAGGGAAGGCAGGTGGTCTGAGAGGGGCAGAATCGTGGGAATAAACATTACGGGTAAGACTGTTGGGATTATAGGCCTAGGAAACATTGGAAGTAGAGTCGCGGAAATCTTCACCAGGGGGTTTAATGCCAAGGTCTTAGCGTACGACCCATATGTGAGTGGAGAGTACGCTGCCAGGTTCGGAGCCGAACTCGTAGACCTAGAGGAGCTTTTATCCAGGTCAGACATAGTAATGCTGCACGCTGCCCTAACGAAGGAGAACTACCACATGATCGGGGAGAAGGAGGTTGAAAAAATGAAGAAGGGAGTAATAATCATTAACGCGGCTAGGGGAGAATTAATCGATACAAATGCCTTGATCAAGGGGCTTGAGTCAGGGAAAATTGGAGGGGTCGGCTTAGATGTAGTTGAAGGAGAACCAATAGGGGCAGACCACCCCCTCCTAAAATTCAAAAACGTCATCGTAACCCCCCACATTGGGGCAAACACCACAGAGGCATTGAAGGGGATGGATGAATCAAACGCTGAGGCAATCCTCCAGGTTATTCGCGGGGAGGCGCCCCTAGAATACATAGTCAACAAGGAGGTCTTCGAGAAGGGGACTAGGGCAAAAATACATCTCAGTTCTCACTAAACAATGGCGCCAGGCAACTTAAAACCTTTTTAAACTTCTCGCACTGTCTTTCGTAAGCATACCTGCTTTGAGAAGGAATTGCAATACAATCAAAGACAAGGCTTCTCTCAAATTCGGCCAGGTTAAAACCGGGATCCAAGGTTGCTCTGGCTACGAGGGCTGAGCCGAGCAGCGCTGCATCCCCCTCTTTTAGCTACTATATTATCTCAAACTCTAAGGGTACCTTTCTCGGCTTCGGCCCTTCAGGCGTGAAAACTATGTCCCACGAGTCTATTTCTGGCCTGCCTATGATGAGTTCCACACCTTTCCTGAGATTCTCTGCGACCTCGAACACCGCACCACCAGGCACCCTAACCCCCTGAAACTCAACATCCACCATGCACCTCCCTATGATCCTTAGTCTTCCCCTCTCGTCAGCTGTTCTAAGCTCGTAGGGCTCTTTCAGGGGTATGAGCGCGTCGAGCCTCTCCGCGAGCTCCTTAGAAATAACGCTTTTACTTGCACCAGTATCTACCAGGGCCTTAAGTTCGATCAACTTGCCACCACAACTCAACTTAACATAAGCAGTAGCCTGCTCAGGCTTCAAGGGAATCCCCGTATATATTGAAAGCGGGGAACATTTTAACCTTATGGGCGCGCCAATGATGTGGCAGCGAGAGCGCGCGCCAAGCATGTCGGGATTCCAGGCACTAAACATCCTCAAAGAATTTCCAAACAACGAGGTAAAAATTCACCACAGAAAGGTATAGCAGAGAAAATAGTAATCTCGGTCCCAGTCTCCCAGGCTGGAGAAACGATGGAAAAATTACTCCACGAATTCAGAGCTTTAAGGCTAAAAGCCCGGAGCATAAGCATTCTTGAACCATCGCTCGAAGATGTATTTGTAAAGCTCACTGGTCATTTCATTCCTAAACATGTTAAGGGCTGGTCTGTTCTTCGAGGTCTCGATACTAAAGAACAACAAGGGTTTATTATTCACGTTACTTGCCAGACCATACCTCGTCCTCCTTATGCTTTACTTCCTCTACCAGCAACTACATGCGGAAACATCGCCAAAGAACCTCGTCCTACTAAGCCTCACAGTTACGGGATCGATAGATGTCCTCTGGGACATTGCAGGAAGAGGAATAATCCTCAGAATGCACAGCATACTCCCTTACTACACAGTAGTGCCAGAAGGTTTGCTTAATCACTTACCATAACCTTCTCGCCAAAATATCTCCTAGAAAACCTCATGAAAACACTAGCTTTTCTACCTTTACTTGTTATCTGCTGTATACGGACTTTTGCTTGCAGCCCTAGCGCTAAAAACCGGTATACCCGGATACATGTTCGACATTGCCAGCCTAGCGTTCCTAGGACTCGCACTCATGCCAATAAATGAAGAACGCCTGTCCCAAATAATTTTTGCACCGCTCCTAGGCCCCCTGCTCGCCACGAAGCTTACAGGCAAACAACCAATCGATCCACATTTACTATTTTTCCTCTTTTATCAACACTACTAGCGCGCGCTACGCCATGTCTCTCGGCGTATAGCCCAGGAACAAGCTCTAGCCAAAAATAGTCCACATACTTCCTGCTGACAATAGTTCCGTCCATGTCTAGAGAGATATACCTAACCTTCACCAGGACACCCTCGAAAATGAAATTTTTCCAGAAATAAAAGTGTCTGTCACTAATCAATGCAGACAAGAATACCAGTCATAGGAAAAAGCTAAAGGATTCTTATTGTGGTTGCCTGAGGGTAAGCGTTGCAATTATGATTCCAATTAGTGCTAGGAATGCTACGTATGGGAATACAGCTATGTATGAGCCAAATATATCCTTTGCTTGCCCGGCAAGCAGATTTCCAAGTATTGCTCCCACGCCATAAGCCGTGAAGATCAATCCATAATTTCGAGCATAATCCTTCATACCGAAAAATCTTGCAGTAGACGCTGGTGCAATAACTAGCCACCCTCCCAGGTTCATCCATAGAATTATGAATACTATGACGTAAAGCGTCAAAGAAGAAGGAAACATGTACATAAGTATTGATGCATGAATATTAGTCCAAACGACGAGACCGCAGTCTTTCTGGGACCAATCTTGTCAGTAATCCAGCCAAATATAGGTCTGCCCAGCCCATTAGAAACTGCAAACGGTATAACTAACAATGTTAGCATAGCAGAGGCCTCACTGACTGGTATTCCAGCTCTCTGAGCAACTTCAAGGCCAACAAGCTTAGCTACGCCGATCGCCATGAGTCCTGCTAGGGTTCCAATAGCGTAGGAAAGCCAAAGTCCAACGAAGGTTCTCGTCCTTATCATTTCATAACGCATAAAGTCCCGAGGAGCGCCTTGAATTGCTTTAGGCGATGTTGCCGAATAAGATCCAGTATTTGAGGTCCTTCCTGGAGGCGGAAACTTTAGAGGAATAGCGCATATGCAGATCAAGGCTATAAACAAAATTCCTAAGGCTCTTAAAGCATTGAGAAATCCAATTGATGAAGAGAGAACATCAATTAGTGGTCCAACAATGGCTGCGGACAATCCGAAACCTAACACAGTTAAGCCTACTGCTAGTCCACGCTTTTCTGGAAACCACTTCCCAGAAGCAACAATGGGGGCATTGTATGCAATCCCCAGGCCAATTCCTGTAATCACTCCATAAGAGAAAACAAGGGTTAAAACATCTCCAGCATAGGACGATGCGAACCAGCCGAGACCTGCAAGGATTCCACCAATTGTGACGATTAGTCTTGGACCATGTTTCTCAATATGTTTTCCCATGAG
>JAJHRM010000278.1 GCA_020832965.1 Thermofilum sp. | reverse complement strand
ACCACTTCCCCGCCGCGCTCGCGGTGGCGTATCTGAAAGGCGTGGATGCGGCTAAGGAATTTTGCAAGCATTTGATGGTGCAAAGCGGTGAGTATTACTTCCTCCTCGATGGTCTCTTTTACTTATTCAGAATTCCGGAAACGTGGGCTGGAATGCTTGCTAGAAGCCGGATCGTAAGGTCGGACATCGACTTGACGGATCCTGCTAGGGTTGCCGTGCAATCTTTATTCGCGATGGTGGGAGGGCTGAGATCGAGGAGAGAATGGAAGCGCGGTTTAGCGGTAGCATCGTCAAGATTGAAAGCTACCTTGAAATTGTCGAAACCGATTGCTGGTGTAGTTTTCGATCTTGATGGTACGCTTGTTAGACTGAAGGTTCCTTGGTCAGAGGTTAGGCGAAAGTTGTATAGTGAAGGTTTGCTTTATGGTTGGGAAAGTATTCGGCAAGGTTTTACTAGATTATGGTATTCGGATAAAAACCTATACTACAGTGCGTCACGTATTGTAGAGAGTTTTGAGCGAGAGTACTTGCACAATATGGAAATACTGGTAAACGTTAGTATGCTTAACGACATAAAGCAAAATTATGAGTTAGGTTACTATATTGTAACTTTTCAAGCGGAATCGGTTGCAAAAGATATTGTGCAGAGAATGGGTTTGCGGGTAGATTTGATTATAGGAAGAGATAGCGGTTTTGGCCCAGTTAAGGAAAATATTTTTCATAAAGGTTTAAATTATAGAAATCATGGAAACTTTGCGGCGTTTGATGATGATTTAACCAATATAATATCAGCATTAAGAGCTGGTTTCTTATCTGTTTTAGTAGCAGAGAATAAATATAACAAAATACATTCGCTTCGTTTGGGAATACCGTTTGCGGAACCCAAACACTTACATGATGCCATTCTTTCTTTGCTACGAGACAGATAGAGACCGTGTGGACCCGCTACGCGAGCATCCTGTGCGATAGTGGGGTTGCAATGAGGATGATAGATATCGTGCTATCCGGGCTGGAGCTCTAGCTCTTTTCTACTTTCTCCTGCTTTGGTTCGAATCTTACTGTTCCTCTGCAGGTGTAGGGTTGTCCTTGCGCGCAAGGCGTAAAACTTATTAATACCCCATTTTTCATATTTACTGTATGAACACTAAAAACCCTCTAGGCATCCTTCTGCTCGCCTTAGTGTTTGCAGCGAGCCTTCTGGTGGCTTTCGCTGTGCCTCCGGAGGGTCAGAGGACTCCTCAGGTACCTGGAGAGCCTGGGATCTCTAGGTTTGTCGGGAACCTGACGCTGGGTGGTGAGAGGTCGCCCGTCTCCACAGTCGTGTTCAGGAAGGATGCTCCGGCGAGTGTCGTAGAGAAGGTTTACAATGATATTGTGGCTAAGTACACCTTCTCCCGCACCGTCGAGCTCTCCAATGGGAGGAGTGTGGCGGTCAAGGAGGTTAGGGTCTCGAAGCTTGTGAGGGATCCCTCGGGCCGGTACATGTTCAGGGTTGCCGAGGCACCGGACAAGCTTTCGCGGCTGCTGGCCCCCTACAGCGATTACGTTGAGCGGGTGGTCTCCAAGCCTCTGCCGTCGCTGATGGATAGGGAGCCGCTCGACCAGAAGGTGCCGCGCCTTCCGGCTCCGGCGCCCACGAACGTCGTGGTCGCGGATCTTATCGGCGTGACGAGGGCTCGCTCGGTCTACGGGGTTACCGGTAGTGGGGTTAACATCGCGATCGTGGACACGGGTGTGGACTACGGGCACCCCGACCTGACCAGCTCGCTGGTGTACTGGTCGGGGACGTACAAGGGCGAGTCGGTCAGAGAGCCTCTGGTGTTCGACGCGGACGAGTCTCAGGTTCTGCTGCTGCAGGACGTGTACATGGTGAATAGCACGCACGTGTACGTGGGCGGGCGCACATACACCGTGCTGACGCCCTGGCCCGTTGAAGTGTACCCGCCCTATGATTACTACCGAGTACCTTTGTGGGTATGGAGCTATGTTTCTCAAGGAGGCAGGCTGCGTTTCGGGGTAACTTATATGCCTCGCGTTGATGGTGTTAAAGTTGTTGGAGTGCTTCTTATTTATTCACCAATTGATGGTTACTTCTCGCGAGCTATTGTAGACGTGAATGGTAATGGCGATTTTGCCGATGAACTAGCTCCCCCCATTGACAGCTATGCTAGAGGAAGCATTTTGAGGTATTTTGCAAACAGAGTTATAGCCCCTGATTACAATAACAATGGCTTCCCGGACGATTCCTTTGGTGTTGCCGGCGGCTTCTTCTACGATTGGTGGTGGTGGTTCAACTACCCGGCTGAGATCTACCCGGGCTGGGATAAGCAGGGTAGGTGGCTGAGTATCTTCTACGATTTCTATGGGCACGGCACGTCGTGCGCGTCCGCCGCGGCTGGGCGCGGCGTGGTGGCGTACAACTTCCCCGGCTTGGGCGTGGTGAGGCTGACGGGCATGGCTCCGGGCGCGGGTGTCCTGGGCGTCAAGGCGCTGTGGATCGGGAACGTGGAGGTGGGTATGCTGTGGGCTGCGGGCTTCGACGTCGACCCCTACACGGGCAGGTTCTACTACACGGGCTCGAGGCGGGCGCACGTCATCAGCAACAGCTGGGGCATCTCGTACTTCGCTTACGACGTCGGCGCCTTCGGCTACGACCTCGAGTCGGTGTTCGTGGCGGGTCTCTCGCTGCCGGGCTTCCTCGACCCCAGGTACCCGGGCATCTTGATCGTGCAGGCTGCTGGCAACGGTGGCCCCGGCTACGGCACCATCACTAGCCCGGGCGCCTCGCCGGGCGTCCTGACGGTCGGCGCCTCGACGAGCACGCACTTCGCCTACGTGTACTCCAAGTCCGACGGGTCGTCGTTCTGGCAGTCGGGCGCTGGGTGGTCGAGCGATGAGGTGATTAGCTGGTCTGCTAGGGGCCCGACGGTGGTCGGCTACGTGAAGCCTGATGTGGTGAACGTGGGCGCGTTCGGCTTCACGGCGGCCCCTGTTTACTACAACTTCACGCTGTTCGGTGGCACGAGCTACGCCACCCCGCTCACGGCGGGCGTCGCAGCTCTGGTCTACCAGGTGCTTGGGACGGCGACTGACCCAGCGCTGGTCAAAAATGCGATAGCTTCGACTGCCGATACTCTACGCTACGATACTGCTTCGGAGGGTGCAGGGAGAGTTAACGCGTATAGGGCTGTCTCGCTAGCGCGTCTGTTTTCCGGCAAGAGCTCTGCCAAGTATGAGTTGCAAGTATACAGTGGATCACTGTGGTCCATGTATTCATCGAAGGCTTCCAGCATATGGTACTGGCAGTGGTGCGACAACATCGCGGCTTTGATGCTCTGGTGGGCGGGCACCGAGCTTTCGGTGCCGAGTTGCTCTTTACCGAGCACCGCCGCCGGTAGGATCGACGGTGCTCTGTTCTTCGGTGATGTCGCGCAAGGCGGCACGGCTTCGATAACGTTGACTGTGAGGAACCCGACGAACAAGACTGCGAGTGTGAGTGTATCTCCGGCGCTCTACATCCAGAGTAAGAACATGACCTTGACAAAGTCGTTGTCGCTGGCGCCCTACGCCAGCTACAACAGGACGTACTGGGTTTTCACCTCGGCAAACCTTACCATGACCTACAGGTTTATGGAGGTTGTGGCGACAATCCCGTACTCGGCGTTCGACCCGTCGAACTCGTACGAGCCGGCGGTGCGGGTGAGGGTGTGGGTCCACATCTGGAAGTCGGACGCGAACGGTAACGGGGTGCCTGACCCGGACGAGATGGTGCTGGTCAACTACGGCTACGGGTGGTCCAACTGGAACCTTGC
>JAJHRM010000277.1 GCA_020832965.1 Thermofilum sp. | reverse complement strand
TCTCTTCGGCAATTATAGTTTCAGAGTTCGACCCGCTAGGGGCGATCGCTCACGAGTTCCTACACATGCTCGGCGCCGTCGACTTGTACGGGGAGGAGGGTGAGCGGGAGCGCTTCGTCGGCGACTGGGACATAATGGCTACAGGGCACAGGCTCGGCGTCGAATTGATCGGCAACAAGCTCATCGGTGGTAAAAGCCCCTCGCACCCATCTTCGTGGACCAAGATCAGAATAGGCTGGTTCAGAGACTCCGACTTCGCCGTCCTCGGACCCGGCAGGCATAAGGTAGAGCTGATACCGTTGGAGTCTCCATCGGAAGGTCTCCACGTTATAAAGGTTCCAATAACCCACTCGAAGTACTATTTAATCGAGGTAAGGGAAAAAGTAGGGTTCGACTCCTACCTCCCAGATGAAGGATTCCTCGTATACATCTGCAACGATACAGCAACCAGCGTTTTCAACGGCTTAATCTCTGTAGTGGATTCGAACCCGGGTACAAAAGCCCTAGACCCCTTTAAACCAGGCCAGAAACTGATTAGCGGAGATGGGAACATAGTAATAGAATTTTCAAAATCGGATGGAAAGTACATCGTCAAAATAGATTATCGGGCTCCAAACGTTGTCGTTAAACCGCTACCACCTAGTGAATCAGATGATAAAATCCTACTTCAGGCCGATGTAGAAAATAGCGGAAACATGTCAGCGAATAGAGTAGAAGTTACTCTCTTCGTAAATGGAGTAGTACTTCGCAAGCTGAACTTCGATGAAATTCCTGCAGGTGGATGCGTCAGGGTTTCAGCGCTGCTCCCTAGTGAACCGGGAAACTACACAGTACTTTGGGAAGCTCAAGTTGTAGAAGACGTGCTAGAGTACAACGAGGACGATAATAAAGCTTTGATGCATTTTCAAATAACAGGAAAGAAAGAGCAGAAGCTACAAAAGTGGGGATCCGCTCCTTTACCTCACAGTTATACGTGGACGTATCTAGAAACAGCAGATCTAAATGGCGACTCAATTGAAGAAATAATTTACTATGAGTATGGAGGAAATGATTGGGGGGCATATATTCTAAATCCTAATGGTTCTCTTATTGAAAAGATAACTGCCTGGACAATTTTGCTGAATGATATGGACGGCGATGGGATTAAAGAAATATTCTATATCACAGATAAAAAAATGATTCTTCGATCTTATAAAACTGGTGGATTAAATTGGGAAACAAGAAATTTCCTTCCCTCAATAGGACTCTTGCTATATGCGGATAAACAAGTTAAATTTGGAGATGCAAATAACGACGGTATTATGGATATTTTTATTTTGTATCCTTCTGCACGCAAAGAGATAAAGTCAAAATTTGGAGGTACACTGAGTATTTACAAACCTCTTAACATATATATTATAAATGGAAAGAATGGTATATTGTTAAAGAATTTTACTATTACAATTAAAGATGAAGAAACTTTTGAATTCGGCTATTATTGTCACGTTAGTGGTTGCATCAGCTCTTACGGGTTAGTGGCTGTGGAAGATATAAATGGAGACTCTAAACCAGAAATAGTAGTAGGGCTTCTCTATAATGATATATCTGGAAATTGGTATAACGAGAAAGCTTATGTTATTTATGTTTACTCTATTGAGGGACAATTGCTGTGGAGAAAGGAGATCCCTATACAACCCAATGCATGGCCAGTTTGCTACCTCGAAATTGGAAATTTCATTCGTAGCGATGATTATAAGGAGCTCCTTCTCCTACGCTATTATAAAGCGGAGGGCGACAGCATACGTCTGCTTGACTGGAGGGGTAATACTATATGGAGCCTAGATGTGAATGGTGGATATTTACCTAGCTATAGCGTTACAACATCTCTTGGTGATATAGTTATTCCTTTAAGTTCAGAAATTATCATCATTAATTCAGAAACAGGAAACATAAAGGCTCGTTTTCGTGTAAATGATGAATGGATTGTAGCCTCAGCGGTGATTCCATCAATGCATAGGATCGCGTTCAGCACGGATAAAGCCTTTTATCTCCTTGATGAAGAGGGAAGACTCGTAACTAGAAAACTTTTTGGAACGTATTCAGGGTTCACTTTCGATGCAAGAGGGAATCTGCTTATTCAAGTTTATAAAAGCAAAAGTGTGTATAGAGGGAGCCTGAAAAACGGTTCCATCTATGAATTTTTCACTGCGTTAACCGAGCCATCTACTATGAAGTTGGCAAACTTAGACGCTGAACCAGACCCCGAATGCATAGTTCTAGGTTCATTCATTGAAGCTTACAAATCGAATGGTTCTCTATTGTGGACTTTTGGTCTAAGATCGTGGGTTAAGTATGGCATACCTTTAGACCTGGATAATGATGGAATTCATGACGCGGTATTCGTGAAATGCGATTTTATGCAAAGCTTCCTATACTTCAGGAGTGGAAGGCTTGTTTACGGGCTTGAAAATTGCGAAGCCGACGACCTGAACGGTGACGGTTTCAAAGAGGTTGTGTGCGTGAGCGATAGAGGTTTGGAAATCTACGATGCAGATGGAAACCCTGTACAAAGCGTGGTAGGCGCGGACTTCAGAGGGGTCAGTATAGGGAGAACTCAATACGGTAAGAAGATGATAGCCGTTTCTGTTGGAATTTTCGCAAGACACATGGGCATGCTGCCTCAAGTTAGGATCTACTCTGATACGGGGAAATTGATTAAAGTTATAGGGTTTTACTGGGATCCACCGTACGTTCAAATACTCGAATCAAAAATTACTGGTAAAAGCTACATCTTAGTCATCGGTCCTTGGGGGCGAGGTGAATACCACCTAGAGTTTTACACAAGTGATGGGAATCTCATTTTCGATCGCATAGTTTCAGAGGACGTCTGGAGGAAATGCTACGATTACGGTTATAGAGCAAAGCTCCAGGATGTGAATGGTGATGGGAAGGAGGAGATAGTCCTCGAACCATACGTGTTTTCGCTCGACGGCGAACTCCTATATAACGGATATAGATTAGCAGCTGAACCGGAGAACGTGATTCTATCCTCAGATATTGATGCGGATGGGGTTACCGAAATTATCAAGCTTTCTTCTTTAAGGAATATTAACATATTTAGCGGTAAAAAACTTATACAATTGTATTCGATGAATTTACTGAAATTTCTGGAAATACATTAGCAGTCAAATCTGGTGACGGGGAACTGACATTATTCATCCCTACGTCAACTATAAGCGGGTACCGCTTAGTCCCCCTCAGATGCTACCATGTCAAAATAGTCTCGCCGTACGGCAATGCACAAATCAGCGGAGCACCTCAACCGGGTGATAGCGGTTGGTATAAAGAGGGGCAGGAGATCATAATAAAGGCCGAGCGAGAGATTGTTTACGGAAATGAATTGAGGCGGGTTTTCGTTTCGTGGGGCAGGGACATCTCTTCGACATCCCCAATAGTTACTGTTAAAGTGGACTCGCCGAAAATAATCGTTGCAAACTGGAAGACTCAATACCTCCTCACCGTACTCTCTAAATATGGGAATCCTCAGGGTGCTGGTTGGTATGACGAAGGCGCAGTAGCGACCTTATTTATCGAGCCACATGTGGAGTTTGGGGGGAGCCGCGCTCTATTCGAGGGCTGGTACGAGGGGGGCCTGCTGCTTTCGAGTAACTCTTCAATCTCTTTCGTTGTAGATAGGCCGCGGTCGTTCGAAGCGAGGTGGAGGGTGCAACACTACGTCGCGGTTTCAACGCCTTACAGCGCGGCGGAGGGAGAGGGCTGGTACGATGAGGGTAGCCGTGCGGTAGTGAAGCTGAGGGAAACGGAAGTCTACACAG
>JAJHRM010000276.1 GCA_020832965.1 Thermofilum sp. | reverse complement strand
ATCACGAAGAAGTAGAAGACCGCGCCCGGCGGTATCGCCTCGAGGTCGAACAGCCTCCCCTCCTCCGCGGCCCCGGTCACCCTGTTGATACCCACGCGCGTGATGACGTCCAATGGGAGCGTCTCCATGGTCTCCTTGCTAGGGTAGGCGTTCAGGATCCTAACCCTACCCCTCAAGCCGGCAGCGCCGAACAGCTGGCAGACAAAGCAAGGCAGGTGGTTGCCGCTACGCGATCTCCTGCGAACAATGTCGACCAGGTAGCGTTCTTTGTCATCGTCGGGCGGAGGAACCTGGCAGTTATCGAACAGTAGCGTGGTGTAGCACACTTCCCTGTATAAGGGGAGCTCGTCGAAGCCCGGTATAGAACTTGAGTACTTATCGATACTCCTCCTTACCGAGCCGCTGCAGATGCTCTTGACGCCCCCCACGGTGCTTATAGCATCGAGCTGCGTTCTCAGGTAGTCTTCGAGCGCGGACCTGAGCACCCCGTGAAGGCTCGACGCGGGGATGTACACGACCCACCTCCCCTCCGCTTTACCCAGCTCGAGCCGCAGGATCCTAGTCTGCGGGTTGTCGACCGGCGTTGGAAGCTTGATGTTCTCGCCGCTGCCGACGCGCACATGGCTTACCGTTCTCAGCTCGTAAAGGGCGACCACCAGGCTGCTCAAACGCTCATACCACACCATACCATTCTCACCTCTCCTGAACAAGCATGTAGTACATGGTAAAATTGAAGAGCGGTCTCAGTTTAGGTGTAATGCACCTCCGGAACTTTTCATCGTCCACCCTAAGGCTCTCGAAAAGCTGCCGGAGAGCTTCGCGAGCTCTTTCATTATCGACCCTTTGGTAGTAGAAAGCAACTATAGCCCTCGCCTCCTCGCTATTGGTGCAGGTCGTTAGCGCTGAGAACAACCTCCTCAGCTTACCCCGCTGCTCCCCCCTAAAGCGTCGAGCCAGAAAACGCGCGAACTCTTCGAGGTCACCCTCGCAGAGGCTCAACGCGCGCCTAGAGACATGGTAAGCAGCTACCATAAGGTTCACCGCTCCGTTAATGCGTACCTCTTAAGGTTAATTAGGTTTGCTAAGGTATAGTACTCGTTAGGAGTTAACCACTCCATTTCTTCTGCCATGAAATCTTCAAACTCCTTACCCAGCTCCCGCTCAGCGCTCCTCTGAACAACCGTGGCGAACGCCTCCCGCGCACGATCGTAGCCAGCAGCTAGGACCAGCCTGTGCGCAAGGCGAAGCTGCTCCCCGCTAGCCTGCTCGACTCTCTCGAGAATGTAAGCGAACAGCCAGAGCGGAACGAGAGAGTAGGGACCTGGTGCCGGGTCGAAGCCGGTCCGCAAATCCGCGAAGAAGACGCGGACTGGGTACCTAAGTTCTCCATCTTCGAAGGGTTTAGTAGATAGAGAGAAAGCTGTTCTCAACAGCCTGTACAGTGGATACTTGCCATCCGCCAGGAAAATAGAAATCGTGAAAAGCGGCGAGTCGACGTCCAGAAGCTCCCATGTGAACGATTCGAACCGCCGCGAACCAATGAAGTACCTCTCCCTCTTCAGTACATCGCACAGCTGAAGCAGAACTTTGCGCAACAGGGGTCCTCTAACTACAAAAACAATATAGTCATTTGCATCTTCTGGAATTATCAACACATTCTCTTTTTCCTTTAAAATTTTCATTATATCTCTCACCTCTTTACTTAGTTCTTTTAGTGTACTACTCCAGTATTTTGCTCTTGCTCTCAGCCTAGCTGGGTGTCCTAAGAAAAAGTGTTCGTTGAAGCAAGATTTGTATTCATTTTGACTAAAAGCTCTTAGAGAACTCCATAATGGTTTAATGTTATTTTCCAAAGTATCTTTTAGTTCTCTTCCCAACTTCTCATCGAGCAAAATTAGTAAATTATATAGATCGTAATAAAATGAAGGTAAATCTATATAAATATCTTTATAACTTTTTGAAGATAAAAGTATATTTATTTGTTGCATTGATTTATAGATCTTTTCATAAATGTTTTTCATTAAACTCTTGTAATACGGGTGATCAACATACATTTTTTGGATTATCGAAAGAGTCCCTCTTATAGGACCCAAGATCTTTTTTACTTGCTTAATATCACTAATTTCTGGCTTTGTAAATAAATTGGAGCTTTTTTTAAGTTTTTCAATACTTTCTTTATACCTTAAATTTGTAATTTTAGAAATATCTTCAAAATTGATTTGAGCTATATCTTTCCTCCATTTCCACTCTCCATAAAGTAATTTTATATTGGGTATAATAACTATTATGCCTATTTTATCACCCTTTTCTGTTATTTTTGCGAACTCCTCGGAGGATTTGGTTTTGTATTTACTAATTATTGTTTTGCAAACTTTACATGCTTTAACAGCTACTTCCTCTACGCCGTAAAAGTAGACGTCTATAATGTCATCCGCATCGTTCACTCTACAATACCAGCAAACTTCCTTTGTTGGAGCTTTTGATAATATATTAGTTTGATGAGCTTCAAGAGCTTCCATTAACTTATCTTGAATTATTGCTGCAATGTTTTCGAGTTTTTTACTGTTGACGAACTCCACTGTAGCTACGCTAATAGCTACGCTGCTTCGCAGCACGTTGAGTAGCATGTTGCGTTCCTCGGGAGACATGAGCCCCATTTCTCGGCTTAACTTTTCGGCAACTTTGCTGAAAAGAACGTTTTTTATGCACGCAGCCGTATCTTCCGGCAAGAGCGCTATAAAGACGCTCCCCTCCCTCGACAGGGGGGTCAGCAGCTTCACTACCTCTTCGAGTGAGTTGTCTCCCTGCGCGAGCCGCTCGGCGGCCAGCTCGCTTACCGTTTCAGCGATCAGGCGGCAAGTTTCTCTCGCGAACCCGGCGAAAGCTTCTAGGTCCCTGGGTTTTACCGAGCGCTCGATCAACTTCCATAAGCCGGTGGCGTCTACGACGATCCAGGATGCTCTGCAGCCTCTCATTAGTTCCTCGAAGATTTCCTCAATGCTACTGTCATCTATTTGATTTTTATTGATGGTTTTGTTTCTAGCGATTTCCGGTGCAAGCAGTAGCAAGGATAGTGCTGCCGAGAAGAAAGCGTGGTCGTAAAGAGGGATATCGCACGCTGGTTCGTAGGTTCTTTCCCTGGCCGTCTGCTGGTAAACGTCTAAAGCATCCCTAGGAAGTTGCTGCTTGATTAAAATATCTATATTACCTGGTATTTTAAAGCTATGTTTAACTATTCTCGTAAATGGATTAACATTATAAAATTTCATCTCACTGCTACTCTCGAGTGCTTTTCTGCAAGCTTCGCATATGAATCCGTAGATCGACGATGCTATCAAGTCGAAGGGGCGAGCGAAACAAGCGGCTAGTTTGCTTTTTAATTGTTTGTTGTTCAGAGAAGCTCCGTACTCTTTGTCAACTTGCATGTGATGCAACAATACGACCTCGCGGATCGCCTCAAAGTCCTCAGGTTTCAGCTGGTTCGCAACGTTCCATAAGCCTAGCTTCTTCAAGACGAATTTTATGCTTTGGTCGTCGAGCCAACGGTACCCAAGCAGCGCGTGGCGCTCACCTGCTAGCACGTAGGGCTTTGCTATGTCGTGCAGGAGTAGTCCCAGCGCGAGTAGTGCTACGTCTCTCGGCGTGACGCTGAGGTTTTTGTCTCCGTTGAGGTCTACCGATAATTCCCCTTTACTATCCACGTGGAGAGTCCACGGCATTGCTTTACCACCTGTGGGAGTGGGATAAAAACATGTTGCAGGCGCGTAAAAGGTTCTCGCAGGGATGACCTCTGAGGGAGGCTGTGGCTTGCGGGCTCTG
>JAJHRM010000275.1 GCA_020832965.1 Thermofilum sp. | reverse complement strand
GGTTGATAGACGACAACCTCCCTCAGGGGCAGCTTGCGAGCGTCTTATCCCAGCTGAACGAGGGGAAAACCCTCGTCGTGAACCTCAAGGGGCTCGCGAAGCCGGCGATGAGAACGGCGGTGCAGGTTATGCTCTCGAACCTTCTCAACCTCCTCGAGGCGAGGAAGCTGGAACCGATCTTCCTGTTCGCCGAGGAGGCGCACCTCTACATCGATAGGGCGGACATCGAGGATCTGGTGACGAGGATGAGGCACTTGGGCCTCTGGCAGTTCTACGTAACGAACACGCCGACCAGCCTGCCCGAGCTGCTCGTCAGGCAGACGGATAACCTCTTCTGCTTCTACTTCAGCCTGCCCGACGACGTGAAGTACGTCGCCCCCGCTTCGGGCCTCGAGCCGGACGTGCTCCAGCGGCTGGTCACCGCCCTACCGCCCAGGCGCTTCCTAGCCGTGGGCCAAGCCACCGAAGGCTACCCGGTGATCCTGAGGAACCGGGAGCTCGACGTTCTAGCAGCGGGCGAAACCAGGTACCGCTTCCTAGAGCCCTAAGAGGAGCCGGGGACCTCGAAAGCCGCGCTTGCATTAAGCTCTTTAAAAAGTTTCGCGCGCTAGTCCCTCGCGCGTGCCTCTCCCTCACCACTCTGTCGAGCTCCGCCGCCGTCGAAAACGCCCTCTCGATATGCTCGCCTGGCACCTGATTGACGAGAGGTGTTGTAGAGGCGACAGGTAGCCGCGCGGAGAAGAAGGTTTTGGCTGTAGGGAGCGTGCTCGCGCGCTACTATAGCGTAGCATATTACGCTCAAGGGCATTCTCTAGCGGTTGAAGTAGTTAGTGTCCCTTGTATAGCTGCGTACTAAACCTCGTGCGCCGAAGTAAACTCAAGTGAGTCGTTATTTTTAAGTATCACACTGCTATGAACACGCACGTGGGCTCTTCTGCTAGTAAAATCCTTTCCGTATGGTACGCTTCGTTTCTTCTCATCTTATTAGTTCTAACTCAAAACTGTATAGCTGCATTTGGCAGTCCAGTTTCTTCAAGTTACATCTTTGACACATCCGATAAAATAGTTGTCGGAAACAAGTATGTCGAGATTATATTTGATAAGAACGATAAGGGAGGACTCGTCAACATCGTGAACAAGCTAACAGGCGTTGCGTTCCTATCTGAAAAACGCGGTGCAGCTAGAGGGGAACCGCACCTGCTCTTCTACATCGGGACAAGCGGAACGCACACGTTCATGGCTAGAGAGTTCGCGTACAGTTTCAACGCGCGTGAGGATGGGAAGACCCTACTTATGCGGTGGAGGGGGTTTGTAGGAGGCGATAAAGTTGCCAGAAATAGGTTTCTCGATATCGAGATCGAAGTTAACGTAACAGTTTTGGATGACTCTCCGCTGACCTATTGGACGATTAACGCGGTAAGCCATGAAGAAGATGTAGACTTGTCGGATATCGCGTTCCCTATCGTTTCAGGGCTCACCAAAATAGGGGAGAATTCTGAAGACGATTACCTAGCTTACCCAGCTTTAACGGGTTTGCTGTTAAGGAACCCGCTTGAAAAGATGCCCGTTAACCCGGAGATACCCTGGCAGCTCTACCCAAGCGGTTGGGTTTCGATGCAGTTCCTCGCATTCTACGATGAGAAGCTCGGTGGGCTGTACGTTGCGTCGGATGATACCGAGGGTAACGTGAAGAAATTTTCAGTTTATAGGTTTTCTATGAAAGATTGGAACATAGCGGTAACGCATCTCAGCCCTTACGGTACGATGAATTTCACGCCCAGCTACCGTGTTGTTGTGGGGGTGTTCGTCGGGGACTGGTACACCGCAGCTGACATGTACAAGGAGTGGGCTGAGAAACAGTGGTGGTGCGCGGAAGCTAGAAAGCGGTCAACACCCTCATGGTTCTTAGAGATCTCGGCGATCCACTCCACCTCCCTTTACACCCCGAGCGATGGCGGATGGGCTAGCCGCATACCGTTCGCCACAGTCCCTCAGCTCGCACAGGATTCCATCAGGACGTTAGGGATACCGGTGATCATGCAGGTTTGGGGTTGGGAGAAGCACGGCACGTTCAAGTTGATCCCGGATTATTTCCCGCCAATCGAGGGGTGGGAAGCCTTCGATAGGATGGTTGAAGGTGTGCATAAAGCTGGAGGGAAGGTCTCCGTCTTCATAGCGACGAATTCGTTTTCGACGAAGCTGCCTGAGTGGGAGCAGATGAAGAAGTACTCCGTTAAGCTACCATATAACCAAAGCGGAGAGTACAGGACTATGTGTCCCGGCGCTCGTGAGTGGAGGGAGTACGTTAAAACGATCGTTTTAACGTTAGTTAAGCACGGGGTCGATCACGTCCACTTGGATGGGAGCCTTATCGACCCCCCTTACCCGTGCCTAGATGAGGGTCACGGGCATCCGAAAGGTTATGGCAAATGGTGGTTCGAGTCGTATAGGAATCTATTTTCAGAAGTTATAATTGAAGCCAAGAAATTTAATCCAGAAATTGTGTTTTCCTCCGAAGAAGTATGCGAGCTTTACATTCCGTACTTGGATAGGTTCTACTCGCGCGGGAACGTCTATGAGCTGTACCCCACCCACTGGTACTGGCAGATTAGTGGGGCTCAGGCAATCCCGATGTTCCAGTACGTGTACCGCGAGTACATTTCGTCTTGGGGGCATTACTTGCACGGGTGGAGTTTGAGCGAAACGGCTTACTCCATCAAAGCTTTAGCGGCTTCGCTCGTGTGGGGGGAACCCTTGGAGATAAGACTGCCCACGCTTAACGAGAGGATGTCCCTTCAGATAAGCTTCAATCCCATCGTCCAATTCTTCAAGAAAGCGGCTGTGTTCCGGTACACGTGGGGGAGGGAGTTTTTGGTTTACGGCAGCATGGTTAAGCCTCTAAGCATCTCATCGCCAACCATCGTGATCGCCAACCCGCACTGGTACCTCTCACCTTACGAGCTTAACGCAACCGTGACACCCGCGGTGCTGCACTCCGCCTGGCGGAGCAGAGGGGGCGACGTAGCTTTCATTTTCGCGAACATTTGGGACGAAAACGTAAACCTTCACCTTTATGTGAACTTATCGGAGTACGGGTTTTCGGGGAATGCGAATGCGATACTTATTCAAGACGATCGTCCGGTGTATATCGGCAGCCACCTCGAAAGTTTCTCGCTTGACTTAAGCTTAGGACCGCGCGAAATAGCGATGATCGAAGTGAGCGAGAAGATGGTTGTTCGTATCGATAGTAACCCGCGAGTTGTAAACTGTGTGTTCGCTGGCGACCGTGAGCTTAAGGTCCTACCCTCCATCATGCTCTTCCCCCAAGGTGCTGCGCAGAGCTTCGAAGCTCCAAGCGTCGTGAACATTGACAATAAAACCCGCTTCGCGTTCACCTACTGGATCTTAGAAAAACCGGGTGCAACATTTATTGTAAATTCCTCTCTCATTCAGATCGTTATCGATTCCAATCTAAATTTGAGTGCAACTTACACGAAACAGTGCTTCGTTAGCGGCGTATCGAGAGTTGGTCAAGTACACGGTAAAGGCTGGTATAATGAAGGTGCTATTGCGAAGCTATGGATTGACGCGTCTCGCGTGGAGCATGAGCGTAGCCGCGCTCTATTCGAGGGCTGGTACGAGGGGAACCTGCTGCTTTCGAGTAACTCTTCAATCTCTTTCGTCGTAGATAGGCCGCGGTCGTTAGAAGCGAGGTGGAGGGTGCAACACTACGTCGCGGTTTCAACGCCTTACAGCGCGGCGGAGGGAGAGGGCTGGTACGATGAGGGTAGCCGTGCGGTAGTGAAGCTGAGGGAAACGGAAGTCTACACAG
>JAJHRM010000274.1 GCA_020832965.1 Thermofilum sp. | reverse complement strand
GTCGTCGCGACGCCCGAGCCGCTTCCCCTCTACGAGTTGGAGGAGACCATCGACTTCCTGAGGAGGAGGCTCGGCACGAGGCCCAAAGCGCTCGTCCTCAACAGGCTCCTCCCCCCGGAGCTCGCGCGCAGCATGGGCGTCGAGGAGCAGCAGAGGGAGTACGTCGAGAAGCTCTCCTCGCTCAAAATACCCCTCGTGCTCGTAAGCTACCTCGGGAAGTCTACGGAGAGCTTCGAGGACGTGAAGAAGCTCGAGGGCTTGGTGCAGGTGGTCAGGTGAGCGTAGAGGAAGCCCTGGCTCTGTACTGGCTGGTCGTCGCGGTCGCCGTGCTCGGCGTGGCATCGGTCCTCTGGTTCTTCAGGGCTAGGCGCAGGCTCATCGCCACCCTGAGGGACGTGACGCTCGCCCTGGAGAAGCACTACAACCCCTCAAACAAGGAGTACCAGCTGCTCGGCTACCTCGTGGGCTACAAGGCGAGGTACATACTACCCGGGAAGCACAGGGTGTACGTACTGCTCACAACCGTGCCTAGGCACTCGCTCCTCTACTACCCCTTCATGAGGCTCGCCGGGAGGAGGGACAGGCTCGAGATCGCCGTCAGCCCGCACGACAGGAGGGTGGCTGGGGAGATCTACCTAGTCAAGAAGGGCAGCAGGATCGACAACGCCGTGCTCCGGAACAGCGCCGGGGAAAGGCTAGGCAAGCTTGCGGTCAGGGAGGTGAGGGGTACCTACAGCTACAGGGTTTACTGCAGCGACGAGGCACTCTACACCAGGCTGGCCGAGAAAATTGCGAAGACGAAGCTGCCCATAACGATGGTCGCGGCTTTCCCTGACAAGAACCTCCTGACCGCGTCGTACGAGCTGTCGCCGGAGACTCTCAGCGACTTCCTAGACTTCCACGACAGCCTCGTTAGGGAGTTCACCGTGCCGAAGACCACCAAGGGGTAGCGCGCAAGCCTGACCCCCTCACGGCTGGGCGGTGCTTGCACGCGTCTGGAGGGGTCCAAGCAGGTGTAAGGCCGGCTTAGCGCGCTATTCCTATGGCTCTCAGCGCTTATACCACGTGTTTTTTACCCACAGGATGTTATAGTGGTGGTCGTTACTAACGATCGTTGCAGAAAACCTAACTGCTTGAGCCGCTATCAGCGCATCTGCTAAAGGCACATTGGGCATTTTAACTAGGAGCTCTCCAGCTGTCTCGGCATCTTCAAATGTAACTCCTATCACTTGCGCCCCAGCCTTCACCCAGCTCCTCAAGATGTTCTTTGCACTTACGAGCCCCACCATGCGACCCGCGATCTTGAGGAATTCAGCAACAACTATTGACGGTATTAGGAGGTTTTCTTTTGCTAGAACTCTTTGAAACTCCGCGAGTTTTTCCTTGTCTTCTAGGGACGGGGGAATGCATAGGCAACTAGGAACCTGGTATCGAGTATTAGCGCCAAGCCTCGCGCACCTTTTCTATCTCCCTTACCAGGGCTTCGAAGGCTTCCTCACCGACGGGTTCACCAACCTCTGGAAGACCAATCTTTTCGAGTATAACCCTTCCGTTTTCCTCTCGAACGGCGAGGATCTCGCCCTCTTTTATATTAAGGATCTCCCTGGCCTTTACGTGTAACTTTCACATATATTCTATTCTCCTATAGCAGAACTTAGTAGTTCTACTATTTAAATACAGGCTTGGCGCGCCGCCGCGCTAAAGAGTATAGGTGGAGGGAAAGCTTACGGGATACATGAGCTAGTGGATCAGTTCGGTGCAATGCTGGGTCCACTATTCTTTACAGCGCGCGGCATAAATGCTTTGGGCCCTCTCCAGCCTTGCTCGAGCGCAGAAGGAAATTACAAATATTTTCCCGTATAAATTTCAGTATTTATGGGTGGTAGTCTCGTCCTGGCTGCTATATTCCTTGCACTAGGCTATATACTGTCATTTGCCTTTACACTATTTCTTCCTGGGCAGGTCGGCGAGACCATGTTGCTTGTACTGCTCATTGCTTCTCTCCTAGTCGCCTATAAAGAGTGGAAAGAGGCGCCCGTACTTGTAGTATTTGGCTCATTAGTGGGATTTTTATCAGAGTTTGTGGGTCTAAACTTCGGCGTACCATTCGGGAGATACAGGTATCTAAAATTTAGCAATGCCACGTTGTTCAATGTGCCTATCCCCATAATCCTTGCCTGGGGGGCGTATCTCTACACATCTTATCTTGCGGCAATCGCTCTTACGAGAGACAAGTGGAGGAGGCTCATCCTAGCCTCTCTACTCATGGTGCTGCTAGACCTTGCAATAGACCCAGCAATGGTCAGCGCTGGCTTCTGGGAATGGTTTGATGCTGGCCCATGGTTTGGAATACCCGCTCTAAACTTCGTAGGCTGGTTTACGGTATCCTCCGTAGCATGCCTCCTCTACACACTATCAGCGAGAAGCAACCCAGAGGGAAGCCCAGTGCTCTTCCTGCCATACTTAGCCACTTATCCACAACTCTTCTACTTTGCTGGGGGAGAAGCTCTTCTAGCTGTCTCCACCAGCTTCACAACCGCAGTAGTTATATTCGGTCTACTTTTACAAAGGCATACTTTTGAGAGAGTATACGGGATGCCCAGCGGAATGGGCGAGAGCCCTAATGAACAGCATTAAGGTTAACCCTTAAAGCCGCAATGAAGAACTAATGTGTGAGCGTCATGCAAGAGGTTGCCAAGAAGCCAGTAAAGCCTACAAGGATGCTCTCAGGAGTCCACGTCTTCGCAGTCATGGCTAAGCCGTACCCATGCCCACATGGGAAATGCCTCTACTGCCCAGGGGGACCAGACAAGGGCACCCCACAAAGCTATGTGGGCAACGAGCCCGCACTCATGAGGGCGATGCACGCTGGCTTCGACCCATACCTTCAGGTAAAGCTTAGGCTTAGGCAGTACCAGGCAATGGGTCATCTTCCCAGCAAGGCGGAAGTAGTAATAATGGGTGGAACCTTTAACGCCATGCCACAGGACTACCAGGTCTGGTTTGTCACCAGGGTCTTTGAGGCATTTAATAGATATCCCGGTGATCCACCCGAGAAACTTCCAAGCCTAGAAGAGGCTCAGCTACGCAACGAGACAGCCCAAATAAGGGTCGTGGGCTTAACGATGGAGACCAGGCCGGACTGGGCAAGGGAGAGGGACGCAGACTGGTTCCTCTATTTGGGCGCTACAAGGATAGAGATAGGGGTTCAAAGCATCTACGATGACGTCCTGAAAAGGGTGAACAGGGGGCACGGGGTCAAGGAGGTTGTCGAGGCGACACGCGTACTGAAGGACTCAGGCTTCAAGGTCGTATACCACATTATGCCGGGTCTGCCGGGCTCCGACTTTGATAGAGACGTAGAGATGGTTAGAGAAATATTCAGCAACCCAGACTTCATGCCAGACATGCTCAAGATATACCCAACCCTCGTCATGGAGGGGACAGGTCTCTACGAGCTATGGAGGAAGGGCCTCTACAAGCCGTTAACCGACGAGGAAGCAGTTGAACTCATCTCCGAGATGTATAGGTATATTCCACGCTGGGTCCGCGTAACAAGGGTTCAACGCGACGTCCCGGCAAACCAGATAATAGCTGGACCAAAAAAGTCAAACCTGCGCGAGCTCGTAGAAAGAAGAGCCGTCGAGAAGGGGATCACAATCAATGATATTAGGTACAGGGAGGTTGCCAGGCAGCTAAGGAGAGGGGCATTGCCCAGAAAAATTAGGATTACGCGGGAAACCTACGAAGCAAGCATGGGCGAGGAAGTTTTCCTGGCCGCAGAGGACCCGGAGAACAACGTCCTCGTGGGCATCATAAGGATGAGGGTTCCCTCTCTACATGCGCATCGATGGGAAATAGA
>JAJHRM010000273.1 GCA_020832965.1 Thermofilum sp. | reverse complement strand
AGAAGCTCGGGGAACGCGAGGATGAAATGGTCATACTGAGTAACGTACTCTCTTACGCTGAAGCGCTCTATCCTCAAGGCGAAATGCTTCAACAGCAAGGGGGAGAGCAAGGGGAAGCCTAGAATAATCTGCAACCCTAACACTGGTGTCTGCGGCGACACGTACCGCTCGTACTCCGCATCTAACGCTCTCACGCAATTTAAGAGATCGGAAACCTCAGCCTCCCCCGTAACGCTCAACGGCACCCCCCTCCAGCTCCCGCCTCACGATGCTCTCAGCCTCCCCCCGTTCCAGCTGCTCGAGGACGAACTCGTTGATGGAGGATAGTTTGCTCAGGTTCTGAGAGGTTCTAACGCGAACCCTCCCATCGATGATGTAGAACTTGTCGTGCCTCGGAGCCTTCATAACGTAAACTTCTATACCGTGCTTCTTGAGCTGTTCTCCGAACTTCTCGGCAAACTTCCTGCGTGTTACAAGAGTGACCTTCACGCCTTTTTGAGCGAGATCCGTAAGTATTTTTACTCCTTCTTCATCTAAGTACGGCGAGAAAGCGAAGAAGCTCTCTTTAGCTTGGTAGAAGATAGCCGAACCCAGCACGTTGCCCCTGCCTTTGATTGGCTCTCTCCCTGTAAGCACCTTCAAAATCCACGCTGCTAGGTTGCGTGACAACACGATGTTTTGGATGAGCGGCGCCGTGCAGCCGTGGTCCAGCATCACGCAGGCTGGGCAACCATCGATACATACGCTAATGCCAGAGGCCACCACAGCATCCGTTAGCCGCTCCCTAAGCTCTCTCACGTTATTTAGCTGAAGCTTTTTAGCGATGTCGATATCCTGTCCACTAATAACGATATGGTTAAGAAATATAGCGGTATCCAATACTATACCATTGTTAACCAAGCTTAAATACCTATTTTTCAGCTCTTCTGCTATTTTTGTTACTGTGGGATCTGTTATAATCTTCATCTTCATCACATAACTTTGTATATCTTTTTCATGTTTTTCTAGGGATTTCGTAATGCTATTAACAAACTCTTCTAGCATCCTATCGATGGAACCAAACTTCATCTCTGCATGTTTCGCTATGTTTAAAGAACCCCAAGCGCTATTCTCAGCCACTGATACTAGCAGGGCATCTCTCTTTTTGTCAATATTATATACGTAAAGGAGATTTTCCGGCTCTATCTCTAGCGAGTTAGAAATGAATGAATGGAAAAGATGAGCTAAAGTATGTCCAAAAATTTCAATTGCAAAGTTAACTACTTCATCTTGATTATAACTTTTTTGTAACTTTTGTTCAAAGTTCTTAATTATTTTATCATCTTTCATCTGGAAGAAAGAAAAAGTATCAAGACCTTTTCTAGTCATTATATATACAAAAAATTTAGAAAGTAGAAGTTTATCTAAACTAACATTATTATTACACATTACGGTAACTTCTGGTTTACCTGAAATTTTTTCATCTAGTAGGGATTCTATTATAGCTTTTATAAGGGAAAGAGGAATTTCGAAACATATCGCATTAGTTTTAGGTAAATCTTTTTTAAGGTTTTTCTTAAAGTGTACTTCGACGACGGGTCCTTCAGGAGTTACAGATGGCATGTACCACTGTGCGCGTCTGTAAAGTTCATGCATTCGAACGCCCGAGACGGCAAAAGGTGTTATGAATAGCAGAGATCGCCCGTATTTTAGGTCGGCAGCAGACGTTAAGGCAAGTTCTCTCTCTGGAACAACATACACTTTGGGAAACAACCTTCTACTCCAACTCCACTTATTGCACCTACCTTGGCTCTTCCTACCTACTGGACACGCGCTCATGAATGGGCAGTCAAGATCGTAAGGGTCTGTTGACATGCTCAGACCTAGTATGCAGTACCAGCTATAGCCTAGATTAGACACGCTGTATGCTCTCTCGGTTCCCTTTACTTTTTGTACGCGTCTTTTGTATCTATCCTGAATATTTTCAATTAATTGTCTGATAGAAGCTCCGTATTTTTGAACATAATTGTTTAGCTCTCTCGAACCATATTTTATGAATACTTTGCGAGAACCGGCTTGTATTCTAATTATTATTTCGCCGTTTTGGACATCCTTTAGTACATCGAGAGGTTTAATGGAAATAAGTTTTCCTGAATATTCGTCAATTTTTACGCTTTCATTAACTTTGCGTTGAATATCTTTAGGATGTATAAAAATTATGTTAGTAGATTCCAAAAACCAAATGAACCTACCTATTATACCATCAGCTTCTATTTGAATCGGCTCGAATGGAGGATAGCGAGCAAGAAGCTGATCTATTGTAAGGCGAGTTGGTTCTTCTTCGTGAAGGTAAGGTGTTGCTATACTCACCTCTTCCGTGTAAGGTTCTCCAGCTACACTCCTCAGCCCTGAGACTTTTTCTACGATCTCGTGAGCCCATATTTCCCCTCCCAATTCTGATGAACGCACCAGGTCGAGAATCTCGGGCGAAACCATCAAAACCTTTTTTCTTTCCAAATCAATTATCAAGTTGTACGATTTCTCCTCTAATTCTTCAAAATTCATTCTTAGATCTTTAACTCTTTTTTCTAATTTTCTTAAATTCTCGCCTTTTCTTCCTCCAAAGATTTTTGTTTTTTCTCTTAGCAATCTTCTTAGGTTATAGCATTCCTGTTCTTTATCTTCCGAAAATTTTCTAATCTTCTCCAGATATTCGATAAATTCTCTCCTTACTTTTTCAGATTCAAATATATCATCAACTTTATTAATGTAATCTTTAATTGCTATATCAATTTCCTCACATGTTTTACTTATTTCATCAATAAATTTAGGACCAACAAGTTGTTGAACATTTTCTGGAAATTCCTTTAATTCATCGATGATCGATAAAATTTTGTTTACTAAATTTTCTATCTCGTACAATGTGTATCTTATATCCTCTACGTGAATGGTTTCTTCTCGCTTGTAACTCACTTTAAGTATCTCATTTAATCTATTTTTTAACTCTTCTTTTAAACTTTTTAATTCAATCATGAGATTTCACCTATAATATCTTTTATAAATGATTGCAAAGTTTCTGGGTCTCTTATGGGTCCTTTGCTAGCTCCGCTTGCGTAGGTATTTTCACCTTTCTTAGCTAGTTTAGCTATACTTTCAATTAATATACCTCGTTTGATCACTTGCGGGTTATCCTTCGTGATGAACAATTTGTACCCGCTGATGCTCATCGTTGCTAGCGCTTTCATGAAACTCTCTTCGTAGGTTTTGAGCATCTCTGTAGGCAATGCTCGAGCAAGAATGATCCCTAAGACTGTTCTCATCGTTTTATCGCTTCTGCCGCCCCTGCCTATTCTTTGAACGAGCGAGATCGGGTTATCTAGCCCGGAGTTAAGCACGAAACCGACTCCGTCGTAGTCTACCCCTAGTTCTAAGGAGGACGTCGAAAGCGCGACGAGACCTTCCCCGCTACGCAACCGTGCAGCTGCCCTCTCCCTACTTTCTCTGGGAACTTCACTGTGAATTTCGACTACAAGGTCTTTCAACTCGTCGAAAAGCTTTCCCCTTAGTGCCCGCTCTCGGATTTGGTTAACCAAATTGTTAGGCAAGTAGTGCCAATAGCAGTAAGGATCCAGCGAATCGAGGCTGTCTGCCAAGTGGTCTTTTGGCTCTCCTAACCTTAAGTTTTCAATATAGCCGCTTTTCACACGTCTAAGCTCCCTTATATTGTTTACGAAAAGTATTGATTGAGGCTGCGGGAGTTTGCACAACTTGTAAGCATAGCTTAAGAAAGCCATGAGAACGCTCCACAACTGGCAATACGTGTTCCACGAGTAGCGGGGGTTCATCATAAAGTGTGCCAGGATGACCAACCTCTCTCCTTTTATCTGAAGC
>JAJHRM010000272.1 GCA_020832965.1 Thermofilum sp. | reverse complement strand
TGCGCTGCTCGTTCGACTCCAGGACGAACTCGAAGAGCTTCGATGGATGCACAGAGTTTAGTATGGTCGTGTTGGGTATGAGGCAGTGCCCCTCAATGTGGTCCGGGAAGTACACCGGCCTGTCCCTCAGTACCTCGTGCACCTCCGCGACGAACTCCGCTATGACCGGTAGGCTTGCGCCAAACGCCCTGGAGACTCTGTGCAGCTCCTGCCACGATGCGATCATCACAGCCCTGTAAACAGTCTCCCAGAGCTTCGCCAGCTCAAGAGACTCCGGCTTGTCCGCGTACCTCACTCTCAGCCCCATCTCCTCTAAATGCCTTCCAGCCTCCCCACTGAAGCTTTCGGGCAGGCTGGCAAGCCACTTAGGCCAAAAGAGTAGGTGCTGCCTCAGGTTTGGGTGCCTCCCCCTGACCGGGCTGAAGACCGTCGGGATGCCAAGTCTCTCGTAGACACGCCTAGTCGTGCCCGGCGCAACTGTAGAGTGTATGAAGAGAGCTCTAGGCTTCAGCCCCTCCGCGTAGGAGGAAACAGCGTCAACGAAGCGTTGAGAATAGGGTATAGCGACGTGCAGATAGTCCACCGGCACTGGAACGTCGCTCAGCTGGTTAATAGTCTTCCTGGGGTCAACGTCGTAGCCATAAACCTCCAGCCCTCCAGACCCCCTCGCCACCTGGTAGAGCGCAGAGCCAACCTCCCCCAGCCCAACTATCAGTATCCTAGCCTTATGGGACATCAGCCTCACAAGTGCTCACTGATATAAATGTCTACTTCCGTGCGCGCGCACCCTCATCCCACCCGTCATCTTTGGTCGGGGTGCCCCTCACCGCCTGCTGGCTCGGTGTGTCATGGGGTCCGCCCGTTACCGAGCTTCATTCCCTCCTCGGCCCCGCGCGCGGGAGCCCGCTGGGAGCGCCTTACGGCTGTCCCAGGGGAGCGGTTAGGATAAAAGTGCTTTGGGATGTTCTTCTATCCATTGTAGCAATGCCTCTTCGAGTCTCTCGTTCTTTGTAATTCTAGCATAGGCAATTGCCAGGCGAATCGTCGCGCACCTATCTCTATGCCATTCAAGTCCGCACAGAGGGCACTTGAAGATACGGGGAGCTGTCTCTACACCCTTGGCTCCGCACTTCGGGCAGTATCTACCCGAGGCGCGGAGGGGGAAGTAATGGAAACCCTCATATCGGCACAAGTTTTCGAGCACCTTCGTTACTCTTCTTGCCATACCGTTGTTTGCAGTTTCCGCTGTGACTTCGTCTATGAGAACCACCGTGAAGGTGTTGCTTCTCATCTGTTTCCGAACCCAGGCTACCACGCTTCTCTTCCACTCCTCGTTGAGCCTCTTTTCTTTGCTTCGGATTTCTCCATAAAAGTCTCTTGCTCTCTCTGACGTTATGTGTAGGTCAAAGAGTTTTACCGTCGCCTTAGTGTCAATTATATGCTGAAATTCTTTGGCCTTACTCCTCAAATGTGCCATGTTTGGGGGCTTGAAAGTTGGCCCCCTAGTCACCTTCACGTTTTTCGCAATCGAAGTGTATTAACGTCGCGACTAATCCATGGCCGGTGTTTTCGTCGAAGCAGAGAAGCAGGGTTCTTTGTCGTCCCATATCCTGTTTTTGTACTGTATTTTCTCGTGAGGCAATTATCCTAGGTAAGCCCCTCCTGGTAACTTGGAGCACAAAGTCGGGCCTTGGTTCGAGACCATTTTCCTCAATGAGCGCCCTGCAGACGCTCTCCCGCAGCGGCACGGAGACGCCGTAGCTGGGGATGCGTAGCTCGCCTCTACGAAGGTCTATGACGCACGGTGCGTTCTTGTCCCCCCTCACGGTGCCATCAGGCATCACGAACCGCGCTGGCAATAACGCTGTTGGCGGATTGGGCATCGTCCGCTTGCCAGCTTCCTCGCGCATCTTTAAGACGTTCTCCCACTCCTCGAGCCACACATCCCTGTAGTACAGCGCGCCCTTCGTCCTAGTCTTGCCGTCAGCGAAGTCCCTGAATAGCTGCCTAAGCCTCTCCATGTTGGCGCGATCGACGTGCACCATGAAGACCCTGAACCCACCCCTCAAACTACCACCACCCTTGCCTTTGTCCATCTTCCCACCCTCCGCGCGGCGCGCGCTAGCTCAAGCCTCTCCACGCATGATGAGACTCTGCCGATTAATAGCTCTCAGAGAGTTATTTTTCCCAGGTCAGTTAGCTTTTTTCCAGCCACCAGTTAAAGGTCTCAAGTGTCTCTAGCAGCGTTGGCTGCAGGACGAATAGGAAGAGGAGTAGGTAGAAGATTGGGGATAGGTCTAGGTATATGCTTACCCCCTTCGTGCTTATTGTGATGCTAGTCCCAGCGGAGGCTGCAAGCATGAAGCCTAGGAGCCTGGGGATCATCGAGATTAGGGGCTTGAACGCCGTGGGCTTGCATAGCGAGGCTACCGCCCCCGCGATGGCGGATACTCCTGTGAAGAGGAGGATGAGGCTGGTGCTGGGCACTCTGATGTACCCAGCGCCTAGCGCCTGGAGAGCTGCTGGGAAGGCTAGCCAGAGGAGCGTGGAGATCAGCGCCGTCAACGCCCCCAGGACCGCGAGCACAGCCTCTCTAACTCTGTTAACCCCTTTAACCGGGTAGCCCATGCCACGACACCTCTGCAGATGCACTTAGGGGGTAAATGCCGGCAACCCTAGACTCGAAGCAGACCCTGATGCTCGACGCATTCAGGGGAACGATTAGCCGCAGATCCACGCTCTCGCCCCTCACCAGCCTGCCCAGACTCCTCCCAGCAGTGGAGCAGACGGCGCCGCCGCAAAGCGCCTCCACCCTTAGACCCACGCCTGTAAGGGGGACGCTGCCCCTATACGTGAAGGAAAGATCGACAGCCAAGCCCTCGCCGCTCACCCCAGCTAGCCTCCACGAGTAATCCAGGACCGCGCCGCTCCTAATATCCAGGAGCAGTTGAACGAAGGGGGACAGGGCGAGGAGAACGACTAGCAGTGAGAATGCGGAGAGCAGCAGACCAGTAGACCTCATTCCCTCCCTCCCCTTGCAAGCTCCACGCCATACCTGAGCAGCTGAGCAGCCGCCAGGATCCCGAGGGAGAGGAAGACTGCCTTACCCAGGAGGTACAGCGCCTCGGAGACGAAGCCCCCAATAGAGGAGGAGAGGTCGCCACCAAAGGATGGGCGCTGGTACGTCAGGGCGAAATGAACAGCCAGGACGAACACCGCAACAATCAGGAGAGCGCCCGAGACTATTAAGGCGAGGAAGATCCTCGCTTTCCTCGAAGCCTCGCCCATAACCTTGCCCCGCTCAGCACCTATAAATAGTTTTCGAGCGCCGCACCCTGCCTCAGGGTCCCTGCCGGTACGGTTAAACTCCCTTGCGCACGCGGCACCTCTCAAGCTGCTCTCAGGTACTTCTCCTTGAACCTCAAGGCATCCTGCAGCATGTAGACGTTGTTGAACATCACGTAGACTTCCCCGCGGCTGGAGCGTGGCTCGGCCATTTCCCATAGCCTCTCGAGGTCCGCGTCCGTGTACTTGTACCTGTAGTTCACCTCCCTGGGTCCTATGCCGTGAAGCCTAAAGTACGCGGTGCCCCGCTCAACGGCGGGCGCGAGCTTAAACGGGTCAACGACGTGTATGACCCTGTCAAACTTCTCGAGGACCCTGGCCAGCTTGTCGAGGTTCCTGGGCCAGTCCCCCCTAACCTCCCAGCCGATGATGAACTCCCTGGACTCCACGGTTGAGAAGAAGTTCTCAGCGTTCCTGACGTTCTCCTCGCTTGCAGTGAAGCTCGGAGGCATCTGGAGCACGACCACCCTCGCCCGCAGAGCCCTCGCAGCACTCGCTGTTTGCTCCCACGCCTCCAGAACCTCCCTCGT
>JAJHRM010000270.1 GCA_020832965.1 Thermofilum sp. | reverse complement strand
CCTCACTTCTGATCTCGCAGACGCTCCTCAGGCTGCCCACTTCCAGCTCTATGCACCCTACATCTGACCCGAGTCTCAACATGGGTTGAGGAGGTTCCTCGGCCCACAACCCCATCCTAGAAGCAACCTCCTTGACTAGCTGGGACGTGAATGGATATGAGAGAGCAAGGGCTATGGCCTTGAGGATTGTGCTCTTGCCGGAGGCATTGGGCATACCAATTACGTTAAGGCTCCTCTCTTTCAGTTCTACGAGTTTCTTCTCGAAGGGACCAACGTTTTTCAGGACTAGCTTAGCCAAGCTTCATCTCCTCCTTCAAAACGCTTAATATTGTCGACTTGATTTTCTCCTCTTTCTCTCTCCTCCTTACAGCTTCTTCGACAAGCTCGATTAGTCTATCTGCTAGAGATTGATCACTCATCTTTCCACAACCTCCTCAGCAGTATAGATTCTATACAAGCGCCACTTGAGGTGCTCTTTTGTCTTCAAGCTCGAGAGAACATCATCGAGCGCTTTGATCGTTCGGTCCAACATTTCATCCCTCCCCATGTAGAAGTAAAAAGCTGTGGCTCCTCTAGCCAAGTTGTAGCCTGCCCCTTTTATTCCTCTTGGATCCTTAATCAGGGAAAAAAAGGCAGGTTCGAGGACTGGGTAGCCAACTACCTCGTTCACTTTCTCTGGCACCTTCGGATGCTCCAATCCCATCAAGTATCTCCTGGTATCGTTCTGCACGTTTTTGTCCTTTCCCGATGTGTAGAAGTTGAAGCGCACTTCAACGACGAGATACTTCATTTCATCACTATCTCGAGGAGGTACTCGTAGTAGTCTTCTACAGCTCTTTCGTTTGTTGCTATGAACTCGCCATTCTCGTAGCTGAAAGCTTCTTCATCTATAGCGTCTCTGATCTTGCTTAGAAACTCCTTGATCGTGTCTTGCGAGAAGCTTCCTTTTTCCTTGCATTTCATGTAGATCGCGCCGGCTAGGTAAGTGAAAGCCCTAACTCCTTGGCTTCTAACCAAGACATAATCTTCAGCTCTCTCCCCGAACGCATTGGGGTAGAGATCTCTGAGAACCTTCCAGTAGTTGAGGAGGAAGGTCTTGAGCTTATCCTTTGGCTCTATCAACAGCGTGCTGTGTACGTTTATCATCTTAGCAAGAGCCTTGGCGAAGACACTCTGTCTGATCCACTTATCCTTTTTTGGCTCACCAGGCATCTGGATTCTTTTGTACCAGGGCGAGGTGGGCTCGTTGTTCAGGTAATCTAGAATTTCTAAATATTGAGCAGCCTTGAGCTCGGAAGGTTTCTCTTGCTCAAGCCCTCCTTTGAGCCCTGGATGCTCCAAGAGTCTTTGAATATTCCTCTCAGCTATGTCCACAGGTACACCCCTCTGCCTCTTGTTGATTTTGTAGAACATGCTGACTTCCAATGTCTTATCTTTCTGGTTCATGATGACTACAGGTAGCGGATAATCTAAGAACTCTCCGAATCCTTGGATGATTGTATACTTCAGCCCTTCTATCCTATGTTGGCCGTCTACGATGTAGAGAGGGAGACTTTCCTTAGGTATCCTGAGTAACCCGAAGCCCCCTTCTCCTTTTTCCTCGAACTCCACATTTCCACGGCAGTTCAGAAGGATAGAAGTCGGGAACAACCCCTCTTCCTCTAGCAGGTAGTCTTTGACTTGAGACTTTCTAGCCCTAGTCAACGGTCTCTGATATCCGTCCGGGTTTTCGGGAGACCACCTATCTACCTTGGCTCTTGTTTCATCTATTAGATCTTTCGCGGAGAGAGTTGTCAGATAGAGGTCGACGTTCAAGGGTCCATTTGGTGAAGAACGCATCCCTTTTTGGGATATTTTTAGCGCAGGGATTTCCCATACTACTCCTCCATCCATTCAATTTCACCTCTACTTTTAGAAGACCGCATTGTTTATAAATTTTTTGGCCAAAAATATTTGAGTTGTAATGGTCACAACTTTTCGAATTCTTTAAAACCTTAAACAATCCACTTGAATTGTAACGCGTTAACATTCTATTATCCTAAAGAAACACTACAGAGCTCCAAAAAGGGCACGGAGCTCTATGTAGACAGGAAATTTCCTTCCCGTCTAGTAGAATATTGGATGATAGCATGGAACCCTTAAATGTCTATGGGTCTGAGTCTAACGCTACACTTTCTCAGAATCCTTTATCAGAAACCTCATGGACAGAAAAATTATTGGCGATTCATGCAACACTAAAGCTCGCGTATTCTCCCTATCCACCATTCTTCTTAATTGATGAGGCGGCCCTAAGCCTTGATGAAACTAGAAAAAAGGCTGTTTTCAACTACCTCCTTCATTTAGCTAAGGAAAATGGTTGGTTCGTAATATTGACTGAGCTAGGAAATGAGTCCGAAATTACGGTAAGCCCTTTCAAAGGTCTTTGAGATAAATTCTCTTTCCATTTTTAAATAGTGCACTTCCCCTTGTTATAAGGGCTGCTTCAGCTTCGACAAATTTATTGAAGAGCTCCGGCCATTCGCGCTTTAAAATCTGGAACTGTCTTACTGTTTTAAAGGCCGTGCACCAGCATTCAGATACCCTTGGTAATTTTTCATAGAGTGGGTTCTCTTTCAGATTATTTATCCTTATGTAGTCTCTCACATCTTCCTTGGTCCACTCAAAGATCGGGTGATAGTTTAAGCATTTGAAGTGTCTATGCCAGCCAAGTTTAGGAAACTTCCTCCTCTTCCAAGACTCATCTGCTCTAATCCCGTCAACAAGGAGAACTCCAGAAGTATCCACATTTTTAAAGAACTCCTTCAGCGGTTCTATCTTGAGATGGTAACAACACCATCTCCTAGTTGCAGTTGGAAAGCCCCACTTGTTCACTAGACTGAAAAAGTCGTATTTGGGTTTCAAAATTATGAGATCAACTTTGAATTCTTTACAAATCTCTCTTACGTACTCTAAGTTTCCAGGAGTCGAGACAGTAGTGTCAACGTGCAAGGCTTTTATCTCAAGTTCTAACATGTCAGAGATAGTCTTGGATAAATGAAGAGCGACGAGACTGTCTCTGCCTCCAGAAAAGAGGGCATATATTGAATTGATGTCATTGTTCTTCACGACTTCAATAAAGGAGTTAAGTGTCGCCGGGACTTCCATACCTGGATTCCAGGCAAATGATATATATACTTTGCGCAATAATTTATTTAGAATAATTCCATTGAAATAGCACCAAAAAGAGGAACGAATTGAAACATCTGAGAACTCCTTCTACTTTGTCTAGTTTTTGTTGCAAAGCCCGAGATACCCTCCGATATCACAAAGAGCGCACTCCTTGAGAATTTTTCAGTAAGCATCGGATAATCTTCTTCGGGCTCAACTAAAAAACATAAACATATTTAAACTTGTTAACTTGGTCTTGATATGTCGCACTGGTGGCTCTTCTCCTGTTAACGCACAACCCGCTTTCAGGCGGAAGCAGCGCTGAAAGGGGAGTCTACTTTTTCTACAGCGAGTACTGCCCACACTGCCACCATAAAACCCGCGGTTTTAGAACTGGCTGAAAAGAGGAAAATAACCTTCTGCGAGGTCAGCAACATGTCGGAAGAGTGCAGAAGTGTAGCGGAAAAAATCGGGCTGAAGTACGTGCCGACAATGGTTATCATGAGCTGCGAAGGGCCAGCTGTTTTCGTGGGCTCGGAAGATGTCATGAAGGCTGTTGAAATGCTCAAGCAGTCATAAGCCACATGGATGCAAAAAGCTGCTAGCAAAATCCTTAAAACTTTGGAGTCCCATAAGAAAAGAATCGAGGGGGCTGGAGAATATGGCTGACGGGGAAAACCTCATCCTCATTGAAAAACTCCTCACAGAAGCGAGGGAAAACCTAGACAAGG
>JAJHRM010000269.1 GCA_020832965.1 Thermofilum sp. | reverse complement strand
TTGGCCAGCATGCTTGACAAGGGAAATCCTGTCCCATCGGTTCTCCTCATCCCCTTAGATGCTCGCAGGAGCAAAGCAGAATTTATTGAGTGTTACGGGCTTGTGCCCTCCTATGGCATCTTTCTCCAGGAAATAAGGGAGGGCAGGATTCTCCCATATATCACAGAAAAACCTACCCATTACAAGGCAGACTTTCAGGATAGACCCCCCTTTGGGTTTGATGCTTTAAGGGCTTACGACGCTTACTTGCTTTATGGCTACTCAATGGGCTTAGGCGGGCTCCGGATGTACGACAGAGTTGATTTAGAGGTGATGACATTTTTGAGAGGAGAAGGGGGCTCCGTTACCTAAAGAGAGAGCTGTTATAGTGTCTCCCGCGGGCTTTAGTGTGGTGGGGAGAGCAGTCGAAATTCCATCATTATGAAGTTCGACGAGGATAACCTGAAAAACTCGCTAAAGAGGGAAAGGGGACAAAGAACTCGAGAAAAACATGCTCGAATCGATGAGGGCTTTCCAGAGCTACGACTTCGAGCGCGCGCTAAGAAGAAGTTGAGAAAAGAGTTGAGGAAGCATTAAGTCTGTTTGGTCTAGAGCGGTTTAAAGACAGCCCTCAAATAGGACTTACAAAAACTATCGAGACATTTCTGGCAGCAGCATCTATAATCGCAATGAAGCCTAAGGTTATAATTTTTGATGAACCTACTGGACGATTGGATGAATTATCCTTAAATAAGTTTATGAGAGTTCTTATGAGACTTAAGGAGGAAGGTCATACAATCGTAGTAATTACTCACGACATGGAATTGGCTGCGCTAGCTGATAGAGTAGTAGCCATGAATCAAGGACAGGTGAGCGCCGCGCGCTTCCGAGGTGGGAATGAAAGCTTTACACTGCGATAAACTTAATAAACATCTGAAGAGAGCTTAATCATAGCCGGGGTGGCCGAGTGGACTAAGGCGGTGGACACTGCAACAGCCACACTTGAGATCCACTACCCGTTCCTGGGTGCCCGGGTTCGAATCCCGGCCCCGGCGCCATCGCTCTGCGGTTAATACCAATGCACTAAGTTTATTCATGGCTTGGGACTTCGTCCAGAAGCTAGAGGCGCCTTTAAAAGCTCAGAATCCCGGGAAGTAGGGGAGAAGGAAAGGTTTTTATTTGCAGATAGATGAAAGGTTAGGGAACGTATGTCTAGTGAATTTAAGTACATAGTTCGAGTTGCAGGCGTCGACCTGCCTGGGGACAAGGCACTGGTGTATGCCTTAGCCGACATTAAAGGGGTGGGCGTGTCTACCGCTCAGGCAATAGCATTAAAGCTGGGCTTAGATCCCAGGAGATTGCTTGGAACGCTTTCCGGCGAAGAGGTTGAAAAACTGTCGAGTGCACTGAAGGAGGCTGAGAAGCTGGGTTTGCCCCCCTGGATGCTTAACCGCAGGAAGGATCCGCTTCTGGGGGTTGACCGGCACCTAATTACCTCTGACTTGCTGATCACTGTTAGGAACGATATTGAACTCATGAAGAAGATAAAGAGCTATAAAGGAGTAAGGCACATGCTCGGCTTAAAAGTTAGGGGGCAGAGGACCAGGACAACTGGGAGAACAGGCTTAACTGTAGGAGTAAGGCGTGGAAAGGAGGCAGCGCAGCAAAGAAAGAAAGGTGAGTGAGCATGGGCGACCCAAAGAAGTCTCGAAAGAAGTGGCAGGGGCCCTCCCACCCTTGGAGGAAAGAGACACTCTTAGAGGAGATGCAGCTTGTCGGAGAATACGGCCTAAGAAACAAGAAGGAGCTTTGGATAGCGCGCTCCTTTTTAAGGGAGATAAGAGCTAAGGCCAGGCGTTTGCTCGCCTTACCGCCTGAGGAGAGGACCATGTTTGAAGAGCCATTAATCTCTAGGCTCTACAAGCTCGGCTTGGTTCCAAGCGGAGAGGCAAGCCTGGACGACGTATTAAGCCTAACAGTGCGTGATGTCTTAGAGCGAAGACTACAAACGATCGTTTACCGGAAGGGTCTCGCAAAGACAATAAGACAGGCACGACAATTAATAACGCACGGGCATATCGCCGTTAACTCTAGGAGGGTCAGGTCCCCGGGCTACTTAGTCACAAGAGATGAGGAAAACTTCGTAACCTATTATGAAGGCTCCCCCCTGGCTAGACAGGTACAGGCAGGTGCATAGGCATGTCGTCAGAGAAGGAAGCTGAAAAAGCAGGAGAGGGTGCTGAGAAGCAGGAGAAAAGGGAGAAGCGGGAGGAACGCCCAGCTAAGCAGGTGAGAGGAGACGTCGGTATCGCTTGGATATATGCGAGCTACAACAATACGATCATCCACATAACCGACTTATCCGGTTCTGAAACTATTGCGTTTGCTTCAGGGGGCATGGTTGCAAAAGCGGATAGAGACAAGCCATCCCCATGGGCAGCAATGCAAGCCGCCATTAAGGCTGCAAAGACCGCGCAAGACAAGGGTATAAGGGTTGTACATGTCAAGATAAAGGCTCCTGGAGGCTACGGGCCAAAGACGCCGGGACCCGGTGCAGGGCCAGCAATAAGGGCCCTTGTAAGAGCAGGCCTAATGGTTGACAGGATAGAGGACGTAACACCGCTGCCCACGGACAGCATTAGAAAGCCTGGAGGCAGAAGAGGAAGGCGCGTCTAGCGCTTCCTACGCGCGCGGGTGCTGCCGAAAAGGCTCTTTGCAATGCATGCAGCGTGGCGTTTCCCTCTTACGCACTATTGCCTGGGACAGGGACAGGTGCGCCGTGGCGAGGCTACCAGCGCTCTACCTGGAGCGGCTGGAAAACATGTATGAAGAAAGCGACGATGCGAAGTACGAGGTGGGCAGACTGACAACAGAGTACAGGGGCTTCATGAAGAGGCACACAGGCTTCCTCTTAAACTCTCCCGTTCCCCAGCGGGGCGGGGAACCGCAAATGCGGCCCGCAAGCCGCCGGGGCTCCAGCGCGCGGGACCGAGGAGGGAATGAACCCCGGCAACGGGCAGACCCCATGACACCCCAAGCCAGCAGGCGGTGAGGGGCACCCCGACCAACAAATGACGGGCGCAGATGAGGGTGTGTGCGCGCGTCAGGCCGGAAACCTTTTCTTCATCAATCCGGGCTGCAATGGGTCATCATCCAGAGAATGGGTTTATCGTTGCGGGCTTTAAATATTACGTGACATGTTACCGCCATTTATACAGGAGTTATGGGGGTGTTGCTAGGAAGCTTTTCACGTGTATGAGGCGCGCATTTTTATATACTCCTCCTACCATAAATTCTTGATTATTATTCATGGTGCATAGAAAGTGCCCTGGTTAGGTCTCCGCAAGGGGTGTGTCGAAGAAGAAAAAATCGAGGAATATCTGCTGGAGAATGGGATCCGATTTTCGAGGAAATTTGAACTAGAGTTGCAGATAGGCGAGGAGTGGCACACTTTCACTATTTTTGAAGTTGCAGGCTTAATTGAGGGTATAAGCGAAGAACTGGCACACGTGTTCAATTGCCCATCACTAGAAAGCGGCCCCCACCTAGTTCTGGGGGAGATTTCGGCAAAACTCTGGGATGAAGGGGCGAAGGTGGTCTTTCCAGATGGTAGGACAAGTATCGTCCCAATATACACTTTCGACGGCTTCCTTGATCTCAGAATGCCTACAAACAGGGTTCGAGGTCTCCGGGGACAAATAATAATTGGAGGAAATGTTTTTGACTTGCCGCTCACACTAGAGGACTTTGCGAAAATCAAGAACCTTGGAAAGAAGTATGTAGAAAAAATTGAAAAAGCAATTTCTGTATATGGCTTAAGCAAAATACTGTCTCGAGAGGTTCAGGAAAAGCTGAGTGAGAAGGAGAAAAAGGAAATAAAATACGAAGTCGACTTTGAAGCTGAGATGGCC
>JAJHRM010000268.1 GCA_020832965.1 Thermofilum sp. | reverse complement strand
TCACGTCAGCCTCCCCGCTTGCCAGCTGCCTCATTATCTCCGCTATGGAGGAGAGGACGTCTATTGGCTCGAACCCCGAAACAACTACCGGTATCTTGAAGTGCTCCGCTATAGGCGCCCATGCCTTGGCGCCTGTTATCGTCGAGACGTGGCCCGGAGCTATAACCCCCATTACAGGCGCGTCTGTGGGCTTGTCCCTGAGGATGTCCAGGGAGTAGAACATTGCTGGTGGGGTTAGCTTGACTAGGCTGAGGATCTTGAGGTTCGCGGGGAGCATGCCTGCGAGGATTGCCTTCGCATAGCCGGGTGCAACTGTTTCGAAGCCTATGCCGAGGAATATGGAGTCCCTCCCTGAACTCTTGGCGTCACGCATAGCATCCACGAGTGAGAGTGAGAGCCTCACCTTGCCTCCCCTCGCCCTGGCTTCTTCGAGCGTGCTCGCCCCATCAACCGGGTTGATCACCGGTAGCTTGAACGTGTCGCCGTAGGTGTAGACGGTCACGCCCTCGAGTGAGAGCTTGATCGCCTGCTCAACGTAGTATGAGGGGGTGACACACACGGGGCAGCCAGGCCCGGCGACGAGCTCTACCCCGCTAGGCATGAGGCTCCTTATGCCGAAGTGCACAATGGTCCACTCGTGCGTCCCGCAGAAGTCCATTATCTTTAGCCTGAAATCCCTCCCCTCCCGCCTCCTCAGCTCCTCAAGCTTCCTGGCAATGTAGTTTTTTAAGGCAAGTGCGAGCTGGAGGTTAGTCCTGAAGATCTTTTCGATAGAGTCGAGGCGCTGAAGCAAAGCGTGGGTTGGGCTCGCCTCCATAACAATGACACATCTATCCGCCTAAATAAGCATTAATTAAGCTTGTTAGTGGGCGCTCCTTTTAATGAGTTTCAGGGTGTAGTGCGCTGCGCATGCAACACGTGGCACGCGCTCACACCTGCACCTCGGAGGGAGGCTCCATCCGCCAAGGCTTCCTCCCCTCCTTAAGCATCTTGGATATTAGGTAGCCCCTTATTACGAGCCCGCCGAGGAATATCTTGTATGCCTCCTCACATCCGTCCTCGTACCACCATCTCTTCCCTATCTCGGCTATCCTCTCAGCCTCCTCCATTGTTATCTCGTTCACATCCTTTGCCACAACTTTCCTCAGGAACTCAAGCTCCTCCTTCCTCAGCGGATTGAGCTTAACCATCGATATGACTCTTGTTATCTCGGACTTAATGAGATTCGCCTCTCCCTCTTCAATGAGCTTCTTCAACGCCAGGGGGTCGAGAATGAGAGAATTTGCCGATACGACGGCTGACCTGGTCTTAAAAATTTTGCCTTTGCGAGGATCGAGGAAGCATTAAAGAAAGGAATAAGACGTGCGCACAGCTTAATAGCTTGCTCGTTAAAGCTCACGTCAACCCTCTCATCCCCAGATTAATAAAATAACATTAACCATATCCAGTTCAGTATAACTTAGCTGAATCAACTCAATAAGCGCAGCGCGCGCTTATTTTATTTTTACATTCTCAGTAAAAACCAATCATTTCTCAATGCATGAACTTTACAAGGTCTTTAGGACTGCAATTGCAGCCGTCATAGTTGGTGATGCACTCCCGCTACTTAAGCTTTGGATCTATTTGGTGGGACCTATAATAAGGTGTAGTAGGAGCAGCTCTCTACGAATACATATTCAAGCCAGCAAAGTAATTAAAAACAGGGACAATTTAAGTAATTTTTTATCGTATTAGCGCATTCCTTTGCAGGACGAGAGGCATTTATTAGCTTATTAATATTATTAACGCGCCTAAAGGATAAAATATGCTGGGTAAAGTGGATGTAGAGTAGTGATCATTTAGGTGCGAACCATGACTATTTGCAACGGCTACAGCCAACTGCTCAAGAGCGGCAAACCTCGGCATGCAGTTGTTAGGGTGTTCAAAAAGCCGTTCAAGTACTGGTTCCCGGGGAGCAACGTAGCGAGAGAGATCGCTAGCAAATACAGGGGATGCCTGGAAGATGGATCAATCGTAGTAGTGACGGAGAAGGCGGTTTCAGTCGCGCTGGGGAATATATACGACGAGAGCGTTATTAGAGCAGACCCCGTTTCCAGGCATCTTACGAGGATTGTTAACTCGCATCTCTGGGGTCTCTTGCTTTATAGGCTTTTTAGACACAGCGAAAACTTTCTACGGATCGTGGAGGGAGTCCCGCTGGAGTACTTGGCTGCGCACAAGAGGCTCTCAATCAAGTATGGGGGGCTACTCAGCTTCATAAAACCGTACTCCGAGGCCGGTATGGATACCACCAACCTACCCTACTACTATGTCTCCCTACCCCTGAGAGATGCCGACAAGGTAGCCCGGGAAATAAGGGAAGAAATCGGCAAACTGGTGAATAGAGACGTTTACGTCGTTCTTGTGGATAGCGACAGGACATTCAAGCCGAAAAGTCTCTCATCGCTAGCCATCTCAACAAGACCATCATGCGTAAAGGGAATCATAGATCTAGGTGGCCTGGGATTCATCCTGGGACGATTATTCGCAAATAGTTTTACCGAGTTCCCTACGCCGGTCGCGTACGATGGCCGCTGGCTAGGTTTACCTCGAATACTCAAAATAGCCAAAATAGCCGAGAGGCGGCTGGGGCATGGGCTAGGCATAACGGCAGTAGAAATGCTGAAGAACCTGGGTAAAAGCAGCTTCAGCGAGGTAAAGTGGACAGACATGAACAAAATTGTACATTACCCTGCAGTAGTAATAAGAATTGAGAGGACAACATGATAAGCCTGCAAATCCGCTTTTCCTCTCCAAATCTACTCAACGAGTCTATGAGCGCTTCCAGTCTATCTCTATATTGGAGGTCCATCATGTGTGCAGAACCGAACTTTAATCCCGGTTGCTCGCCACGACTACTGGAGCCTGTTAAGGGTGTATACTCTATACTGTTCCAGTAAAAGGTTTAAATCCGAAGAGGTCTTTTAATTCTTAGGCGCACCGCTTTGATCATAGGAGTATTAACCAGGAATCCTGGTGGATGGGCTTCTAGGGAACTCGTTAGGGCTATTGGGTCGCTGGGACATAAACCGTTTTGTTTCAGGTTCAGAGATATAGTATCTTTCGTTGATGCTGATCGCTTCAAAGCGTTTGTTGGCGGTGTTGATGTTACGAGGGACCTGTCAGCTATCATTGCTAGGCCGTTTGGCAGGGTCAGCCTCGACCAGGCGATCTACAGGATAGATTTGCTGTATGCTCTACAGGAGCAGGGGGTCCCGGTCTTCAATAAGCCTTCAGCTATTGAAAAGTGCGTTGATAAATTCAGGTCGCTGTACACGTTTAGGCAGCACGGGCTGCCAGCCCCCAGGACTATTGTAGCGGAGCGTTCAAGCCTGGCTCTTAGAGGCCTCGAGCTCCTGGGTTCCAGGTTTGTCGTGTTAAAACCAATGTTTGGGTCTAGGGGCCATGGTTCAGCTAGATTCGTCCTGGGCGATCGTGATGTGATGTGGGAGGTCACTCGCTCACTGCAATTCACTGGGCACACAATCTACCTGCAAGAGTACATTGAGCACGGGGGAATGGATCTTCGCGTATTTGTACTAGGCTATGAAGTGTTAGCGGCCATGATTAGAAAAGCCCCCAGCGGGTCGTGGAAAACAAATATTGCTAGGGGTGGCTCTCCGATACCGCTAAAGAGGCTGGATCCGGAAGTCGAAGATCTAGCTATTAAAGCGGCGAGAGTGCTCGAGTGCGAGATAGCAGGAGTAGATATAGTTAGAACAAAGGAAAGCATGTATGTTCTAGAGGTTAATAGCCAGCCTGGGTGGCGTGGTCTGCAGAGTGCTCACCCCGATATAGACATAGCTATGGAGATATCGAAGTACGTGGTAAGCAAAGCTAAGAGGTAAAAAA
>JAJHRM010000267.1 GCA_020832965.1 Thermofilum sp. | reverse complement strand
GTTGCGTCTCCGAAACCCCCGACGAGCAGGAGTACCATTTTATTTTTGAGCTCATTTGGCAATTTGGCTATTGCTTGGAGAAGGGGGGTGGCGTCGTAGTAGCCGCCTAAGTATCCGTTGAAAACGAGGATCGCCGCATCGTCGCTCAGACCGAGCTTCCTTCTAGCTTCAGAGCGTGGATGCGGGCGAAAGGTGTACACATCGGCGCCGTTCATCACGAGCCGCGCGCGCACTCCCTGCTTCGCTAACAGACTTACTAAACTAGGAGTAACCGCTAGGACGAGGTCGGCCTTTCGCATAATCGAATAGTTAATTATATTCATAAAAGAAAAAAGTTTTCTAGTAAAACCTTTCGTCCAACTCGGCCAGTAGTCGAGAGGATCACGTACATCTACGATTAGTTTAATTTTTAAAAATTTAGCAGTTATATATGCTATTGGTAATGATTCTATATGCGGTATGGACACAACTATTACATTTGGTCTTAAAATCAAAGAAACCAGGAAAATCGGAAACGTTCCTAATAAATTAAATATTTCTACTATCAAATTAAGAATATTAATTTGCCATTGAAAATTGAAAACTCTGAATTTATCATAAATAATCCCTTTAGCGTTTCTGAAAACATTTTTCATGTTCCTTTCTGGTTGCAGCGCGCCAACTACATCTACCAACATTCCCCGCGTGGTAAGAAAACTGGCGAAGTATTCTATCCTCCTCCAAGGTGCACCTGAACGCGGAAGACTCATATTGCATACTATTAGAATCCGGTAATTACGATTCTTCATTTGCGTGTAGCTTTGTATTTTATGAGGAGGTGTTGTCTTATAGAGTTTGCCAATATATTAGAAATACTGATATATTTGTTAATCGATTTAGCGTATTTTAATACTTTGCAGTTACTAATTTTTTTCATTCCTATGGTTCTACTTCTCCTACGTAATAAAACATCCAATATTTTCATATTTAAACTTAAGGTTTTTATAATAACCCAAACTAAAAATTTGATTCGCGTGATTATGCTATACATAAGCATCAAAGCTAATGCCGCCATATAAGCGAATATACTCGCCGTTAACCATAGTGGGCTATCGTATAAGGATATGATATAAGCGAACATCCCTGTTAAAACTAGGTAAAGTTTATGCGGTACTTGCAACAGCCTCCGTCCGCCGAGTGTATAGCTTTCCATATGGTAAAATACGGCTGAAGGAATAAATATTACGCGGAAACCTAGCATATGAAGGAGAAGTCCTAAATCAATTTCCTCGACTCCGGAAAAGTATAGGCGGTAATATCCGCCAACTTTCAGGAAAACATTTTTTTCAATCAATGCACCTGCCCCGTTTGGAAATGCTATGTAGCTAAACGCGTTTTTCCCTTCGCGAACCCATTTCATAATTTTTGAAAACTCTTCTCGTGATACGCACATTCCATAAAATCTATAGCGGCCAGATAGCATCCAGAAGAGCCCGCCTGCGTTGTATATACAGTTGACTTCGGGGTAATACATGTGCAATCCTTGCGCTGCTGCTACTTTTTTGTCTATTCTTTTGGCGTAGCAGTAGGTTCTGTAAAGATTTTCAAGGTATTTGGGATGAAAGATTATATCATTGTTGCTAGCTAGTATTAAATCAAACTTTGCGTTCATGGCTCCTATGTCTATTGCTCTACCATAACCGAAATTTTTCTTTAATTTAATAATTTTTATATCACAGCTTGAATAGCTTCTTTTAATCTCTTCGATTATTTTTAAGGAATTATCTATTGATGCGTTATCAACTACTATTATCTCATACATATTTTTAGGAAAAGTTTGATTAACTAAGCTTAATAGAGAAAATCTGATAACTTTTCCTCCGTTGTAATTAGGGATTATTACAGAAATACCAGAAGCGCAAGCGTGTATTGTATCTTCTTTCATATTTCATGAATTAATTTTTGTAAATATTTTAAGTAATACCGCGTTCAAGTCTGTTTAGTTTCGGTACTGGCATAATTAGTGGCACGCATCTGGTTAGACCTTCGTTCATGACAACGCTGCGTCCAAAGGTTTTCGCCTCTTTGAGCGCAGCAACATAATTTTTCACGTAATTCGATGCTGTCACCAAAGAGAGCAGCGCCGCAACAATGCCATAGTATAACGTTACTAAGCACCACACGGAGCTTCGTGCAGCGCGCGATGGCACGAGGTCCGCCAGCACCACGCCCTTGAACCACTGGGGGCTTTTGAGCTTGCGCCGGGCGGCGTAGCTGGCGCTCCCCAGGTGGTATGCGACGACGAGGGGGACGTGTAGCAGCTTGTAGCCGGCGCTCCACAGCCTCAAGCCGAGGTGCTTGTCGTCGTAGTAGCTTTCGACCCTGTTGTCGAAGGGTTGGCCCAGCTTCTCTATCGCGTCGGCCCTGTACACGGAGAAGGCCCCGCTGAGGAAGCTCGGGTGGCACGCCTTCGCGCACTCGATCGTGTAGCCCCTGCATATCGGGTAGGTTAGCCCGAAGATATCGATGTAGTGGCCGCAGTTGTCTATGATGCGGGGGTTGTCGGCCTGCATTATTGTGCCTTGTACGCCCGCGACGTTGTCGATCTCGAGGTACTTGAGCAGTTTTGCAGCGTTGCTCGGTACGATGGCGAGGTCGTTGTTGAGGAGCATAAAGTACTTGAACTTCCAGCGCTTGCGCGCGTAGTGCCAGGCGATGTTGACGGCCCTGGTGAAGCCGTAGTTCTTGCTCAGCCTCACGGTCTCCGCGTCGACGCATACGCGCTTCGCGTGCTCCTTCAGCTCCTCGAAGCTGCCGTCGGTGCTGCAGTTGTCGACGAGGAGGAGCTTGAGCTTCACGCGGCGGCTGAGCTCGGCGAGCCCCTCCAGCAGCTTCTTCTCGATCGCGAGGAAGGATTTCGAGTTGTAGTTGACGACTACCACCAGCGCGTCGTAAGCGTCTTGGACGTTTTCCATTTTGACTATATTTTATGCATGGCCTTCGCTTTTGACGGACCTATTAGCAAGAGCGACCGCTGCTGCCGCTGCGAGCGTTGACGCCACAGTCGGTAGCGTTAGGGCGAGCGCCGTGTAGGTGAGCCTGATGTACCGTGACGCGTTGAATAGCGTTGCCACGTGCGCGGCGAGAGCGGCGGACGCCGCGTAGAGGGTCGCCGCCAGCAGCAGCGTGGGCAGGGGGTTGTGGGCGATCCAGGTCCAGGCGATGGTCCAGGCGAGGTTGAGCCCTTGTAGCAGCATTTTGGCTTTGCTCTCTGGCCCGTACTCGACTTTCACCGGCACGTGCGCCGTGGGGAGATCGCGGAGCGCGTGGTTGATCTCCACTTCCACCCCGTACGACGGGTCGAAGTCCCTGTCGAGGGTCTCGAGGGCCCGCCTGGTGAAGCCCCTGTAGCCGTTGAAGGGGTCGGGCATCGGTTTTACGAGTAGCGCGTGCTCGAGGGCTAGCAGCTTGTACCCTATCCTCCTGAGGAGGGGCATCCTGGTGGTGCCCGCGTGCGCGAACCGGTTGGCTGCCGCGTGGTCGGCTTGCCCCTTCACCAGGGGTTCGAGGAGCTTGGGTATGTCTTCGGGGTTGTGCTGGCCGTCGGCGTCGAGCATTACCGCGTACTGGGCTCCCGCTTTGAGCGCTGCCTTCACCAGGGTTCGGACGGCGAAGCCTTTCCCCATGTTCCGGGGGTGTTTCACCACGATGGCGCCCGCCTCCTCGGCCTCCTTCGCGGTGGCGTCGTCCGAGCCGTCGTCGACCACGATCACGAGGTCCACGTGCTTCCTGGCTTTGCGGACCACGTCGCCGACTCTGCCCTGCTCCCTGTAGGCGGGTATGAGGGCTACGGTGCGCGCGGGCGGCAGCTGGGGGATGGGCGGCGGCTCGTAGGCGCTCCTCGCTGCGGCGTACGCGGCGACTGC
>JAJHRM010000266.1 GCA_020832965.1 Thermofilum sp. | reverse complement strand
GTTCGATCAACCCTTCTTCTTACCAGTATAACCATCATAACCTTCGCTTTCGCAAGTTTCGTTTCGATCAGCCCTATGCAAATAGTAATCAAAACACCTGTCACGTATACTGAAACTTTTCAAGCTAGATACCAAGGAATTCTCGTCACTGGAACGGAATTCTTCGCCCCCGTAAACCCACTATTGAAATCCATCGTTAGAAGCTTAGCCGGAGGAAACGTTATCGTCGCGCCGAGGGCTATCGTACCGGTTGGTGTTGGTGGAAGTTACCTCTATAATAAGCAGGGGAAGGGAGTACTTGTAGCTGGAATATTCGGCTTCACTCCTGAGGAAAAGGAGGTTTTACACCTTCAAAGCGTGGTGCTGCAGGAGTACAACGGGACTCCAGCCTTGAAGCCGTGGTTTTCAGAGAGGGATAAGTACGCCTGCTACATCACGGAAGATATCGCTAGGGAGTTAGGCGTCAGGCCGGGAGATACGGTCATGTTCTACGGCATCGAGTTGAAGGTATTGGGCGTTATAAGCCAGCAGCTACTAAGCAACGTTACAGACATCGACGGGAATCCCGTCGCTCCCTTTGATCCGCTAGCCGCCCGTCCGCCTAGACCAAGAGTGTATTGGGGCATAGTTTACATTCCTTACGAACTAGCTATCGACCTGGGAGGGGTTACGTATTCTGTAGCGGTTTCGTGCGAAAACTCTTCGTCAATACCGATAATCGCCGAAAAAATTTCGAAATATCTAGGTTTGTTTGCCCACTATATTTTCGTAGTTGAAGATTTAAGCTCAAATAAGGGCTTTAGATATACTACCGAGAGAATGTTTGATGTGTCAAACTGGCAATTCACTTTAGTTCCTATGATCATAGGGGCACTCGTAATGCTATCCACGATGCTGGGTGCAATATATGAAAGAATTAGGGAAATTTACATTTACTCGGTAGTGGGATTGAACCCTATGAATGTAATCGGTATATTCCTTGGTGAAAGCATAACATATGCATTAATAAGTGCACCGTTAGGCTACATTCTTGGCTGTATACTTGGTAACTTCACTAGTATATTTGCAAACTATACCTCTTCTTCAGTCATACTTGCTGTATTATCTTCTATATTTGTAGTTTTATCTTCCTCGATCTATCCACTTTACAAAGTTTCCAAACTGGTAACTCCATCTTTAGAGCGTGTATGGCGCCCTCCGACGAAACCCAGAGAAAATACCTGGGACATCCCGCTCCCTATAGCAATAGAGACCGAGGAGGAGGCGTTGGGAATGATAGTTTTCATCGCTGAGCATTTGAAGTCGTACGGAAGCGAAGCGACGAGCTTTATGATTACGAAACTTGGGTATGAGAAGAAAGTTGAGGGAGGGAAAAATGTTTACATCATCAAAGCAATCGCAAGGTTAAGGCCATATGAAAGTGGACTAACTGAAGAAATAGTTTTCAAAGTTTCTCGGGTTAAAAATCGATATGAAGTGACGTTGACAGCGAATCTTATTTCTGGCCCTAGAGTCTTATGGGTTGGAGGTCATTTAAAGGTCGTTGATATGGTGAGGAAAACGATGCTCATTTGGAAATCTATGAGAAAGGATGAAAAGATTAAGTATATAAGACTTGGGAAGGAGGTGTTCAAATGACAGTAAAAGAAGAGAAAGGTTTAACATTTCGTTCCGTTCTAGCTATCATATTCGCCGCTGCTATACTTATGCCCGTTACGATATGGATGCAATTGGTGGGTGGCCAGGCTGCCGGTCTAGGCTTCACCACAATCTTGCTCTTCATTTTTATAACGAAATATTTTGGAAGAAGTCTTCTTAGCCCGCAGGAGATCGTTCTTATCAACATCGGTATTAGCATAGCAGCCTATACGCCATTTTTCGCAACGTTCATCTTCAGGACATACTTCGCAGGGAGCCCTGAGGCGCGCATGTTCGGACTAACCGAGTTCATCCCCTCGTGGTGGGTTCCAAAAAACCCGCTCATCCGCAACCAGACGGTAAGGACGCTTCTGCATGTTGATTGGGTGTTTCCGTTGCTCATAACGTTGCTCACGTCCGTTCTGCTTTATGTACCTATGCAGCTCATTCTCGGTTACATAGCGTACCAGACGTACGTTGTTGAAGAGAACCTAGCTTTCCCCTTTGCGAGGGCTGAAGCTGAAACGGCTATAACGCTTGGAGAGATGGAGCCAAGCAGAATGAGGTTCATGGTGATGGGTTTTATCACCACGTTCCTCTATTCGCTGATCGCGTATGGTCCGTACATACTCGGGTCCGTTGTGGGCGCTCCTACAGCTATCATCCCAGTACCCTTCGCGGACTTTACATACAGGACTGAGCAGTACCTGCCAGGAGCTCTTATCGGTATAGCTACCGATCCTTTCACCTTCTTCAGCGGGTTCATCATACCGGCCGAGTCTGTGATGAGCATGTTTATCGGCTCCATTGCGGTATGGGTTATCGGTAACGTGATCGGCATCTCTTACTTTAAAGATGAATTTCTCCCCGAATGGATGCCAGGCTTTAGCTTGACATTAACTTACCAAAGATCATTCTTGCATACTTGGGCTAGCGTCTTAATCGGCTTTTCGCTCGCTATCGCATTGGCTCAACTTGTTGACGCTAGGAGATCTATAATTAAAGCGATGTATTCGCTGAGGAGGGTTGGAGGGTTTAAAGGTGCGTCCTCATGGTATCTCGTAACCATTTACGCTGTATGCGCGTCGCTTTGGGTTTTTATCGCACACCAACTAATTCCTGTGTTTCCAATCTTGCCGCTTATTTTCCTAATAGTTGTTTGGCCTTTCGTTACCTCGCTTATAAACGCTAGGGCTATTGGCGAAGCAGGGTACTCGATTGCGGCTCTACCGATGAGAGAAATGGTTTTTGTAGCAACATTAACAGCGAATAGAGTACCTGTCTACAGCGAGGAGGGGGTAGGTGTCTGGTTCCTACCTCTGCCTTCCACGGTGGGTGCATATCCAGCAGCTGAAACGTGGGTCGGTTACTTCTATACGGCAAGGTACGTGGGGCTATCCATCGGAGACGTTGTTAAAGCGGTAGTCTTCGTAGCCATTCCATTGTCCTTGGTAATGAGCTTCGTGTACACAAACATTATATGGTCTTTCAGCCCGATTCCCTCGCAGGCGTATCCTTGGGCTGCAATAAACTGGCCTGTAGGAGTGATTCAGAACGCTCTGTGGATCACGCGGTCGGTTACAGTTTTGAAGTCGGCATTGGCAAACCCTGGCGCTCCACCTCTCTTAGAGGGGTCGTTCATGGTTATGGTGGTAGCGTATGCGGTCGCTAAGTTGGCACGCTTGCCTTTCTCTCCAGTGGCGTTTGTGGTAGGAGCGAGCACGATACCTCCATACACTATAGCAACTTTAATTGGACACATTGTTTATAGGATCATATGCTCTAGGTTTGGGAAAGAAAAAGTTGATAAGTACAAGTGGCCATTCTACGCTGGGGTTTTCGTAGGATACGGATCTGCAACCGCTATGTTAATAACCCTAACAATAGGGTTAAAAGCTATGTGGATGCTTCCGTACTGAGCCTCGCGCACGCTACACTCTCCGTCGCATTTTTTCCTAAGCGTTATAGGCCCATTGCTGTTGTTGCTGAAGTTGATTCGTAGCAACCCTTGCACGAATCATGCTTGCAGGCAGTGTTTTATATTACTTCATACATCTTAATTACGTGAGTGGCATAGGTAGCAGAGACAAAGCCTTATACTCTCTCGAAGAAGTGGAAATACTCACGTATGGGATCGAGGGTGAGGATCCCCTGCCTAGGTTTCTCCAGCACTACCCATACACGCGGCTGGATAGCTTTAGCGATAAGCCCGAAAGGGTTCGGTACAAGGCCATAGTTGCGGAAAACGAGTACTTGAGGATGACCGTTATACCCTCTTTAGGAGCGAGGTTGTACGACCTTTACG
>JAJHRM010000265.1 GCA_020832965.1 Thermofilum sp. | reverse complement strand
CGAGAAACAGCTTCGGCGCTACGCCGCTCCACTACGCGGTTTTCAACCAGAACGTGGAACTCATAAAGCTCCTACTCAAGAAAGGAGCCACTTTTTGAAAAATGTAAGTAGCGATACATGAGCGCGCGCTGACTCAAAGGAGCTAGCTGCTCCCAAGCTCTCTGCTGGTCAGCGCACGGGCTCTCACTTGCCTTTAGGTTCTCGAGGGCTCGTTTTACACACTTCTCGCTCCGAGCCGCTTATCTCGATACCGCTTGGCTTCCTGTATTCTTTAAACAACTCAACTCGTCGTCGATTTTTCCAGCGCGCGCTAAGCGGTGGTAGCGGAGGGCGGAGAGGCGGTGGTCGAGTACGTGGCGGAGCTCGCGGGCGGGGTGGCGAGCGGGGAGGCTTCGGTGAAGATCGTTTACGCGGAGAACCCGGCGAGGGCGCTGAGGGAGTTCTACGAGCGGGAGCGCGGCGGTCACCCTTTGTAGCGTGCCGCGCGGGGAAAGCGCGGCGTTTGTGCGCGCTAACGCTTAAGTAATTGGCTCCGCCACCGAATAGCGTATGAGTTTGGAGGTTGAGCTCTTCAAAGCCGTCATGAAGGGGGATGCCGCTAAGGTCAAGGAGCTTCTGGAGAAGGGCGTGAACGCCAACGTGCTGGATTCGAGCCTCTCGACCTTAATGGACATAAGCGTGAAAGGGCGAACGCCGCTGCATATAGCGGCCGAAAAGGGCTGCGCAGACATCGTCAAGCTGCTGCTGAATCACGGCGCGGATGTCAACGCTGGTTAAACATCAAAGTGACCGGCTTTCTCAGCAGGGAGAGCGAGGATTAGCTGAAGGCGCGCGCGAACTATAAGATTTTGCAAGAAGAAAATGGTACTCAAAGAGAAGCGAACGTCTTAATATGATCTCCAAAGCACGTGCCATGAGCTGCAGGAGGCTTCAGCAGTCGCCTCGCGCGCTATTATTGATTCTTCACTACTAAAAACTAAAATATAAAAATTCTAATAAAATCAAAATCATCATACTTTAATAATGCATATTCATTTATATAATGTTAAGATATATTCTGGAATTAGATATTTATGTGCCGTACTTCGCAAGTATTGCCACACTTCTATCTTCGAGCTTCTAAAGCCTATACTCAATCCGATTTTCTCTAATAGCTTAGCGGTTTCGATATGAACCATTTTGAAGGCGTGTGAATCAGCTACAAGAAGTGTCACAGTTCCACCCCTATCCATTAGATTATAAGCAGAGGAAAGGAGTCTATACATCCCTCCAAAATACTCTCCAACTAATTTTGGGTATAGCTTTTCGAATCCACTAGTTCCCCTTGTTTCTTTCACTCTTTTTTCAATTTGCTTTACGAGATCAGCTATTTCTTTTATGTGAGCTACTAAGCAAAAATCGTTATCAGATGAGTAAATTCCTCGGGTACTTGCTCTAATCATTCTCTGTTTAGCTGCTCTAATATCTTTTTGGGATTTAAAAAAGTCTAGCAAAGTTGCTTCCAAGAGCACTTCCCTAGTATAATCGTGATCTTGAGGGTAGGGAGGCGAAAATATCATGTGAATCTTATGATAGTCAAAGGGAATCTGCAGCTTATGCAGTTCCCTTGAATCTGTAATATAAACTTCGCATAAGGCATTCGAGGGATTCTTTTGCATTTTTACGAGGTCTTCTATAATGATATCAATTTTTTGCTTAAATAATCTAAATGCATCAATACGATTCCTTTTAGAACCTTTTTTCTTAATACCTATCTCAGGGCCGAATCTAAGGTTCGATACGGGGCGCGCAATAGAAGCTAAGGCGAGTGTGAGCAAACTTTTGATTTTTTCTTCGAGCTCGCATGTTAATATAGCTTCCTTTAAAGCGAGTAGCTCAGCGAGCGGCTCAGGGTCAATGTATTTCCTGGTAAGGAGGGTCAAATACCATGGCTTCACTATGGCGGTTTCAGCTGTTTCGAGAGACTCCTCGAGAAGCGTACCCGTAAGAGCTTGGACTTTTAACGCACGCTGATACTTCGGAAGCATTCTGATGGCTTCATTGAAGACAGACATTGAAGATGATCTTAGTTCCCCTAGATCAACATCCCATACTGTTTTAACCCTAGAAACAAATGCTAGGAAGTCTATCGCCTCAACTCCCACGCAGTTGATATTACTCAGCTTTGCCTCAACAAGAGTAGTACCGGTACCCGCGCAAGGGTCAATTATTAGATCGTCTGAAGTAATTTTTTCTCTCTGTATGATATATTTCACGAATTCTGGAGAATAAGTTTGAACGTACGTGAACCACCGGTGAACGGGGTACTTCTCCGCGGGGGGTTCGGTGCGCCAAGAATACCTTTCGACTACTGAAATTGGCAAAGATGCACTCATCATTTCACATACAGGGCATCTATCGCTCGTAATCCAATACCTTCCCGATTTCTTTCTTATATTTTCCATAGTCTTCATAGCATATACTCTAACAATTCTTTTTGAGTAGGAGGAAGCTTAGGAGCAAAAGGTAATATGTATCTGCGTGCCCTTTTCACATTAAATCTTTCATCAAGTTGAATAATATCAATAATGTTCCTTTCCTTTTTAATATTTACTGCTAAAGGAATGATTGCTTTAGCTTGAGGATATAACCGCTTCGCGGTCTCTGCTTGACGTTTGATTTTCAATCTATCGACTTTTTCGACAGGTCCCCTCACCTCAACCACCACCAACTCTCTGTCTTCTGTTACATAGAGGTCATTTATTTCTATCTCACCATAGTGGGGATCAGAGCTCCTTAAGTGGGCTTGCAGGTGATATGTTTTCTTTCCTAGAAACCTCGAGAAGACGTCACCATACCTCAGCAACGTTAGATAAGCCTGTTCATCTTCTCTCAAAAAGTCCTTAACGACTTCTGGGACTTCAAAATCTAAACGTTCTTGTTCAACTTTTTCCAATTCGATAAATTGAGGTTCCTTAACAAGTTCATATCCATCCTTAACTATGTTGATTGATTGAAAACCTTCTAAGCGTATTATTTCTGGTAGATCCCCACGACCACTAGTGAAATAGTATATTATATCTGGTACATTTCGTATTCTGTATTCCTTAGCTACTTCTCTGAGTTCATCGCGGCTGAAATACACTTTATTAAGACCAGATTTGTAATGCCGTTGAAAGATTTTTAGTATTATCTCTTCGTATTTTCCAGGATCGGACATCAGAAGGTTCGTTCTCACAGTAGCTAAAAAACTAACGCTCATGTTACCGTACACGGAGAGCTGTGTTGTCACAGCGTGTGTTAAAAGAAAGACATGATGGTATCAGAATAGCTCTGCTCTGCAGTAAATAGAAAATACTTGCTGAAGTTTTCGAACGTCGCCTTTACGTTGAGCCAGCCACCCTGAGTGGAGAGCCGAGCCGTTATACGGAGTACATTCTGACGCTACTTGTCTCGAGCGACGAACCGCCTTGACTTGCTCGTCGAGCTAGCGTGCCTAGTAAGGTATTAATTACATATACCAACTAAGCTCTCTCGCTCGAGCAGCTTCTTCAGCTTCTCCGCTTGCTCCGGCTTCAGCTTCTGCGGCCCGGGCAGCACGGGCACTCCCGCTTCCACCAGCTTCTCCCTCGGTACGAGCTTCCAGGCTTTCGGGTCCTCGGGGTGCTCGAGGACGCCGGGCGCCGCCCTCCTCACTTCGAGGTAGAAGGCGAGCCAGCCCTCCCCTTGAGGCCAGTACCTCCCGCTCAGCTCCGCCCTGCCCCTCGCGACGCCGTAGAGCGCGAGGCCCCCCTCGATCCCGGCGCCCCTCGTCGCGTAGACGAACACCTCGCTCCCCTCCAGCCGCTGCAGGACCCACTCGAACCTCCCGTTCACGCCCCACACCATCCAGCTCTCCGGCTTCCCCCTCAGCAGCCCGCTCCTCCTGCCCCTCATGTCCTGGAGGCTCCAGGAGAGGTTCTCGGGGC
>JAJHRM010000263.1 GCA_020832965.1 Thermofilum sp. | reverse complement strand
CTGATACTTTTGTTCAGAGATTAGATGGCCGGGTAAAGTTCCTCTACTTCCTGTGGGCCACAGTCCTCGTTTATATTTTCTTCGAACCAATACTCAACTTAGCTTTTCTTTTTGCAACATTGGCTTTAGCCGCCTACTCAAAGTGCTGGAGACCCATAGCGATGACCCTCCTGGTCATAATTGTGCCCTGGATCCTCATAGCGATTCCCGTGCTTGCGCTACCCTTCGGCTTTCCCTGGAACAAGACTATCATAGGCTATATCAACATACTTGGAAGCGAGTACCCGGTGTACTTAGAGGGTTTGGGGTGGGCAATAACCTGGCCTCTTAGAATTGCGGTTGCAATCGCTGCTGCCCTTCTCTTCTTTCTGACAACTAACCAGGCGAGACTGGTTGCAACAATGTTTAAGATGAAGCTTCCATTTAAGCTCATCTACATGGTTATCGCAACTCTGCAGTTCATCCCACTCCTGGCAGCGGAGGCGAGCACTATAATGCAGGCCCAAATAGCTAGGGGACTTAGAACTGATGTTGGTTTTCTTCAGAGGATCAAGAACTACTTGGCAGTGGTTATTCCGCTAACGCTTAGCTCGCTGAATAAGGTTCAGATAAGAGCAATAGCCTTAGAATCAAGGGGGTTCAGCGCCCCCGTCAGGAAAACTCTCCCCTACAGGGCAAGCCTTACGAAGATAGACTACCTCTTCCTCCTCGCAATGCTGATCACAACCCTCATCTTGGCCTGGATATACGTTTACGTGGGCTACTCCCCTGTCTCGCACTTGCCTTGGATATGGGCGGGGCAGTAGCGTTGCGCTTGGGGGGTGTTAATTTTGGAGCCGATAATTAAAGTCGAGAACTTGACATATGCCTATCCCACGAGCAAAGACTTCGTACTTAAAAACGTCAGCTTCACGGTGGAGAAGGGGGAAGTCCTGGCAGTGATTGGTCCTAACGGCGCGGGCAAATCCACCCTCTTAAAAGCTTTGAATGGTCTTGTTCCGCACTTCTACGGTGGACGCTACGGCGGCAGAGTTGTTGTGGATGGGCTTGAGGTGCTGAATACTCCCACGTCGAGGATGTCCACGAAGGTGGGCTTCGTTTTTCAAGATCCCGAAGACCAGATCTCCGGCTTAGCCCTTACTGTCTGGGAAGAGGTAGCCTTTGGGCTGATGATGCTCGGCTACCCAAGGGAGGAGATGGACAGGCGCGTAAAGGAGGCTATAGAGTACGTTGGTCTAGCAGGCTTGGAGAAAAGGTCGCCCTTTGAGTTATCTGGGGGCCAGATGCAGAGGCTTGCAATCGCAACTGTCCTGGCTCTTCGCCCAGAAGTCATAGTGATGGATGAGCCTACCGCACAGCTGGACCCCCTTGGTAAGTACGAGGTTTTAAGCGTAATTGAGAAACTGGCGGAGTCAGGCTCGACGATAGTTCTCGCTGAGCATGAAATAGAGGAAGTCGTGTACTTTGCGGACAAGGTCCTCCTTCTCGACAAGGGCGAGGTCGTAGCTTACGGTGACACGAGGAAGGTAATCACGATGGTCGATGAGCTGAAGAAGCGTGGAGTCGACCCACCATCAGTGACCGAGCTAACGAGCCTGGTCCGGGAGAGATTGGGTATCGAGGTAGATCTGCCAATAACCCTTGAGGAGGCTGTGAAAGCCTACGTAGAGCTGCTCGGGTGATCTTCATGAGTGAAATTATCCGGGTAGAGGACTTGTGGTTCAGGTATGAGGGGACGGACTTCTGGGCGCTGAAGGGGGTTTCACTATCGATCAGGAGGGGGGAGCTCATAGCGATCATCGGCCAAAACGGTGGTGGAAAGACGACACTCGCCAAGAATCTCAACGGTCTCCTCAAACCGACGAAGGGCAGAGTCGTGGTAGACGGCCTCGACACCAGGACGACTCCGACGCATGAGATAGTCAAGCGCGTGGGCTACGTGTTCCAGAACCCCTCGCACCAGATATTCGAGAGCACCGTGTGGAGAGAGGTAGCGTACGGACCAACGAACCTTGGGCTCTCCGAGGAGGAGATCGAGCAAAGGGTCAAGTGGGCTCTCGGCGAGGTGGGTTTGCAGGGCTACGAGGACTTTAACCCGTACGACCTGGACTATGGGAAAATGAAGCTGCTGACAGTCGCCTCTGTACTAGCCATGAAGCCCGACGTGATCATACTCGACGAGCCGACGACGGGGCAGGACCACGCTGGGAGGCACCTACTATCTAAGCTCTCAAGGAAACTCAACAAGGAGGGCTTCACCCTAGTAGTGATAACCCATGACATGAGGTTCGTAGCTGAAACCGCAGAGAGGGTCATCCTCATCTCTAACGGCGAAGTGCTGATGGACGGGTCTACACGGGAAGTTCTAAGCTCCATAGACGTGCTGAGGAGGGCTGCCATCAAGCCTCCACAGATAGTGCAGTTAGCCAGCGAACTCGGGAAGAGGGGTATAAGCCTAAACGCCCTAACAGTTGGAGAAGCACTTGAAGAAGTCCTAAAGCTCTATAACGCCAAGAGTAAAGCTCCTAGACTCTAATTTTCATCCATGTAGGGATCATCAATTTTCTCTAATAGTGAGCCATCATTTAGGAGCAATCTCATCTGCTTGCATCTCGCGGGCTTTACCCTCAGCCGACGCTCTTAGCGTGGAGTGCGAAATGATCCGAGAGCTCATACATTAGAAAAGGCTGAATAAAGCCACATCCTGGTGCTTACCTAAATGGAAATATTTTTTAGGCGAGCTTCAAAAAACCTCTTAGGATGAGCGCTGATCTGAAGAGGAAGTTCCTCAAGATGCTCAAGGAGGATGAGACGTTCAGATACGCCGTCATGGCGCACTTGGGCATAGAGGATATAAGGGCCTCGTTGAGCACATTGACAGAGAATGTGAACAAGCTGACCATTAGCGTTAGCGAGCTAACCGAGGCTCAGAGGAGGCTCACCGAGAGCTTGAGCACGCTGACTCAGAGGATCGAAAGCCTAGCGAAAGAGGTAGGATTCCTCTCAAGTACGATTGGGTTCGGGCTTGAGGACATAGCCAGAGTCGTCGTTCCCGGATGGCTTTATAGGCATGAGGGCATAAAGGTTGAGCTTGAAAGGAAATTTATCTACGTTGATGGGGAGGAGATCGAGCTGAATCTGTACAGGGAGGGTGTGAGAAACGGGGAGAAGATTACTGTTATAGGCGAGGCAAAGCATAGAATATATGGGGATGACGTGAGGAGGTTCCAGAGTAAAATAGAAAAGGTAAGGAAGGTAATAAAAAGGTGAGGTCTACAAGCTGATGTTCAGGTTCCTGATACATCCATCCGCTGAGAAAGAGGCTGAGAAGAAAGGGATAAGAGTAATAGCTTCTTACATGAGGTAGTATAAGGCGCGCCGCTGCTCCCTTGCCCATGGCAGCTATTCCTACACTCCTTCTGGGAAGAGAATCCCTCATCGAGGGGTCTCCAGGACGGATGCTGACGTCAGCAGCGCGTGCGCCACCCCCGAAAGGTTTAAGGAGAACCCAAGCTTAGCGGTTCTTGGGTTTAGATCTGTTCGGCTAGTTCTTTGGGCAACCCTCTTCGGCTTACCTCTTCGTGATTCACTTCAAGCATTTTCTCTGGAGGCTTTATTCCTCTAGACTTAATCTGGTTTAGCAACTCCTCCATGAAGACGCCCATACCGCTGCTCTTCACCGCCTTAGCGGAAGAGGAGCTTGCTGGATCGCCCCTCCACCCCCCGATTGTCGTCATGTAAACTCCACATGACGGGCTGCCCTCGACGCCGATGACCACGTACTCAGCACCGGCTCTTGTAAGCTCTCTGAGAAGGGTTAGTGTAGGTTCTAGGATGCGGCTGCAGTGAGCTCTGTAGCTCGTGGTATCGTACTGGTTTTTAGTCATCCACCAGCGGTTCATACCTAGGTAGGTTGCCTCTGGGCATGGGAGCTGTATGATGCCGTAGCCCTTGTCGGCTA
>JAJHRM010000264.1 GCA_020832965.1 Thermofilum sp. | reverse complement strand
ACAATCACTCAGGAAACCCTAACACAACTAAAAGAAATAAACGCTATCCTCCAGAGAATAAAAACCTACCAAACAACATAAGCCCCTCAACAAATAAATAGAAAGACACCTATGCGCTCCGCATCAACCGCGTTCTTACACGTCAAATCCCCACCTAGCCTTGGGATTGCTCCATTGCATCCCCACTTCCCAAGCGTAAACACTCTTTACGCCTGCCTAAACCCCAATAAAGCGATAAAACTTAAGTAGGATAAACTCCTCTTCATAAGTGATGAACCTAAATGAGGAACTCTTCAAAGCAGTAAAGCGTGCGCGCTACATGGAGTTGATGTCAATGCAATAGATACCTACGGTCGAACTCCTTTGCACCGTGCCGTATATTTTGTGTGTAAGCGCTCTTACGGTATGGGTGCAGTGGTAACTAAAGTTCTCGAAGTCCTACTAAGGTGTGGTGCACATATAAATGTTAAAGATAAGAATGGAGACACGCCATTACATTATGCTCTAAACGCGGACGGTATCGTAGACGAGTTGAGTTTTTATTCTTGGTGGATTAACCTAAGCTGGTGCGCGCACGCTAACCTACCCAATTGCCCAGTTGATATAGATATAGTTAAGTTATTGCTTGAGAATGGTGCGGATCCGTCTATTAGGAACAATCAGGGTATCTCTGTTCTAGACTTGGCAGAAATGTTTACCCGGGATTCTGATGTTCCTGAATTGCTGAGGGTTTGCGGAAGGATGATTAAAGAATTCTGGGTTAAGTCTAGGGGCAAACTTGTTTCTAGCGGTAGGGGATCGGATGCTGTGACTGTCGTTTGTCCTTACTGTGGTAGGCCTGCTTATCGTTTGGAGAAGCTGGGCAGGTATTACTGTTTTAACTGTAAGAGGTATGTCTAGGCTTGTTGTAGTTGTTTTTGTAGCTCGGCTATTTTTTGGGTGTACTCGTTTTTTAGGTCGCTGTACGCTTTTTCCGTGATTTTCCCCTCCGCTTTCAGCTTTTCTAGTTTCTCAAGGTAGCCCCGGTACGTGTTTAGTTCTTCTAGGATCTCCTTTCGGCTTTGTGCCGGCTGGGCTTTTAGCTGGGTTGGGCCCAGTGCTTCGATCCTCCTGAGCACTCTCGTCTCCAGCTCTCTTATGGCTTTAGCTGAGCTTGCAGTGGGTAAGGTGATCTTCACGAGGGGGGCTGTGGGGGCCTCTGCGTGGAGCAATTTTCCGCCTATAGCCTCGGCGAACCTCAGTGCTTCTCGGAAGGCCTCGTAGCTGTTCGCGGCTACTAGGTACGTGTTTTCCTCGAATTTCAGCGCTACAGAGTGTTTCTCGTTGAGCAGGATCAGCCCTATGGGTAGTAGGAGTAAGCCCGCCGCTATGCTGGACAGGTTGAGGACAACGATCCCCCCTGCAAGGAGGACACCCCCGATCACCGCTAGGCTTATCGAGAGGCTGGGGTAGCGTGCGCCGTCCTCCACTATGTAGACGTTGTCCACCTGGTAGATGCTCCACCCGTACGATGAGAAGTATACCGCTGGCCTGGATATCGCCTCCTCAGGCGGCAGGTAGCTGGCTATGGCAACTTTCCACACGGATTCTTATGCATCTCAGACTATAAAAATCTAACCGTAGCCTTACACCATAATATAAAAAATATTTAATTTTTCTCCCGATGAACTCTGCTGAGATCGTCTCAATGGCTTTTCAATTTTGATCTCACTGCTTTCTCTCAGTTTTTCCTGGCCCATAGCTGAAATGCTTCTTTGTTAAATGTAGCGCGCGCTCTAATTAAGATAATCGATCTTAGCCTCCTCTCTTTCCCAATCTCATTTTAGATTCGACCTTTATAATCCATCATAAAACTTATACTTATTTTCATTTTAATCGTCCAAGCACTATTGTCAAGACTCTAGTTGCGGATAGCTATGAATTTGTGATATAATTAAAATCGGAAAGGTCGCGCGCGCTAGTCGAAGAAAAGTTTATTAATATCGCCAAAATTGAGATTAGATATACAGGGAACCGGAACATTATGAGCATGAAAATATTACACAGAAATCGTGCATCTATGAAGCTTTTGATTTTAGTTGGAACAATACTAGTAACTGCCCTAGTTCTTTACTATATGAGAATAGAGATTGTTTTCCCAGTTCAAGTGATATTAACTAGTGAATCAATTCCAGGTGAATGTAAAAATAAAACCTATATAGCTGATAGAGCAGAGTATATAGTTGAGGGGGTTGTCGAGAAAGCTATAGTTGAAGAAGGATTAAGACCACCAACATATATTATAAAAATTGAAAGCAGTATCAAGGGAGATATTAAAGAAGGAGAGATTCAGTTAGTTGACCAGGATTGTTCGTATGGATTTCTTAAGGAAGGAGAAAAGGTAAGAATATACTTTGAAAAAAGAAATGACGATTTTTTTATTACTTGTGGTGTTTTTGGTATCGAAGATAAATTCCCCCCATTTCGGGTGATGGAATCTTATGCAATGACAAAGGAATGTGAAAATAAAACTTATGTAGCCAATAAAGCGGACTACATAGTTGAGGGGGTTGTTGAGAAGATTATAGCCATATTCCCAAAGGGAAGGAAAACACCAACATATTACTATGTTATAAAAATTGAAAGCAGTATCAAGGGAGATATTAAAGAAGGAGAGATTCAGTTAGTTGACGGTTTGCATAAATTTCTTGAGGAGGGAGAAAGGGTGAGAATATATTTTGAAAAAAGAGATGGTAAATTCTTTACTACCTGCGGTGGTTTTGGTATTGAAAAGATTCCAAAAGAATAAAAACAAAATTGTAGTTGCGGGCTATTCGTACGAAGCGCGCGCTAAGATATTTTAGGTATCCCCGGGTTCGATTAACAAGCAACAAAATTTTTATAAAACCTATCTTAAATATGACAACCTAAGACGAGGAAAAAGCGCGCGCTACCTATTTTTCATCTTTAAGAAGAAAGAGTATTTCTGCCTCTTTATCTTTTTACAAGGATCTCCGTTTTTGCCTCTTATCTGACAGAAAAATTTTTAAAAGTTAACTAACTACCTGCCTTGAGGGACGGTGATATAATGTCCAGGAGGGGAGTAGTAAAGGTCTGCATCCTTGTTCTGGTCTCTTTGCTCATATTTCAGACAGCAACTCCATTATATACCCAGGGAGATAAAGGTGTATCGATTGCCTATGTCTATAGCACGACTGCGGTGTACACAGTGGGCGATGACCTTGAGGAACTGGTTAAAAAAGGAAAGATACCCGGTTACGATACCTACACTGAAAACAACATATCACTTCTCTGGACGAATCTAAATAAATACTCGATACTGCTAATAGATGAGGATTGCATTTTTGAGTGGAATAATCCAGGTCCAGATTACAACAGACCTGTGCCAGTTACAGTTATAGGAAAATCCTTCTATGACCATAAAGAAGAGCTGAAGAACTGGATTTTTAATGGTGGAAGGCTCTTCTCCTGCGATCAAAACGACATCTCCCACGATACTCACGTCCCTGATCCCTGGACAGACTCCGGCAACGTCTGGTGGACGTGGCTACCGGACGAGTTGCAGGTGGAGAGCAACGAATTCCCAAGCGATTACCCAACTATCGGGTATGGACATGACCCAAAAAACTTGGAAGTTGTATACGATCCTTGGATATTCTCGGTACCGAATAAAATAGACATCACGAAGGTCGCGAAAAAGGAGTGCCATGGGCGCTTTACCAAGTATCCAGGTTACCAAGCGCTTGTGAGGGATAAATCCGATGGGGACGTCCTTGAGATCTACAGGACTTACGGCAAGGGTATTGTAGTGCTAAGCCACCTTGAATACGAGACAGCCGACCCCTACGATGTGGATTACGTAGAGAACGAGATATTTGGGCTTATGAGGAAGGCAGTAAACTTGGAGCTGTACGTAGAGGACGCGGACAAAATGGTCCTTGTAAACAAGGCTCCGGGTGAC